>JBOHVN010000098.1:0-23568 GCA_050735675.1 Binatia bacterium | reverse complement strand
ACATCGCTACCGGCTTCTTGATTTGCAAACAGCTTCATTCTCTACAACAGCTCACCCCGTCAAAGCGCCCATTTCCCAGCCAGGGGGATTACGGGTAAAGATAAGCGCTTTTGCGGGAGAGGGCAGGGTGAGGGCATTCATTCGTCCCCTCACCCTAACCCTCTCCCCCACGAAGACGTGGTGGAGAGGGAAATTTTTGGTGTCGACTTTGAATCGAGGTTTCCGGAAACATTCGACATAGAGTCGAGGGTCGTTCGGCCGAAAAGAACATTAGCCATGAGCGAGAAGATTCTGATCGTCGATGACGAGCCGTCCAACAGAAACATTCTAGGGCAGGAGTTGACCCACAAGGGCTACTCGGTCATGGCTGCCAGCCATGGTCGCGAGGCGCTCCGAAAAATCGAGTCCGGTCGGCCCGATCTCATTATTCTTGATTACATGATGCCCGATCTGGGCGGCATGGACGTGCTTCGAGAACTGCGTAAACGAGAAGATGATACTCCGGTGATCATGATTACGGCTTACGGCACTGTCGAACGCGCTGTGGAGGCAATGCAAGAGGGCGCATATGACTTCATCACCAGGCCCTTCAAACCCGAGCATATCACTCTCGTCGTGCGCAAAGCGCTGGAAAGGCAGAAGTTAAAACGCGGCGTCGAAATCCTCTCCGAGGAAATTGGCGAACGGTATCAGTTGATTGCCGGTGAAAGTGCCAGGATGAAGCAGGCCGTCGACTTGGCCCGAAAAACCGCCGCCAGCAACGCAACCGTTTTACTTCTCGGTGAAAGCGGTACGGGTAAAGAGATATTCGCCCGCTCCATCCACAATTGGAGCGAGCGATCGGACAGGCCGTTTATCGCAATAAATTCGGTCGGCCTTTCCAAGGAACTTTTGGAAAGCGAGCTGTTTGGGTACGAGCCGGGAGCGTTCACTGGAGCGCAGCGGCGCAAAAGAGGCAAGGTCGAATTGGCCCAGGGTGGGACCATCTTCTTTGACGAGATCGGCGATATCTCTCAGGATCTCCAGGCAAAGCTTTTGAGATTTTTGCAGGAGCGCGAGTTCGAGCGGGTAGGGGGAATGACGCCCATTGCCGTGGACGTCAGAGTCGTCGCCGCGACCAACCGCGACTTGGAGCGAGCAGTGCGGGAAGGGCTGTTCCGCGAAGATCTTTATCATCGCTTAAATGTCGTCGCCATCAAGCTCCCGCCACTGAGAGAGCGAAAAGAAGATGTGCAGATCTTAGTCGAATATTTCTTACGCAAACACGCCAGCGCGATTGGCAAGGTTGTCACCGGCATCACCGACGAAGCTCGGGAGCGGTTGTTGGCTTACAGCTGGCCGGGAAACGTTCGAGAGGTTTCCAACGTTATTGAACGGGCAGTGGTGTTGAGTTCTGGCCCAAACATCACCTTAAGAAACCTGCCGAGCAGAATCGCCGGCGGAGAGGACTCAGGGCTATTTGAGAATCTGTCCTATCGCGACGGCATGAACGCAGCAAGAAAACTTTTAATCTTGAAAGCTCTTTCCCGCACGCAAGGAAATCGCGCCGCCGCGGCCAAGCTGTTGGGTCTCGAATCCAAGTATCTCCTGAAGCTCATGAAGTCTCTGGGGATTGAATAAGAATTCTCACGTTGCCAAAGCGGCTTTTCTTCAAACCTTAAACCCGTGCTCGCGGTACCATTTCTCCGCGCCAGGGTGGAGCGGGACGTCGCGCGGGGTGGCGTCGGTGTTTTCGCCGAGCTGGCCGACGCCGGTGTAGGAATCTTCCCAGAACATTTGCTCTTTGCGTGCGTCGATCGCGTCGCAGATCTTGTAGGCGTCCTCGTCGGGCAGCGAGGCGCGCGTGTAGATCGGCCAGCCGCTGTAATCGATGCAGGTGTGTTCCTGTTTGAGGCTCGCATAGCGGCCGGGCTTGATCGTGTACTTGCGCCAGCCGAGATCGTCGACGAGATACTTGAAAGCGAAATCATCAAGGGTCACCGGCTGCATGCCTGAGTCGAGCGCTTCATTGAACCAGAGCACCAGCCCCTCATCGAAAATCGCATCGATCGTGCCTTCACGAATCGCTTTCATGCGCCGCTCATCGCCCGGGCCGCCGTTGAGTTGCAAACCGCCGCCCCAGGATTCAATGTCTTTCACCGTCATGCCGTAGGCGGCCAGGGTTTGATCGACCAGCACGCGCGTCGAGTGGGTGGCGTCTTCGCGAATGGACAGACGCAGCGGATATTGCTTTTCTTTGATCTCGGCCAGCGATTTTAGACCGGTGCGCGGGTGAATCAGGTAAACAAAATGATCGAGCGACGGGTAGACGGCAATAATGCGAACGGGCAGAGGTTGGGAAAATAATCCCGTGCCGCGGTAGGCTTGCGTGAGCAATCCCGACGGATTGATCATCGCCGCTTCGAGCTCATTGCGGCAAACGGCGTGGGCCAGGATCGGCGAGCCGGTGGACATGCGCAACCAGGGTTTAAAGGTTTCATTCGATCCGCTGCCGATGACGATGCACATGTCGCGCGGGCCGTAGTAGGGTGTATTCGGGTTGCCGGCGATGTGCAGGCCGATTTCCCAAAGCATCAACGCGCGTTGAAAGTTCGCGCCGCGGGGAAGGGGTTCCATGAATAACCTCCACTGACCGATTTGATTTACGCGCTAACATATTGAGCCGGGCACGTTCGTGTCAATAGCGTGCGCTAATCGTAAATAAAGATGACTCACCACGAAGGCCACGAAGAGCACGAAGGTTGAGAGGGCAATTAATCAAATCCTTCGTGGCGTTCGTACTCTATGGTTGAAAGTTTTCACGGCTTGGGCTAATTGTTTCGGCGTTGTGGCTGTCCCGCAACGTTCATGACTCCGCGCCCGGCTTTGCTCTTGTCTGTCATTCTGAGGAGTCCTTCGGCTACGCTTCAGGATAGACTCCGCGACGAAGAATCTGCTTTTTCCTTTATTCATCGAATCCGGAAAAGCGCAAAGCAGATGCTTCACGTTCGTTCAGCATGACACAACCGGCAAACTCCGACACCGCGAAGGATTTGGGTGGAAAATCCAGCTTTGGTTGCGGCTCTGCCGCACTGGGGCCTTCGTGGTAAAAGATCAAAGATCATACGGTAGCGATTTATGCCTTTTGACGCGCAAGCAATTTTTGCTAACCTGGCGGAGAAGGAAAGGGTCAAAGGACACCATTCGGCCGAGGGACGCGCTATCAGAACGCTCAGCCGGGCGTTGAGCGGTTGGTCGGCGGGCGATCTGGCGCGCCGCGATGTCATCGTATTGTGCGAGCAGGCGGTGGAGGATTGGCTGAAGGGCCGCCTGCGGCGTTCGCCTTGGTCGGCGCGGACAATGCCTGCACTGCTTGTCGATGCGCTAAAGAAAAAATTGATCAGCCGCGCGGAAGCGCTGCGACTCCAAAGAATCCATCATTCGCGCGTGCGCGCGGATGCATCGAGTGAAGTGTCTGCGCGCGAAATCGAAGCCGCGCTTGAGTTTTGTCTCGAGCTGATAGACAAGCATTGGTAGAAAAAAGGAGTTCGACCGGTATTCACTTGCTTTGGCCCGCCGCTGATTGTTTCCCGCACTTCGACGCAAGATCGCATGGAGTCCCGCATCAACTGGTTGCTGCTGATTAACGCGGCGCTCGGCAATTTTTTGGCTGGAACGGCGAGCCGGATATTTGCCGTTTCGCTGCCGACGGTCGCCAATAGTCTAGAGACGACGATCGTCGGCATTGCCTGGGCGGTGATCGCTTATCAGATTTCCCAGATCAGCTTTTCGCTGATCTTCGGCCGCATCGGCGACATCTACGGCCGCCACACGCTTTTCGGTCTCGGATTGGTAGTTTCGGCCGTCGGGGCGCTGCTCTGCGGTCTGTCGCAGAGCGTCACCCAACTCATCATGTTCCGGCTGTTTCAAGGCGTTGGCGCTTCCATGACGCAATCCCAGGGGCGCGCGCTGGCGATGGAAGCACTGCCCAAAGAATCGTCGGGGCGAGCGCAGGGCTTCATGACTACGGCATTCCACTCCGGCGTGCTGATCGGGCCCAGCGCCGGCGGCCTGATCATCGATTACATCCACTGGCGCGCGATTTTTTTCTTTCTGATTCCGATCGCCCTGGCCGGCATGGTGCTGACTCTGGTCAATCGTTGGAAGGGAAATACGCCCCGGCCGCCGCAACCGGCCGACTCGAAGGGCGCGATCGATTATCTCGGCGCGCTGCTGCTGATCGCGGCGACCGTGACGCTGATTTCCTGCATCGACCATCGCATCATGGAAACGCTCGCGCCAGCGCTGCGCGTCGTCCTGGTGCTTGGCTTTGTCATCTTTTTCGCCGGATTTCTTTATCGCGAGTGGTCGGCGCCGAGCCCGATCCTCGATCTTTCGCTATTCCGGATTCGGATGTTTTCGCTCAGCAGCCTGACTCTTTTGCTGGTAGGCGTGGCACAGGTGATGATCGGCTTCGTCTTGCCATTTTATCTACAGGACGTCTTGCATTTCACGCCGTCGTTCATCGGTCTGCTGTTCGTTAGCGCGCCGATCTTCACCGTTACGCTTTCGCCGCTGGTCGGCTGGGCGGTGGATAAAATGGGCCCGCGCCTGCCCGCCACGGCGGGCATCGCGTTCTTGGTTAGCGCGGGATTTTTCGGATCGTTTCTCAGCGCCGACTCGCACTGGCCGGCGGCGGTCGGCGTCCTCGCTCTTTGGGGATTGGCCACGGCGCTATTTTTTACCTCGAATCACACGGCGATGATCAACTCCGTGCCACCGCAACATCGCGGTGTGGCCACCGGCGCGATTTATGTCGTCTTCGGACTCGGCACGACTTTCGGCGTATCGTTGGGCACGCTGCTTTTGACCGCCGCTTTCCGTTTTTACAGCGGCGACCCGACGGCCACGCCGACGCCGGCCAACCCGACAGTGTTCGTTCAGGCGATGAATTTCAGTTTTCTCGTCGGCGGTGTCATGGCGCTCGTCGCGATGTTCTGCTCGGCGCTGCGCGGCAAAAGCACGGCTCCGGCTGTGTGAGTTGTTTGAACGTACACGGACCGTTCTTTGAGAAATCGCGACGTTTCTGATGCCGGTCATCACGACGCAATAAATAATTTCCCTGGTTAAATAGACTTTCTTCGCGGCCCGCGTTATGTCTGTCATTGCATCAGCGCAATGGCTCAACGTGTGACATTCATCGGCGCATGGATCAAAGATTACGGTCTTGTTGCTCTCGGGTTCATCCATATCGGCGTTGGGCGCGGCTTGCACGGCGCCTTCGGCGTGTTCTTCGTCGCGCTGCTCGATGCGTTCGGCTGGTCGCGCGCTGTGACCGCCGGCGCGCTGTCGCTGTCGATCATGGTGGAGGGGATCTTCCATCCAGTGGTCGGCACGCTGACGGACAGGCTCGGCGGCCGCAAAACTCTCCTCCTCGGCGGCTTGGTGCTCGCCGTTGGCTTGGCTTGCAGCGCGACCATTTCGTCGGTGTGGACGCTTTATTTTTGGGTCGGTATCGTTTCCGCCGCGGGGATTTCGCTCATCGGCATGGTGCCGCATGTGGCGATCATCTCGCGCCACTACGCCAAACGAAAAGCGACGGCGCTGGGCATCGCATGGGCCGGCGGTGGCGTGGGTATTTTCTTGCTGGTACCGGCGACCGCCGCTATGGTCGGCCATTGGGGCTGGCCGTCGGCCTACGTCGGGCTCGCGGTGCTCGTTTTAGTGGTTGTCATACCGCCGGTGTTTTGGTTGATCCCGGTGAACCATGATCAGACTGAGACGGGGGTCGTTGAGGGTCACGGGCCAAAGCATGGAAAGCATGGCGCGCTGCATGGCGACCCGGAATGGACGGTAAAGCAGGCGCTGACGAATTCGTCGTTCTGGTTGCTTTTCACCGCAAGGGTTCTCGCTAGTTTGGGCAACCAGGTCATTGTCACTCATCAAGTCGCGCATGCGGTGGACGTCGGCTATCCGAAAATCTTTGCCGCGTCGGTTTTCGGCGTCATGGGCGTGGTCAGCATCGCCGGGCGGATCCTTTTCGGTTATCTTTCCGATGTGATGCGGCGCGAAGTCGTTTACACCTGGGTGCAGTTGGTTTCAGCTGTCGGAACGATTGCCTTGATGGCGACGAGCGATAGTTCTCTGCCGCTTTTGCTCTACATCTATGCTATCTTTTACGGGCTGGGCCAGGGTTCCCGGGCATTGGTCCTCTCGGCGATTTCTATCGATGTGTTTCAGGGCAAAAACTTCGGCGCGATTTTCGGCTACTTTACACTGAGCGTCGGTATTGGCGGCGCCATCGGCGCTTGGCTCGGGGGCTATCTTTTCGACGTCACGAATAGTTACTTGCTGGCTTTTTCAATCTCGCTGGCCTGCTTGATCATTTCCATCTTCGTCGTTTGGATGAGTACTCATAACATCAAAACCCAAAGAGAGGCGAAAGGAGTCGTCGCATGATTCACCTTTACACGTGGGGCACGCCGAATGGTAAAAAAGCGTCGATCATGTTGGAAGAAGTGGGGCTTCCGTACGAGGTGCATCCGGTCGATCTCAGAGAAGGCGACCAGTTGAAACCGGAGTACCTGGCGATCAACCCAAATAACAAAATTCCCGCGATTGTCGATACCGACGGTCCGGGCGGCAAGCCGTTCACGCTTTTCGAATCCGGCGCAATCTTGATGTATTTGGCCGAAAAATCCGGCAAGCTGTGGCCCGCGGACCTGCGCCAGCGTTATACGGTCATCCAGTGGCTGATGTTTCAAATGGGCGGCATCGGTCCGATGTTCGGCCAGGCGAATTATTTTTATCGGCTAGAGGAAAAGGTTCCCTTCGCCATCGAGCGCTTTCGCAAGGAAGCGTTGCGGTTGTACAACGTTCTCAACAAGGAGCTGGGCCAGCGCGGGTTTCTCGCCGGTGAATATTCCATCGCCGACATCGCGACCTATCCCTGGGTTTGGCGCCACGAAATTCATCAGGTGAAGCTCGAAGATTTTCCCAACGTGAAGCGCTGGTACGATGGGATCTCCGCTCGGCCGGCGGTGCAGCGGGGGATGGAGATCCCGAAGGTCTAAAAGCGCGTGTTCGTGGGACGTGTTCGTGCCCTACACGATCACGATTCACGCTTACGACTGGGCCAGGGTGCCGTGGGCGTATCGTTGGTCGCCGAAAACTGAAATCGTCCTGAGGAAAGGGAATCAAGAAATGGCCAAAGCGCAAAAAATAGAAAAGCCCCGCGCCGAGTGGGGCTCGGATGTCGTCGTCGATCTATTGAAAGCCTTCGAGTTCGAATACATCGCGATCAATCCGGGGGCGACGTTTCGCGGCTTGCACGACTCGCTGGTTAATTACGGCGGCAATCATGCGCCCGAGATTATTCTTTGCAACCACGAGGAGATCTGCGTTGCGTTGGCGCACGGCTACGCGCGCGCCAAGGGAAGGCCGATGGCCGCCGCGGTGCACAATATCGTCGGCCTGCAGCACGCTTCGATGGCGATTTATAATGCCTGGGCGGATCGGCTGCCGGTGATCGTCCTGGGCGGCACCGGACCCATGGATAGCGCTAACCGCCGTCCCTGGATCGACTGGGTGCATACCGCGCTAGTGCAGGGAAACTTGGTGCGCGACTTCGTCAAGTGGGACGATCAGCCGGGCAGCGTCGAGGCGGTGCCGGATTCGTTCATCCGAGCCTATCGCTTGGCGACCACCGATCCCCAGGGGCCGGTTTACATTTGCTACGATGCGGACGTGCAGGAAAAACAACTTGATGGCGAGGTGAGCTTTCCATCGCTCGACCGCTATCCCGCGTCGCTGGCGCTGCAAGCACCGGAAGAAGGGTTCGAAAAGACGATTCGCTGGCTGCTCGAGGCCAAGAAACCGGTGGTCCTGGCCGATTGGGTAGGCAGAAGAGAGGTGGGGTTCAAAGCGCTCGGTGAATTGGCCGAGCTTCTCGCCATGCCGGTGCTCGATCTGTTCGGCCGGTTCAATTTTCCGGTGCAAAATCCGCTGAACCTGACCGGACAAAGCGACAAGGTGATCCCGCAAGCCGATCTGATCTTGGCGCTCGATGTTCCCGATCTGGAAGGCGCGACCGCGCGTCGAGCGCAGGAGAGAGGCAATCGCCGCGCGACGCCACTGATTGGGGCCAATGCCAAAATCATCAACGTGAGCCTCGATGACCTGCTCGTGCGCGCGTGGGCCACCGATTTCAACAAACTGCGCGAAGCGGATCTGATGATCACCGCCGATACGTCGGTGTTTCTGCCCGAGCTGGTGCGGCGCTTAAAGGCAGAAAAAAAAGTCGCCGACCTGAAGGATGATATTGCCAGGCGGCGCGCCGATTGGGGAAAAATCTACGAAGACAAAAAGGCCGCTCTGGAAAAGGAACTCAAAAGCAAGTGGGACGATAAACCAGTGTCGATGACGCGGATCTATGGCGAGATTAACGAGGCGCTCAAAGGCGAAGATTGGGTGCTTACCAACGGCAGTTCTCAAAGTAAGGAAAACCTCTACCTGCCGGCGACCAAGTTCAATCAGATTCTCGGCAAGTACAAAGGGGGCGGTTTGGGCTACGGCTTGCCGGCGTCGCTGGGCGCGGCGTTGGCGCTCAAAGGCTCGGGAAAGTTTTGCGTCAACATCCAACCCGACGGCGATCTGCTTTTCACGGTGAGCGCTCTCTGGACCGCCGTGCATCACCAGATTCCGCTGCTGACCCTCGTTTGCAGCAACCGTTCGTACTTCAATGACGAAGAACACCAAGAGCGCATCGCCGTCGTGCGCAACCGCCCGGTGGAAAACAAGACGGTCGGCATCCGTATCGAAGACCCCAACGTCGATTTCGGCGCCATGGCGCGCACCTACGGCTGCTGGGGCGCCGGCCCGATCACCGAGCCGAAGGATTTAATCAAAACGCTGCGTGAGGCGGTAAAAGTAGTGAAAGACGGCAAGCCGGCACTGGTGGATGTGGTGTGCCAGATGCGGTGAGCTGGTGAAAATAGTTCGGATTGCTTAACGCGGCAAAGCCGCAACCAAACAGGAACAAGCTTCACCACCAAGGTACGAACACGAAAGTTTTCGTAGGGTGCGCCGTGCGCACCTGTCAGTTTTCGCAGGATGCGTTGAGCGCAGCGATACGCATCATTTTTGTCCGATTACAATCGCGTCATGTGCCGGAGCTCTTTCGCTGCAGGCGGATGTATCACTTGGGCTTCAATGCGCCCAAAGTCGGTGCGCCGGTGATTTCGAAGAGCCTTCTTCGGATCGAGAACGGAAGCGCCGCGGGAGTCGCGACCGAAAACTGCCCGCTTCATGCGCGCGGTCGCCAGACTCGCTTCATCGATAATTTTTCTGAAGCGCTTTGTCTTCTTCACGCAGCCGCCGATCGATGACAAACGGGCCGAACGGCAGCAGGGCGGCGATCAGGACACCTCCGCTTCGCCACACGGTCCAGTTCGCTTCCTGGTGCGCTTGAGCCAGGGCGATACAAAACGTGATAAACAACAGGCCATGCAGCCAACCGACGGCGGTGACCGCTTGCGGCACGCCGGCGAAATATTTGAGCGGCATGGCTACGCCCAACAACAGCAGGAACGAAACCCCTTCGATAAGGCCGACCGTGCGAAGACGGCCGATTGATGTTTTCAACATGAAGGTTTGGTCCAGCCTTTGTTGTTAACGTGCTTCGTCGCACACGAAGAGGCAGGGACAATATCTCGCGCTCACCCGCACACCGGGAATTTGAACGGGTAGTTGTGCAGCGGCTCGCCGCCGTTCGGTTTCACGACGACGGCGGCGCCGAGCTGGAGACCGGCTTTGAAGTCTTGGGTAATCGGGTTGGGCTGGATGACGTGGACCATGTTTTCTTCGAGCGTCCAGCGTTCGAGAGGATGCGCCGCCGATTTGGTGCCGAGCTCGGGGGATTTGCCGGCTTCGCCGTGAAAGACGCTGTCATAGGAAGTAAAGCCGCTTGCTTCGATGACGGAAGTAGCGGCGACGATCTGTTCGCTTGTCGTGCCGGGTTTGCAAACATTTCGAACGTTTTCGTAACACTGATACGCGGCGTCGAAGAGTTTGCGATACGTCGGCGACGGCTCTTTGCCGATCGCGAACGGGCGGTGAATCTGCGTCGAATATCCCCAGTAGCTTACCGTTAGCTCGGTGATGACGACGCTGCCTTTTTCAAGCACTCGTGACGTTTGTTTTTGCCATGGCACGAAGCGATCGGGGTTGTCCATGTCCGTCGTGGCGATGAAATGAATGCCGGGATCGCCGCCCTGTTTGATATAGGCACCGTAGACGATCGACAGCACTTCTTGCTCGTTCAGACCGGGGCGCAGATTGCTTTCCAGAGCCTCGCAGGCGAGATCGGTTAGATAGCCGCTCTTGCGCAGATAGACCAATTCTTCCTCGCTGCGCACGCGGCGAATGCGGCCGAATTGGGGCCCGAATTCGACGAACTCAGCTTCCGGGAATTGGCGCTGAAGTTCCGTCACGTGGCCGTAGGCCATGCCGCGCATGCTGACAAGGCCGATCCTGCTCTTGCTGAGCGCGCGCTTGCGGATTGCTTCGCCAATGGTTGGCAGCGGCGTCGGGCCGTACCAACGTACGTCGTCCATGACCGACTGCGCCTTGGCGCAAGGCTGGTGGTTGAAGAAGTGGATAAAGAGCGTTCCTTCCCCATCCCGCGGAAAGAGCAGCCAGCATGGCGATTGCGCAAGATAGTTGGAAAGGTAAGCGACCTCGGACGAACCGCGCGCCCCGGAGATGAGAATGGCCTCGATATTGTCCTGCTGCATCGCGTCGCGAATGGCATTGTAGCGGCGCGTATATTCGGCCTCGGTGAAGCGGGGGAATAGCTGTCTGTCAGTAACTCTCGTTTCTGGGCTCATCAGAACTCCGTAGAATTTGCCTTCGCTGACGCGGGGGTCGGCGGGTCGAGAGCGCTGAACAGCGCGCGACTCTCGGGCATCGTGGTGAAGCCTTCTCGGTAGAGCTGCGGCCCGCCCCATTGCAGATGGTCGCCTTCCTTGGTCAGTTTCTCGATACCCTGATAGATGGGCATCACGCGGCTCATCTCTTCGCGAATCGCCTGAGTGTCGCTGAATGGAAACAGCTTATCGCCATTGGGCATTGCCTTGCGGCCGATGAGAATAGGGATTTCCCAGTCGGGCAATGTGTCGCCGACCCGATGTCCCGGGATCTCAGGCGTGAAACGAATCCTGCGCTCGGTGCTGGTCGACGTGCCGCCGCTTCTCTGCTCGTAGCGCGTTTGTCCCGGCAGAAGAATGACCGCTTCCTCGGCGTCGAGCAGCATCGAAGTGTTCAGCACGATGTCCTGATGCACGCGCAAGGGCACGCGACCGAGCGCCTCGGTGACGAAGCTCGGATCGTGCGTGGTCTCGAGCAAATTGCCGCCGACTGAGTAGAGAAATTTAATCTTGCCTTGGTGCGCGGCTTCGATCATGTCCGGCGCTTTGAGCCCGGGCGTGGACGGCACCGGGTGGTGCCACAGGTTGGAGAACCGTCGCGCGGTGTCGTCGTTAACCGCAAATCCGCCGGGAAATTTATCCGGCTCGGCGCCGCATTCGCCGCCGCCCTGGGCGCCGCTATGGCCGCGCATCGGCATGATGCCGCATTTTTCTCGACCCAACATCCCGCGGGCAAGCGCGAGATTGACGACCGCTTTGACGTTGTCGACGCCGAATTCATTCTGGGTGAGCCCCATGCTGTAGACGAACATGGCCGTGCGCGCCTGGCTGTATAGAATGGCGAATCTTTGCATTTCGCCGCGCGCGAGCCCGGAGCGCTGTTCGAGCATCTCCCACGATTGCCGCTCGAGGCGGTTTTTTAAATCGGCGAATGCCGCGGTGTGTTTGTCGATGAACTCGTGATCGATCTGATCGTTGGCGATCAGGGTCTTGAGCACGCCGTTGATAAAAGCAATGTCGCCGCCGGCCCGCACCTGGAAAAAATCATCCATCAACTTAGTGCCGAACACCACCGACGGCGCCCAGTAGCGCTCCAGACTGCATTCGCGCATCGGATTCACCACCGCGATGCGCGTGCCGGCTTTCTTGGCGTAGTGCATGTATTTCGCCGTCACCGGTTGGTTGTTGGCAAGATCGGACCCGAAGATGACGAGTAGATCCGTGCCGATGAAATCCGACAACGAGCAGGTCGGCGCGCCATAGCCGAGCGTCGATTTCAGCCCGGAAACACTGGCGGCGTGACACAAGCGCGAGCACAGATCGACGTTGTTGGTGCCGAGCACGCGCGCGAGTTTTTGAAAGACGTAATAGACTTCATTAGTCAGTCCGCGCGAGGTGGCAGCGAAGCCCATTTCGTTCGGCGCGAGCTTGTGGATGCCCTTGGCGACGCCGCCGAGCGCCTCGTCCCAGGAAATGCGTAAGAACCCGCGCTCGCCTTTGCGGCGGATCATCGGATAGGCCAGGCGCCCGAGGGAGCGCAGCTGTTCCGGCCGCAGGGCGCGCAAGCGCGTCACGTCGCTCATCACCGGCAAGTCGAGCGCGCCCATGGTATTCAACTTGAGCAGCTTGAGGCGGGTCATGCAGAGATGCACGGCATCGAGCACGTTATCGCGCAGGCCGCATGGCCCGAGCGAGCAGCCGTCGCAGACGCCGTGATTGAGCACGTTCCAAGCGTAAGGAATTTCTTTTCGGTTCTCCCAGATGGCGCCGAGCATTTCGCGATAGTGTCGCGGTTTGGCCTGGCCGATCAAGCCGAACGGGACCGCGCGCGAGAGCCAGGTAGCGTTGAATTTGACTTCAGGCATCAGTCGTCAATTTTCGGCGGCGAGTTTGCTCGACGCGCGTAGCTCGTCGAGCACGTCGGCAAACGCCTCGGGTTGGCTTTTTGATATCGCGGTCTTGTATAAAGCGTAGCGTTGATAGGACTGCCACCCTCGCCATTCCTCGATCGTGACAGTATTGAAGCACGATGCGCTCTTTTGCGCCACCGGCGCGGGAACGTCCGCTTCATCCCACAGGACGCTGTCCAGGACATCGGTAACTTCGACCGGCTGGCCTTTGTCTCTGCGCGATAAGAAATCGACATAGGCGGCGAAGGTTTCTTTCTCCTCGGCGCCTTCGATCGGCAGGTGGCAGAGCGCGCTCCGATCTTCGAAGCTGCACGCGAGCCAATCTTTGAGTGAAATCTTGAGGCCGGTTACGTCCAGCTTCATGCGCACATGGAGCGGAATGCGGCTTAACGTCGGATAAGATTCGGCTTCGTAGCGAAAACGGTGAAACATAAAGTCAGATTGTTTGCCTTTTTACCCCGCGTGACGCTATTTTCCCTATGCAAGGTAGCAAGTCAACCTGAGAAAAAGAGCGACCGGGAACGCAACGGCCTTTTCAGCCGGATCAATTCTATTTAAATGTCCGTTTTGAATTCTAAATCGTATCTTGAGAATTTCGAATTGTTTCGAATTTCGAAATTGGGCTAATCCGCCAGGGGGATCTTATGGCAGCGGGATATTCAAAAACATTCATGCCCTTGAGCAAAGTGAAGGAGAAGGAATTCCTCTCTCGCCCCATGGGTTGCAAGGGGGTCGGGTTTAGTTTCGTGCGCTGCAAACCGGGTCAGGGAGCGGCCTACATTCATCGCCATAAAGTGCAGGAAGAGGTATTTATCGCGCTTCAAGGAGACGGTACGATCATACTCGACGGCAAGCGCGTCAAAATGCCCGAGGGAACGGTCGTTCGGGTCGGGCCAAAAGTCTGGCGGGCGCTTGGCAACGACTCAAAAAAGGACGTTGTCTATATGGTTTTGGGAGCGGTCCCGCCGAAGGATTTTCCGTTGGGCGGCCGGACGTTGTTGGGCGACGGGATACCCAACCGCAACAAAGTGCCGCGCTGGAGAAAGGCGTAGTCCGTAGGGTTGTTCGAATACCAGGCGATCGCCGTTCAAGAATAGCGAAATCGGTAATCTGAAAAAATGCAATACGATCCTCGGCAACAACCAAAGGCGCCGGCGCCGATCGAGCCGAGCGGTTTTTTTACCGGGATCCAGTTCCGGCCGATCGTTGCCGGCGTAGTTCTTGATACGATCGCGACCATAGTGCTGGTCACCGCTTACTACTCCCTGTTTGTGGCCAAAGACTTGGCCGCTCCAGGCGGGATGGCGGAGGACGCGTTTGCCGAGTACTGGAATTCGACCGAAGGTTTGATGACGAGCCTGCTCCTCGGCTCGCTCGGAACGATGATTGGCGGATTTTACGCGGCTTACAAAGCAAAAACACTGGAAATGAAGCACGGCGCTTTGGTGGGCATCGGCTCGATCATTCTGGGACTCGTATTTCAGGCCATGGGATCGGACGGGGAATTGCCTCAATGGTTCATGGCTCTGTCACTCGTCGCAGCAATTCCCGCCGGTGCGCTCGGCGGTTTCTTCGCGGAGATGTTTAAGAACGCTACCAGCGGGGGACGTTCATCCCGAGTGGGCGGTTTGCCAGGCCGAGGGTGATGTGGGCCTCTGACAGGTGCCATCGAGCACGCACGCGCGAGGAGATTTAACTTCCATGTCAATCATTGGATACCGGCGCGCACAGCCTGAAGATTACTCGGCGATCTTGGATCTCCAGTCGGCCAACTTCATCGCGAACCTTTCGGAAGAAGAGCGCAAGCGCGGTTTTCTCTCCGCGCAATGTACCCCTGATCAAACTGCTCGGATCGCCGAGGACCTGGGCACCACGGTGGCCGTCGTTAACAAGCAGGTGGCGGGTTTCTTGTGCGCGTTTCGGAATGAATTCGAGACTGGCTCGCCGGTGATCGCAAAGATGCTTGAATCGTACGATCGCCTTACCTTTGAAGGCAGGCCGCTAAGTGCTTTCAAGAGTTACATCTACGGCCCGGTTTGCATTGGCAGAGAATACCGGGGGCGAGGGCTTCTGCACGGTCTCTACGAAGCTCAGAAAAAGGATTTGGCCGGGCAGTTCGAAGCCGGCGTCGCCTTCGTCGCGCGCAGTAATCCACATTCATTGAGCGCGCATGTCGCCGGGCTCGGGATGATCGAAGCGGGTGATTTTGTATTGCAGGATCACGTATACGTGACCCTGGTGTTTCGTTTACCCGCGAAGTCGATCTAATTATTCGCCGGGCAGCGTTCATGCCGAATGCGCCATGAATTTGACCATGGAGAAAGCTTCCTCGCTCCGCTCGGAATGACAGGTCAGAGTGGATTGTCATCTCGAACTCTCCGGGTGCGCTCAGGATGAACTCCATGAGAGATCTTGATCAAACTGAACCACCACCATTCGCCGCTTGCAGATTCGACTTCGGTTCCATAGAATCGCTGCTGCCCTCAGCAGAGTCTTGAAGGGAGCCGCAAACCATTTCGAAAGGAAAGATCGATCATGGATGCTGATGCAAAGAAAACCGCATTGCGGATGATTCCGTATGGAATTTACGTCCTCACTTCCGAGAGCAAAGACGGCAAGGTGGCCGCGTCGACGGTGAATTGGGTCACCCAGACGGCATTCCAGCCGCCGCTGGTGGTGGTCGGGGTAAAGGCCGATTCTGGCGCGCACGCGATCATCAAAGATTCTAAAGTATTTGCGCTCAATATCCTCGGTAAAGACCAGAAAGGCCAGGCTTTTACGTTTTTCAAACCGCTGGAGCGAGAAGGCAACAGCATCGGCGGCGAGCCCTTCCGCAAGGGTAGCCTGGGCGCGCCGATCTTGGAAAGAGCGCCCGCATTCGTCGAGTGCCAGCTTGTCGACACCATCGAAAAGGGCGACCACTCGATATTCGTCGGCGAAGTCAAGGACGCCGCTGTCGCGGTGCAGCCGTCGGGCCGCCCCGACGATGCAATCCTGGCGATGCGCGATTTAGGCGACAAAGTTTTTTACGGCGGATAGGGCGTGGACGCGGTTTCGAGTCTCGCGTAAGGGTCGACGTTGCCCTGCTGGACTTCAAACAAATTTAGGAGTAAGTGGCGTTGAAATGATGGTAGGATTAAAGGCGATCACCAAGGAGGCGTACAATGGCTAAAATTAGACATATCGCTTATCGGGCGACGGACGTGGATGCGATGGCGAAGTTTTTCGTCGACGCCATGGGCATGAAGTTAATCCAGAAACGTAAGAACAACGCCATCGATCTCAGCGACGGCTCGGTGAATATTACTGTCCTGCCGCTACGAGCTGGCACGGCGGACGGCGAGCTGACGAAGCAGCCCGGCATCGACCACATCGGTTTTTCGGCTGAAAATGACCAAGAGCAGTTTCGCTTGCTGGAAGCCGCCGGTGCCAAGAAAGCCGGGACTCTCAATCTAGGCACGGCCTATTACGAAGACAAGTTCGTCGGTCCTGAGGACATCATTATCGACGTGGGGCACTGGCAGGGCGCGGCGCCGTTAGAAAAGGAATAGGGAAGTAGGGCCGCAGCATGCTGCGCCCCTACGTATCACCCTCACCCTCTCCCGCATCCTCCTCGGCGGATCAGCCTCAGGCGAAGCGGGCGAGGGAATTAATTTTCTCCGCTGCACTGCGATCTCACAAAGCCTGCCTCAAGCGGAATCCGGCAATTCGGACGGCGCAACACCGCAATCAATTTCCCGATTCACCTGTGAATTCGGCGATAGACAAGAGTAGGGGCGCAGCATGCTGCGCCCGCGTCAAGACGCACGCTATTTAACCTGGTGCTTTTTCTGTTTAGCGAATCATCAAGCGCTCGGCTTTGCCCGAGTAATTGATGAAGACGGTTTTCAATTCGGTAAAAAAGTTCAAACCCTCTTCCGCCATCTCGCGCTCGCCGACGCCGGTTGATTTCGTCCCGCCGAAAGGAAGTTGGGCTTCGCCGCCGATGGTCGGCTCGTTGACGTGAACCATGCCGGTTTCCACTTCTTCGACGAAGGTCATGATCGTGTCGATGTTTTCCGTAAAGATGGATGTCGTGAGGCCGTACTCGACGCCGTTCGCGAAGCTCAGCGCCTCGGCCAAATTATTCGCCGTCGTGACCGACAGTACGGGGCCGAAAATCTCCTCCTTGAAGATACGCATGTTCGGCGCCACGTCATCGAAGATCGTCGGTTCGACGTAATAACCCTTGCCCAGATGCTCCGGCTTCTTCCCGCCCAGAACTAACCGCGCCCCTTCGTCTTGGCCGATCTTGATATAGTCAATGTCGGTCTTCCATTGTTTTTCATCTACCGCCGGTCCCATATCTACGGTTTCGTCCAGACCGGGTCCGACTTTTATTTTCGTCGCTGCTTCTGCAAGGCGTTCGACGAGAGCAGCTCTGATTGCCGGATTCGCGATGACGCGCGAGGTCGCGGTGCAGCGCTGGCCGGTTGATCCAAAGGCGCCGCCGTGGATCGCGACGGCGGCTTTGTCGAGATCGGCGTCGGCCATGACGATGACGGCGTTTTTGCCGCCCATCTCGCAAGTCACTTTGGCGCCGCGCTGCGCCGCCTTAGCGTAGAGCGCGCCGCCCACTTCGTTAGATCCGGTGAACGAGATCGCCCTGAGCACCGGCGAGTTGACCATCGCTTCGCCGACAACGGAACCGGAGCCGACCAGCATGTTGAATACCCCCGGCGGGAGACCGGCTTCCGCGTAGATCTCGGTGAGCAAAGTCGCCGTTGCCGGCGTCAACTCGGCCGGTTTGAAAATCACGCAGTTGCCGGCGGCCAAAGCGGGAGCGGATTTCCACACGGGGATCGCCCACGGAAAGTTCCACGGCGCGATCAGCCCGACGACGCCAAGCGGGCGCCGAATCGTGTAGGTAAACGTGTCGCGCGCCTCGGATGGCAAAGTTTTGCCGTGCATGCGAAAGCCCTCGCCGGCATAAAATTCCAACAGCGAGATGCCTTTCATCACTTCGCCTTTGGCCTCTTTGAGTACCTTGCCTTCTTCGCGGGTAAGGGTACGGGCGATCTCGTCGGCGCGTTGGCGCGCGATATCGGCCGCGCGCCAGAGCACGCGGCCGCGCTCGGGGCCCGGCGTTTTGCGCCAGCCTCTCGACGCGGCTTGAGCTTGTTCGATTGCTGTCTGAACATCTTCGGCCGCGGCGGCGGGAAACTCGGCGATCACGTCATCGGGGTCGGCGGGGTTCAAGTTGCGTACCAGACGACTCGATTTAGGGTGAAACCATTTGCCATTGACGTAAGAGCCGGTGTTCATGGGGACCTCGCCTGCGAATATGATGGGCTCATCTTATAACCTGAAGCGCAAGAAAAACCAGAGCATACCAGCGGCAACCGAACTAGAGAAGAAAGAATATACTCACCACAGAGGCGCAGAGTACGCAGAGGTTTTTTTCAACGCCCGCTCCGCGCTCTCCGTGCCTCCGCGGTGAACCATTCGGGAACCCAGGGGGTGCAACATAAATTTGCGCAACCGATTCCACGCAATCTAAGAGGAGCGTCTGGTTAGCTCGCGCAGGGTGGTGCGCCACTTTCCTTCGAGCTTGTCGATCTGCTCGGCGCTTAACCCCTGTTCGGGATACCAACGCTTGAAACCGTAGTCCTTCGCCGGATTGCCATACTCGTATCGTTCGAGAACCTTTTGGCCACCCGCGCCGAGAATGAAGTCGGCCAAGAGCAAGGCGGCATGCGGATGGGGCGCGTTGGCTGAGACCGCCGTTGACCCGGAGTTGGACGGCACGATATCCATGGGACGCCACTCAATCGGCGCGCCGGCTTTCAACGAGACCTCGACGTGATTACGAAACGTGGTCGGCGACACGCCGACTTCGCCTGAGATCACCAGGTCGAGCAGGGCCCGGCCGGAAACGTTATGCATCGCCGGGCTCTGGGCACGGAGTTTTTTGACGAATTCCTCGCCTTTGAATTTGAGCAGGGCGCCGACAACCGTGACGCCGGTGTCGCTGCCCGCAAATGCGATCTTGTCCTTGAGCTCGGCGCGCAGCAGACCCTGGTAATCTTTCGGCGCCAGGTTCGCGGCTATCAGATTCTTATTGTAGGCAAGACCGATATGCGACTCCCGATCGATAGCCCAGAAAACCAATCCCTTCGGCGCTTTCTCTTTGACGTGTTCGGGGTACTTCGCCTGCGTCGGGAAGTAGTACGGAACCAGCATCTGGTTCTCCTTCAGAAGCTTCAGCAAGGGAATGGTCGTTTCAAAAGTGTCGGCGATGTAGCGCTTCGACTGCGCTTCGGCCGTGACTCTTGCGCTCAATTCCTGGCGCGTCGCGCGGTAAGATTCGACTTTCACGCCGGGGTACTTTGCCTCGAAGGCCGCGGCCAATTCTTTGTACGAGTTACCGGCAAGAGAAGTGTACCAGGTGATCTTGCCTTCGGCTTTGGCGCCCTCGTACAAAACCTTTTCACGGTCCGGCTTGTTGTAGCCGGCAAGTTGTTCGATCGACATCGGCTTGGCGCTTTGCGCCGAAACGATCGATACCCAACTGCAGGCAAATATTGCGACGACGAACAAATGCTTCATTGCGAATCTCCTTAGGTCTTTAGCGGGTTGCTTAATATCCGGTGTCCATTAATTGGTGGTAGAATAGCTTGTAAAACTGCTTGAGTCGCTCCGGACGCTTGTAGTGGGCGAACTCCTGCGGCACTTTGAATTCTTTTTCGATCTGTTCCAAAGTTTTGCCGGCTTGAACCATCTTGGCGACTTCATCGCGCATGACGACGAAGTAGCGCTTTTGCTCTTCCAGATCTTTTACGCCGCGGCCGATATGCACCGGGCCGTGGCCGGGAATATAGGTTTCGACGGCGAGACTGCGCGCCATGATGTTATCCAAAACTTTGATCCAACCCGCGACATTGGAGAAAAATACGCCCGCGGACTCACCTTGGCCTGGATGGATCTCGGTATCGAGCAAGTCACCCATGAGCATGACGCGCTTTTGCGGAATATACACGGTCAAGTCACCGGTGCTGTGAGCCCGGCCCTCGGGCGTGATCTGAAAGGTCAGGCCGCCGAAGTAAAGCGTCATCGGCCCGTCGATGCCGATCGTCGGCTGAAGCGGCTCGCCTTTTTGGTAGGCCGCGTAACGCGCCTCGTTGGAGTTTTTACGCTCGAGAAATTCCTCGCGCTCTTGCATTTGCAGGTCATGCACTTGGTTTTTCGTGGCGATCCAGGCCGGCGCATCTTCGCGGAAATGCCAAGCGCCTGATGCGTGGTCGCCGGCGCTGTGCGACGTGATGAGATATTTGACCTTCTTGTCCGTAGTTTTGCGAATAAACGCCAGGGTTTGATCGGCGTTGTCGATATGAAAATCCAAGACCACGACGCCGTCGTTAGTGAAGATGACGGTCGAGTTGCCGGAGCCGCGCGAGTGCTCGAGCATGTAAACGCCGTCGGTGACTTTCACCGGGGTCATTCGTACCGGCGCCGAAGCGCCGCTGGTCAGGCACCAGATTAACGCCAACACTGCCGCAAAATATGTTTTCATTATCACGCTCCTGCTTCGTTAAGATCGAGATCTAGCGGATTGCTAAAAAACTCTGATTGCAGGCTGCTCAAAAAGATCTCAGAGGCGAGCAGCGCGAAAATCGACTCGTAGGGGACGGTCGCGACCGTCCCCTACACTGAAGTACGTTGTCGCGAGGCGATTGAGCGCACCCTTCGACAATGCTCAGGGCGATCGGCATATGAGTCTTTTTCAGTAGCCTGCTCGCCTAGTTGAGATTACCGAGCGACTTGGCCATTTCCACGGTCCGGCGGGCGCGTTCGACGATCGGCCGGTCGATCAGTTGGCCGCCCAAGGCGATGGACCCGTCACCGCGGGCGTTGGCTTCTTCGAACGCTTGCAAAACTTTCCGGCAGTAGTCGATTTCTTCCGCGGTCGGGCTGAAGGTCGCGTTGATCGCGTCGACCTGCGACGGATGAATGCACGACATGCCGGAAAATCCCAGTTGACGGGATTGCTTGGCGAAACCCAAGAGTCCCGCGCTGTCGTTCAAATCGACCCAGACGCCGTCGACCGCCTGCACATGCGCCGCTGCCGCGGCGATGACAATCGCCGAGCGCGCGTAGATCAGATCGCGCGCCTCGCCTTCGCGTACGGCCGGAAGGCCGATCTCGCGACCGAAGTCTTCGGCGCCGAAGATGATGCCGGCGATCCGCGGCGAGGCCGCCGCGATGGCGGGCGCGTTGAGCAGTCCTTTCGGGCTCTCGACGGCGATCAAAAGTCTGACACTGCCTTTGCCGAGCTGGTTCTTCGGTTCTTTGTCGTTCAGGATCGCATCAATCTTGCGGACTTCTTCCGGGGTGTCGACTTTAGGGCAGACCAAGCCCGCCAATCCCGGGCGAACGACGGCTTCGAGGTCGGCATCCATGCGCGCATGACCGATAGCGTTGATGCGCACGTAGCGCGCCGGGGAGCCCGGTGTTTTCTCGCGGCCGAGGGACTCGCCGATATTCTTGCGCGCCGTATCTTTTTCATTGGGCGCGACGCCGTCTTCGATGTCGAGCATGATGGCGTCGGCGTTGAGGCCGAGCGCCTTGTCGATCATTCTCTGGCGGTGACCCGGCACGAACATCCACGAGCGAATCAAATTCATCTCTCTTTTCTCCTTTGGAGCTTCCTTACCTGAAGGCGGCGCAAATGTCTAACATGCAGGAGAAAGATTTCTCCCTTCGGTCGAAATGACATTCGATGATTTCTGTTCCAGCCGAGAGAAATTATCTGTCATCTCCGCAGTGAGAGATCTAAGTTTCAGGTGGTCGTTTGCACTCCAATTCTATTCAAGGAATAACGGAAGAGATATGAAACTCTCTACGTTCAAGCTTCTGGTGCCGATGGTCGCGGTCACCATTCAAAGCAATTCCGCTTCGACTTTGATTCCGCCTTACCTTGATCATATGCACATCCCGGTCGCGCTTATCGGCACGCTTATTTCACTCGGGCCCGTTTTTGCGCTCACGTCGCGACTGCCGGTGGGGTTGGCTTACACGCAAAACCGCGCGCGCGCTTTGGTCTCTATTGCGATCCTGGCGATGGGCGTAACCAATTTTCTCTACAGCTTCGCCACCGACAGTGTAACGTTTGCGATCGTGCAGTCGCTGAACGGATTGACTTACGGCGCGGCGACGACACTCTACATGGCGTTTTACGTCGATTCGTTGGCGCCGGATGAAAACCGCAACCATGCGATGGGCTACTACGTCGGCAGCTTGGCGATCGGTTATTCGACGGGGAATTTTTTCGGTGGGCTGATCGCCGATCACTGGGGTTATGCGTTGACTTTTCAACTGGGCGCATTGCTTTCGTTGATCGCCATAGGGCTCCTCTGGCTTTTGCACGGCCCCAACGGCTCGGGTGAAAGCAAAATGAAACCCAAGGAAGGCGTCAAGCTGACGACGCGAAATTCGCTCAAGGCGCTCTTAGCGTCCGAGCTCGCGACCGTGGTGATCGTGGCCCTGTTTCTCAATCTGCTGCATCAAATGAGCGGCGTATTTATTTCGCTCTATGGATTGGCGGTCGGCATGAGCCTGACGCAGATCGGGATCATTCGCGCCGCCTACGCCGGTTGCAATGCCGTGACGCGGCCGATTAGCGGGCATGTGGTGAACAGGATCGGCCATCGCGGTTTGTCCTACTTCGGCCTGCCGCTGCAGTCGGCGATTTTGATGCTCGTGCCGCTCTTCACCGGGTTTGGCCCGGTGCTGTTGGTCTACGTCGCTTCAGGATTGTTGCGCGCGATCGTCATTGTCGCCAATGCGGTAGGGCTCGTGCAGGACGTTCCGGAGAGCCGCGTGCGCCGGGGTCTCGCTTCGGGTATTTACAACGCCGCGGGCGATCTCGGTAACGTTCTCGGTCCCTCGATGGGCGGGTTGATCGCGCACGCGACCGGCATCGCGAGCGTCTTTGTCGTCGGCTCGTTGGGATCCACGGTGTTATTTTTTCTTGGTATGTGGCTGGTTCGGCGCTTACAGCGGGGAAGCCATACGTCCGACGCATCGTTTTCTTGAAACATTCCGAGCGCACAGGACGTAAGTCCAGATTTTCTCTCTACAGTGCTCATCTTAAACCGACTCCGCCCGCGTCTCATATCTCGCCAGAAGGCGAAAAGTGGTCAGGTCCAAGCAAGAGGTCCAAGGGTCAGGTCTAGAATTGTATCATCACCATCTTTGTTGTAAGGTAAGGTCATGGCCCGTCCGTTACGGATCGAGTATTCTGGCGCACTGTATCATGTGACTTCTCGAGGCGATCGTCAGGAGCCGATCTTTGACGACGATCAAGATCGCAGAGCTTTCTTAAATGTCCTCGGTGAAGTGGTTTCACGGTATCGCTGGCGCTGCCATGCCTACTGCTTGATGGGGAATCATTATCATCTCATGATCGAAACCCCTGAAGGGAATCTGGCCAAAGGGATGAGACAACTAAACGGGGTGTTCACGCAATGGTCCAACCGCCGCCACAAGCGCAGCGGCCATCTTTTCCAGGGGCGCTACAAGGCAATCCTGGTCGATCGGGACTCCTATTTCTTGGAGCTTGGCCGCTACATCGTGCTCAATCCGGTCCGGGCCGCCATGGTCAGGCATCCCCGCCGGTGGGCGTGGAGCAGTTACGGCGCCACGATCGGAACGTCTCCAGCTCCGCTGTGGTTCACCACCGACAATTTGCTGGCAGAGTTCGGCAACAGACGTGC
>JBOHVN010000097.1:0-9574 GCA_050735675.1 Binatia bacterium | reverse complement strand
TTCGCCTGCGTGCCCACGTGCGCGAAGTCATTGACGACCGAGTCGACAAGAGCCTGTTATCTTCTACCCTGCGGGCGTCTAAAAAAGGACGGCCTGGCTTCGTCCTTGCCACCGCCAGCCTTATTCAGCAACTTCGCGACTCTTTTGCCCATGACGTCTGGAACATAGTTAGAAAGCAAATGGTCTCGCGTACTCTTGATCTTTTGCCGGATTACGTTCTTGAGCACGTTATCCAGCACGGCCAGCCGCAAGTCGTCAGTCCGAAGGGAAACAATCCCTTCCCGCCCGCGTGTCGCCAACCGAAGGCAGAATCTCCCTTCTTGAGTCGAGTCTACCAAATTGTAGTCGAGCTTTTTGTCGATGCTGCGGATAATGCCTCTTAACAGGTCTGCGCTCTGTTTAACCGCTTCACGTTCGGTCATGGAATCTCCTTTGGTTTGCGGCCCAATAAAAAGCCTCCAAGGTAAGCCAATGTCCTCGGAGCCGGGAAAACTCGAAGTAAGAAAGACTCCGGCGTGCCTGCCGGAGAGCAACCTTGGAAACGCGGAAGTACGCCTCTGCTTCCGGCAAAGCCGGCCCCAAGCTAGCCGGTGATGCGCGAGAAAAGATGGGGGCAACCCGACCGTTGTCCCCCATGACTAGCTAAATGACGAAAAGATTACCAGCGATTGCGCCCGCTGTCGTGCCCCGAGCCATCGCCGTTGTCACGCCGCGCCATAGGCTTGGCATCATTGACGGTCCGGGTGCGCCCTTCGTGCCGGGTGCCGTTCAGCGACTCGGTGGCCTATTAATCCTCGCCGCCCGGACTCATTTCCATAAAGGCGAAGCCCCGCGACTGTCCGGTAAACTTATCCGAGATCAGGTCCGCTGATTCGACGGAGCCGTGCGCTGAAAAGATTTCCTGCAGCCGCCCTTCGGTTACTGAATAGGGCAAACGTATTGTTCGCAAGGAGAGAGACTGATTAGAAGCCTTCAAACCTTGGGGCATCCTCTTTCAGAAGGCCTTTTACTGAAGTAGGAGCTTCACCCTACGTGTTAACCGAGGTGGTGTCAATCTTCAGGGCCGAAAAGCGATACGGCGCGCTGGCACGCTGCCTTCGTTGCGCTCAATCGCCTCGCTACAAAATAGACGTTTGGAGTACTGGAGTAATGGATTGAAACCCAATACTCCAACAGCCCATGAGTTTTTCAGCAATCTGCTAGTCGTCCGCCGGTGTTTGCAGCGGTCGAATCACTTCGCGGGAAAGAATCGCGACTTGCTCGCGCCAGTTTTCGAATGGAGCGCAGGGGCGCATAATGAACTTGGTCGCGCCGGCGGCGATGTAGGCTTGGACTTTAGCGCGCACCTGGTCGGGAGTGCCGAATGCGGTGAAGGCGGCAACCGGCAAATCAGAGCGCGGCCGGATCGAGCCGCCCGCAATCTGCAACGCTTTGTCGGAGTCGGTGGCGAAGCAAAATGGAACCATCACGCCGTAGTGATCCTGTGGAACTTCCCGGCCCGCGCCGGCGGCGTAGGCGCGAATCGACGCAATGCCGGCTTCGACTTCGGCCGGCGATACCGAAGAAACCAACCAGCCATCGCCCAACCGCCCGGTGCGCCGCATAGCGGCTTGGCTGCGCCCGCCAATCCAGATCGGCAGACCATCTTTCTGCCAGGGACGCGGCATGATCGTGACGTCTTGAACGGAAAAAAATTTTCCTTCGAAGGTGACGCTCTCTTCCGTCCAAAGCCGGCGCATGAGCACGATCGCCTCGTCGGCGCGGGCTGCGCGCTCCTTCTTGCTCACGCCGACGGCCGGTAAATCTTTGGAATCTTCACCGCCAAGTCCAAAGGCGGGGAACAGCCGTCCCTGCGAAAGAAAATCGATCGTGGCGAGTTCCTTGGCGAGAATGACGGGATGGCGCGCCGGCAGCACCAGCGTGCTGGTACCGAGCTTCATTCTGCGCAGGCGTCCGGCGACGTAGGAAAGAAATGTGACGGGCTCGAGAATGAGTCCGGCGGAAACCAGCCGTTCGCTCACCCAGAGCGAATCGATATCCAGCGATTCGAAATAGTCGACCAGTTCGAGGATGGCGTCGGAAACGATGGTTTTTTTTGGCCACTGCCCGACGGCGATGCCGATTCTGACCTTCATGGGCTGGAACTATTTTTCGTAGAGCTTTTAATCGGCGGGGCGAGCAAAAAGTTCGCGATCAACAAGGCCAGCAGCATGCTTTTTGCAATCAACGATAGACCTCCGCGCACGAAACGATTTACATTGGCATTTAGTCCCGCGGTCGAATCAATGTCAATCGACTTTCTTGGCGTTGACAAACCCCGCCGTTTTGAAATAAGTCACAAGCCATATGTTACCCAAAATACCACGCGAAAATTTGCTGGACCTGTGCCGGCGGATGTTCGTCATCCGCCACTTCGAAGAGAATTTGGTGCCGCTCCACGACAAGGGCGCGTTCGGCGGGCACTATCATCTCTACGTCGGGCAGGAGGGGACCGGCGTGCCGGCGATTGCTTGCCTGCGCTCCGACGACTATCTCTTCACCACGCACAGAAACCACGGCCATCTGCTCGCTCGCGGCGCCGAGCCGAAAAAACTGTTGGCCGAAATTCTCGGCCGCGCCGACGGACTCAATAAAGGAAAGGGCGGCTCATTCCACTCGGTGGCCCCGTCGCTGGGATTTCTCCACAGCTCGGGGGTTGTCGCCGGCATCATTCCGCTGGCGACCGGCACGGCCTACGCGGCCAAGGCGCAGAAAAACGGCCGCATCACCGTTTGCCTGTTCGGCGACGGTTCGCTCGAAGAAGGCGCGGCGCCGGAAGCGCTCAACCTGGCCTCGCTGTATAAATTGCCGGTGCTGTTTTTGTGCGAGAACAACGGCAAGTATGGCGCGGGTCAAGCCGCGGCCGCGGCGCAGTCCTCATCGATGGCGGCTTATCCGCTGACCGATTTGCCGAAGGCGTACAAGGTCCCGGCTCAGCAGATCGACGGCATGGACGCCGGCTTGGTGCACGCGACGATTTCCGAGGCGGCGGCAAAAATCCGCGGCGGCGAAGGCCCGCAATTTGTCGAAGCGCAGACCGTGCGCTATCCCGGCAGCGAGACCAACTGGCCCACGGTGCCGAAACAGACGGATACTTCGCTCGCTTGGGACGTCAGCGGCGTGCCGGGAAAGGCGCGCGAGTGGTATCGCTCCTGCGATCCGCTGTTGATTTATATTCGCGAGTTGATCGAAGCCGCGCAGGCAACCAAAGACGAAATCGCCGCCATCGAGATCCAGGTCAAGGCCGAGATTGCCGCCGCGGTGGAGTTCGCCGTCAACAGTCCTTACCCGAAACCTGAAGAAGCCGAAAGAGATTATTTCGCTTGAGAGCTTTCTATGAGAGAACTTGCTTATTACGAAGCCAAATTCGAAGCGCTCGAAGAAATCATGGCGGCGGATCGGAGAGTTCATCTGATCAACGGGACGTTTCTAAGTTTGAGCCCGCACCGCCAGGTCTATCAAAATCTCAAGAGGAAGTATGGCGAGCGCATGATCTCGCCGCCGATCTCCGAGCTCGGTTTTTGCGGCCTCGCCACCGGCGCGGCGATGGCCGGACTGAGGCCGATCGTCGATTTGAGCACCGGGAGCTTCATCTTCGAAGCCTGGCCGCAGGTCGCCAACGAAGCGGCTAACGCTTATTCCATGTCCGGCGGCCAGACCCGCGTGCCGGTGGTGTTTCATCTTTTTCACGGTTTGCGCGGCGGCGGCGCGGCGCAGCACTCCGGCAGCCCGCAAGCGATGCTGTGGAATTGCCCGGGTTTGGAGATCGCGATTCCGTCTTCGCCGCGCGATGTCAAAGGTTTGCTCAAGACCGCGGTGTCCACCGAGAACCCGACGATCTTCGTCGATCACACCAGGCTTCTGGACACTCGCGGCGAAGTTCCCGAGAACGACAAACCGATTCCTTTCGGCGTCGCGGATGTGAAGCGCCAAGGCGGCGACGTCACTCTGATCGCGACATCGTACACCGTGCAGGTGGGTCTCCAGGCCGCAGCCAAGCTCGCCAAGGAAAGCATCGATGTGGAAGTCATCGACCCGCGCACCCTTGTGCCTTTCGATTTGGCGGCGATCCTCACTTCGATTGAAAAGACTCATCGAGTCGTGATCGCCGATGAAACCCATCAGAGCTGCGGCGTCGCGGCGGAAATCGCCGCGCGCATCGCCGAGACCGGCTTCGATAAACTTAAGACCCGTGTCCGCCGCGTGTCTACACTCGACGTGCCCGTGCCCTACAGTCCGCCGCTCGAAGCGCATATCGGCCCGTCCGAGTCGCGCATTATCGAAGCGGTGCGGGCGGCGGTGGCGTAAGACCAGTTTTGAGTTCAGCGTCTCGAGTCTCGCGTTCTGTTGAGTTGGATGCTCAACTCACTTCGGCGCGTTTAGAAGTTTTAAGGTGCCATTTCGAGCCCTCGACTATGCCCAGGACAAGCTCCGCGAGAAATCTTTCTTCGTTTTAACGACATCAACATTGCCGCGTAGCTCACCGCATCGCATGAGATGCCGCCGTTCGGGCCATAAATTCTTTACGCACCATGGTTAAGAAAAATTCTCCAGACCTCGTCGGCCTGCTGCGCCGGATGTGGCTCATTCGCGCCTTCGAAGAAAAAGTTTCCGCGCTTTACGCCGAGCGTCAGATCGTCGGCTTGCTCCATTTAGGCATCGGCCAAGAGGCGGTCGCGGTCGGCGCATGCAGTCTGCTGCGCGCGGACGACTATGTCTATGGCGGCCATCGCTCGCACGGCCACGCCATCGCCAAAGGCGCCGACATCAACCGGCTGATGGCGGAGATCGCCGGGCGCGCCAGCGGCTACTGCGGCGGCAAAGGCGGCTCGATGCATATCGTCGCCAAGCAAGCGGGCTTTATCACCGCCACCGGCGTCGTCGGCGGGACCATTCCGTTGGCGCTCGGCGCGGCCTTCGCCTCTAAGGAAGTAAAAAAAGGCCAGGTCGCCGTGGTTTTTTTCGGAGACGGCGCCGGTCAGGCCGGGCCGTTCCATGAATCCCTCAACATCGCGAGCCTATGGCGATTACCCGTAATCTTCGTCTGCGAGAACAACGGCTATGCCGAGTTCACGCCGCTCTCGGCCCACACCAAAGTCGCAAGGCTTGCGCAGCACGCCAGGACTTATGCAATTCCCGCGAGCACGGTCGACGGCAACGATCTGTTCGCCGTGCGCGACGCAATGCAAAAAGCCGTGGAAAAATGCCGCGCCGGAAAGGGGCCGATCTTCGTCGAGTGCCTGACTCACCGGATGCGCGGCCACTACGAAGGCGATCCGGCAAAGTACCGCGAGCTTTCGCAACTCGCCGGGTGGAAAAAAAAAGATCCGATCGCCCGCGCCGCCCGCGCGCTGAAGAGCAAGAAAGCCATTACCGACAAAGATCTCGCGGCAATTGAGCGGGAAGCCCGCGAGTTGGTCGAAAGGGCCGCCGAGTTTTCGTTCGCTTCCCCATGGCCCGCCAACGAAGCGGTCGCGACTCAAGTTACCGCCAAATGACGCTCAGGTCTTCGAGGGCACCAGAAAACAAACAGCAGTCCTGTTTAGCACGGCCTGTTCTTGAACTGTTTGAACCATTTGAACGATTGAAACGTTTGGAACCAAAGCGCTTATGCCCGAACGGACTTTCCTAGATGCCATACGCTCGGCTCTCGCCGAGGAAATGCGCCGTGATTCGTCGGTTTACGTCTTCGGCGAAGACGTCGCCCTAGGCGGGCCCTTCGGTGTCACCCAAGGACTTGCAGACGAGTTCGGCGCCAATCGTGTGGTCAACACCCCGATCAGCGAAGGCACCGTCATGGGCCTTGCCATCGGCGCGGCGACGGCGGGGCTCCGGCCGGTGGTGGAAATCATGTTCATCGACTTCATCACTTTGGCGATGGACCAGCTCGTCAACCACGCGGCGAAGCTGCATTACATGTCCGGCGGACAACTTATAGTCCCGCTCACGGTCAGAGTTCAATGCGGCATTAGCGGCGCCATGGGTGCGCATCATTCCCAGAGCCTCGAAGCCTGGCTCGCGCATGTCCCCGGATTGAAAGTGGTCATGCCGGCGAATCCTGCGGATGCCAAGGGTTTGCTGAAAGCGGCAATCCGCGACGATAACCCGGTCGTCTTCATCGAGCATCGCGGGCTTTACTCGTCGAAAGGCCAAGTCTCGGATGACCAACAAACCGTCCCGATCGGCCAAGCGAAATTGCTGCGCCAAGGCGATCAGGCGACGATCGTCGCGCTCTCGAGCATGGTCGGCGCGGCTTTGGCCGCCGCCGATGATTTAGCGGCTCAAGGCGTCTCGGTCGAAGTGATCGATCCGCGCACGGTCTCGCCCCTGGATATCGAAACGATTGCGGATTCGGTTAAGAAAACCAGCCGCTTGCTGGTCGTCCACGAAGCCGTCGAGCAGAGCGGCATCGGGGCTGAAATCATCGCACGTGTTCAGCAAAAAATTTTCTATTATCTCGACAGCCCCATCGTCCGCATCGCCGCGCCATTCGCGCCCGTTCCCGCCAGTCCGGCGCTGGAGGTGCGATTCTTGCCCGGAAGGGAACGCATCGCCGGCGCGGTGCGCAAGATGATCGGCGCGTGAAGCTGGATGTTTCCACGCGCCAAGACGGAAAAGGCCGCGCAGCTTGCTGCGTAATGTTGGATCCTTAGTCTGTTATTCCCGCATGCATTTAGCGGTGGTTCGACTGGGGCTCACCACAGGCGAACTCAGACTGGACCCCGATAAAAACCTTCGGGGTGATAACTTTCGGGGGAAATATCACTGAGATTCGATACCCAGCAGCTTGCTGCGGGGTAGTTCATTAGGCGTTACGGCTGCCGATTTTGGCTTTGAAATAATAATTGTAAACAAACTTTACGCTCACTGGCGCGCAACTGGAGGTCGAGAATTTCAACGCTTCGCAAAAGGCGCTCAGCCGCCGGGAGAGTCTCGCTTTGCCTTGGCGCTTCGTGAAAGTTTTCCGCGAACATTAGGCTGCTTGGAATGCCCGCGATATGCTCTGCGCTGTCAGCCGTGACACGACCGTGACACTTTGTGCCTGACAAACACCGGGTGGTTTCAGTTTCCTAGCCGGGAAGAATCCCCGGTAAAGCGCTTCCAAAACCAGCTAGACGAGCTGGCATGCTGATTGCTGCTTCACCTTTCGACACGCAGAGGAGGAAGGACATGCAAGCGAATTCTGGCGATGACTCAAAGATTATTTCAATCGATAGAAGACACCTGCGAGCAGCTCAATGTGAAAAGTGCGGCGCCAAGCTTTACCCGCGATCGCTTCTCGACCGGCACCTATCACGCCACCGCGCTCGCCAGCGCTGGTTGAACGCCGAGTTGAGAAAACTGCAGTTCACCTTCTCCCATATGCGCGATATAGCCTAAGCTGTGCTGCAAACTTCCCCGTAGCGGGAAGCTCTCCCCGACGAGTCCGCGCGCGCCCTCGTGCGCGGGCTCGTCCCCTCCATTAAGTTATTTTACGAGCTCACGGCTATTCAAAAAATGCGCCTTCGATCAACACAGGTTTCGCCGCGCCCTGTTCGTGAGTTCTTCCGGGAATAGCCGAGCCGTCGGGGTTGAGCCGCTGGTCCGCCTTGTCCGAACCGGCGCCGATGCGCGCCATCACCAGCGGATCGGTGCCTGAGTTACAGAACTGATAGTAGCAGCCCGCCGGCAAAACGACGGCGTGATGTTTCCCTGCGTTGACCACCGTCTTGCCGTCTCGTCCGGTTATGAATTGCGCCGTGCCCTGCAACACCACGAATACGTGATCTTCTTTCGTATGCGCATGCAGCGCGTTTTCGCCGATGCCGGGGGCGTAGCAATGTATCCGGAGCGTCATTAGATCGGTCTCGGCGAGCATATTGCGTGTGTGCCCCTCTTTGACGAGTTGAGTTTTTAGCTGCACGACCTTCGCTTGTTTTTCCATATCTCCTCCTCCTAGAAGTTTTTTTCTTGGCACGGCGATCTTAGGCCGGCTTCCGCGTCCGGTGCAAGCCAAAACCTGCGGCCGGCCGGCACTGTGAGCTCGGCTTCCTCTCCGTTGCAAATCCCGCTGCACTCGGCTTATCTGAAGTGGCCAACGGATCGAGACGCAACTTGACTCATCGATTTGCTGAAATCATCGCCATCTGTTCCGCAATGGGCTGGGCGACAGATTCGATTTTAGTCCGTTTCGGCCTGCGCAAATCCAACATTTTCGCCGCGATGATGGTGAGCTACGCCGTCTCCGTCACCTGCATGTGGAGCTATCTCATCGCCACCACCTCGCTCGAGTTCTTAAGCTCGCCAGCGATGATCTATTATCTAATCAGCGGCTGCATGCAGCCGCTGTTCGCCCGCGCGCTTTTCTACGAGGGCATCACGCGCATCGGCGTCGCCCGCGCCGGCCCGCTGCGCGGGATCGAACCGCTGTTTGCGACGTCCATCGCCGTCACCGTTTTTCACGAGCAGCCGGGTTGGCTCGTGTTTCTGGGAACCCTCCTCATCGTTGGCAGCCTCTGGTTGATTTCCGGCAGGCAAGCAGGTGACACTAAATGGCGTTTGATCGATACGATCTTTCCGATCAGCGCGGCGCTGATTTCAGCGATCTCGCAAAGCCTGCGCAAGCAGGCCTTGGCGATTGTTCCCGATCCCGTCGTTGCCGTGGCGGTGGTTACGACCGTCTCCCTGATTCTGTTGCTCGTCTTCGTCTTTAGCACTAAAAGAACACCTCAGCTTCGAATGGAGCGCGATGGCCTGCTGTTCTTCCTGTGTGCCGCTCTGATTGCGGCGGCCGCCCAAGTGGCCAATTTCGTCGCGCTCGGCCGCGGCCAGTTATCGGTCATCATTCCGCTGCTCAATACCACGCCTCTCTTTACCGTGTTCTTCAGCGCCGTCTTCCTGCGCAATATCGAGACGGTGAACCTGCGCATCGGCCTCGGCGCGGCTTTGATGGTCGGCGGCGTCGTGCTGATCACGGCTCGCTGACCGGCTGCGGATGTCGTCGTCGCGATTAGAGATCTGCCGCGGGCTTGCCCGGCACACGAAACTCTGACCTACGGCTTACGATCGAACGATCTAAGCGCCACGGCCATGGCGCGGCAGAGCCGCAACCGAAGGGGAAAAGCCAGAATCACCACAGAGGCACAGAGTTCGCGGAGTTTTTACTTTTAAACTCTCCCCCTCCGCGTGCTCAGCGCCTCAGCGGTGAACCACCTGACTCCTCCGATATGGCGCTCATGTGCTTCGAGATAAGAGGATGGTTGCTTGTTGATTCGGCGGCTTAGGTCGGACGGTGAAATAATTTGCGCAAGCCGCGCAAATTTGATGCATAGCGATGCGATGCAATGCAAAGGTCGGGGCTTTGACCGTGAGAATTTCCGTGTATCTCGAATTTTCTTCCAACCAGCTTGATTGAGCTAGTCAAAGATATTAGCTAGTTTCTGTCGCGAAACTCGCAACTCATTGCTAAAGAAAGAATTTTTTCTTTCTTATTTTCATTTTTTAGTTGACAGGCATGTATGCCTTATGGCACACATAGGACATGCCGCGTAAAACT
>JBOHVN010000096.1:0-5793 GCA_050735675.1 Binatia bacterium | reverse complement strand
CCACAAACGTCGATATTTTCGCATCCCCGAATCATGACAGAATTTTCGACCATTAAAACAGTCAATTCTCCCTCGTAAACAGACCGTTTCTTATCCCATTTTTACCCACTCGATGTGCAGAAGACCCTAATTAATGAGGAGAATTCTCTTTCTATTATTTTCCCGCCGCCCAGCCTTGACCCACCGCCGCACTCTATTGTAGGCAAGCTAATAACAAAAGGGGAAATCGACATGGTCTTAGTTTTAAAGAACGATCAAATGGAAAACCTGCTGCCGATGGCGGAAGAAATCGACGCTATCGAATCGGCCTTTCGTGAGCTCGGCCAGGGCAAGGCGATGAACGCGCCGCGCGCGCGATTGCGAACTCCGTGGAAGGAAGAAGGCGGCCAATATTATTTCAATAACATTATGGGGCTCGTGCCCGGGGTCAAGTCCATGGCGCTGCGCATCGATTCGAGCTTTTCCAAGGAAGTTCAGGTCGCCGGCAGCAAGCGGCGGGTTTATCCCGGCGATTTCATCGGCCTCGTGATGCTCTTCGACATGGACACCTGCGAGATCCTCGCGCTCATGGACGATCACTATATTTCCACCATGCGCGTCGGCGCCACCAGCGCCGTTGCGAGCAAGTATCTGGCGCGCAAAGACGCCAAGGTCATGGCGCTGCTTGGTTCCGGGGAGCAAGCCAAAACGCAATTAACCGCCCATGCCGTCGTTCGAAAGTTGAGCAAGGTCAAAGTCTACAGTCCGACCAAAGAGAACCGTGAGCGCTTCGCCAAGGAGATGAGCGCGGAGACTGGTATCGACATCGTGCCGGTCAATTCGGTGGAAGAGGCAATCCGCGGCAGCGACATCATCACCGCCGCCACCAATACCGTCGATCCGGTTATCCACGGCAAGTGGGTCGAAGACGGCATGCACTTGAACAGCATCGTCGGCGGCGACGGTTTCTTGCCGCGCAAGGAATTAGACGACGAAGCCGTGCTGAAAGCCGGCCTCATCGTGGTAGGGTACAAACGGCAAATTTTTCTCGACAAGCAGGCTGAGTTTCACGATCGCCTCGAACGCGGCCTGGTCAAAGCCGAAGACCTGCACGAGCTGGGTGATTTAGTCAACGGCAACTGCCGCAGCCGTCAGAACGACCAAGAAGTTACTTTTTTCAAAAACAACACCGGCATGGGCATCCAGTTCGCTGCCACGGCGCGAAAAATGTACGAAAAGGCCAAGGAGAAAGGCATCGGCGCCGAATTGCCCTTGGACTTGTTCATGACCAAGCGCGGCGATAAGCTGTACTCACCTTAAATAAGAGCGTGAGGAGTTAAAAGGAAGGAGTGAGGGTTCCCTTCCATCTCCTTACTCTTCACTACTGACTGCTTACTTGCGGCAATGAACCGAAGAGTTACACGGACACGAGGAATTACTTAGCAAGCAAAAACACAGAGGAGACTCGATCATGCGCGATTGGGAAGCGTTCGTCCCTGAGGAAGAGAGAAAAATCTACGAGAAAGCCGGCTACAAAGGCAAAGAGAAATTCGGCGTCAACCCGGCGTTAATTATCATCGACGTGATCACCGGCTTCACCGGCACGAAACCGATGCCGGTGATGGACGCCATCGACGAGTTTCCCACCAGTTGCGGCCAGGTGGCCTGGGACGCGCTGCCTAAGATCAAGGAATTGCTCCAAACCTGCCGTGATGCCGAGGTGCCGGTGATCTACTCTACCAGCGATCCGGATTTCAAAGCGGCCTTCGGCAACGCCACCAAGCGCGGTGTCGACAAGACTGACTTCGAAAAGCTCGCAGTCGAATTTCCCGAGATGATCAAGCCTAGAGACAATGAGTTTATCGTGCGCAAGGCGCGCGCCAGCGCCTTTTTCGGCACGCACTTGATCACTTATCTGGTTCGAAAAAATATCGATTGTCTGCTCATTGCCGGCACCAGCACCTGCGGCTGCGTGCGCGGCACCGTGCTCGACGGCTATTCCTACGGTTATCCGGTATTTCCGGTTGAAGAATGCATCTTCGACCGCTCGCGCACCTCGCACCTGGTCAATCTCTTCGAGATGAACGCCAAGTACGCCTCGGTGATCCAACTCGCCGAAGCGTTGGACTACGTGGGTAGGATTAAGAGATTGGAAGGCAGAAAGGCCATCGCGAGTTAAACAATCCGCAACGACCGAAGGAGACCGGAATGGCAACCGAAGCACCATTCGCCGACAAAGAATATTTGAATCGCTATGCACGCGCCCAAGCGCTGATGGATCGTGACGGCCTCGATGCCTTAGTCGTGTCGGAGAAGAACAACTATTGGTACTTCAGCGGTCTCATCAGTTATCAGCTCGATCACATCCAGCGCCCGCAGATCTGCATTTTACCGAAATCCGGCAAGCCGCTTCTGCTCGTTTATGGCAATGACAAAACGAAAGCCAAGGCCCTGCCCTGGGTAGGGGAGGTGCGTGCGTACACGGACGTGCCCTTTCCTGAAGAGATGATCGGTGGTTGTCTCAAGGAAATGGGCCTCGGCGAATCCAAGCTGGGATTCGAGCTCGGCGACGATCAACGTCTTGGTTTTCCGGTCAACTATCTATCTCGGCTGACCGAAGCTTTGCCGAAAGCGCAGATCAAGGACGGCACCACGGCGCTTACCGAGATGCGTCTCATCAAAAGCCCGCAGGAAATCGATTTCATGCGCAAGGCGTGCGAGATTTCCGTCAAAGCGTACGATCGCTGCTTACCGCAATTGAAGCCCGGCATGACCCGGCGCGAAGTCGCTGACCGGCTTTACATCTCGATGATCGAGGAAGGCGCCCACCCGCGTCATCCCGGTTTTTTGATGCTCAACTCGTCGACCCGCTACGACGATCGCCGTTACAACAAAGGCGACCGCATGATCGCCGACTTCGGCGCCTGCTACGAAGGCTACTACGGCGACGTCACGCGCATGACGATCTTCGGCGAACCGACCGACGAACACAAAAAAGATCATGAGACGGCCTGCGATGTCATCGAGCTTTGTTTCGAGTCGATGCAGCCCGGCACGCCCATCGCCGAAGTTTCGCGCGTGGCCAACCGTGCATTGGTCCAGCGCGGCTATCAAGCCGTCGGCGGCCCGAAACGGATCGGTCACGGCATCGGCATGTCGCGAGCGGAGCCACCGTCGCTCAATGAAGTAGAAACCGAACTCTATCGTCCAGGGATGGTTCTCGCTCTCGAACCCAAGGTGCGCTCGGAAAAGAGCGCGGTTCATCTCGAAGAAGACGTGCTCATAACCGAAAAAAGTCCCGAGTTTTTGACGTCCGGCTGTCGCGACTTGAGTATCGTTCAATAGCCATGAATGCCAGGGGCATTCTCTATCTCTCCAACGAGGACGTAAAAAAGGTCCTCGACCTCGGCCGCGCCATCGAAATCACCGAGCAAGCGCTGCGCGATCATAGCGAAGGGCGCGTCATCTGGTCGATGCCGGAAGATCTCGCGATCAAGCCGGAACAAGGGTGGCAGTCGTGGGTTACCGGCTGCGCGCTTTCGACTGAGCGGGTCTCTGGATTTCGTATTCGATCCATCAAGGCCGCCGGCGGCAGCCGCGATGTGTCGCGTCCGCCGCGCGGCCCGCGAAGAATTCTGATTCTCAGCGACCGAGACGGCGGGGAGGTCCGCTCCGTCATGGATGAAGACTGGTGTCACGCCGTGCGCACGGCTGCGGCGGCTACGGTCGCCATGCGCGTCCTCGCGCGCAACGGCGCCGCCACCATGGCCATGCTCGGAGCGGGCGACACGGCGCGCGCCGTCGTGCCGGTGATGGCGAAGGCTTTCGCCTTTAAAGAAATTCGCGTCACGTCGCGGACGCCTGAGTCGCGCCACAATTACGCTAAAGAAGTCGGCAGCGAATATGGGCTCAATATTCGAGCCGTTGAATCGACGGAAGAAGCCTTGCAAGGCGCCGACTTGGTGGTTTCCGCCACGACAACCTCCAGGCCATTCGTCAAAGACGGCTGGCTCCATGAAGGCATCACGGTTTACTCCATCGGCAAACACCAAGAAATGGACAGCGAGGTTTACAAAAAGGCCGACAAGTTCGTGGTCGACAGTTGGCTGCACTGCAAGAACAAATCAGACATGCAGCGCATGCTAAAAGAAAACTATTTGAGCGAAAAGGATCTCTATGCGGAGCTGCCGGAACTGCTCTCAGGCAAAAAACCTGCGCGTGAGTCCGAGCGCGAACGCATCTTCGTCCGCGCCATCGGATTGGTCAATCAAGACATCGCCCTAGCGAACTACGTCTATCGTTCCGCCTTGGAGAAAGGCGTGGGCATGATTTTACCTTTCTAGCCTAGTTTTGAAAATTCCGCGACCCTGGGCGGAGGGGGCACTCCTGGACTAAAGCAGATCCTTCGCCTGTGGCTCATGTTGACGGGACTAAAGGTTTAAGTTGATCCCAATGTTTAGGATGATATTCATTTAGCGGACGTCTGGATCGAGATACTATCTATCTGAGCTGGAAGATCTCCTTCCACATCTTTTCGTATTTGGGAAATTCTTTAACCTCGTCTGCGGTGAGCATGTAGACGGTTGCGGGCCGGGTCTTTTCCATCGGCTCCACGTTGGGATGGGCCGGCGTCTCACCGGCCTGCGCGTAGGCTCTCTGCCCTTCTTGGCTGACTGCCCATCGCGCCCAGAGCAAAGCCGCGTTCGGATGCGGCGCGCCTCTCAAAATAGCCACGCTGCCGCCGACCTCGCCGACGCCTTCGCTTAATAAGGCTTGAACGGGGGCGCCTTTTTTGATCCGCGGCGGGAAATGGTGCGAATAACAGGTGAGGCAAACCGGCGCCTGGCCCGCTACCAAGAGTTCGGCTAGCTGCGAATGACCCTTGTGAAATTCGACGCTGTTGGCTGCGATCTTTTTTAGCAGCTCGACCGCCCTTTCATCGCTCTTGTATTTTCTCTTGGCAAGCCCCATCAGAAGCTGGAAATCACGCGGCTCCGCGATCATTTTTCCTTTCCATTTCGAATCGGCGAAATCTTCGAACTGCTTGGGCTCCTCGCCCTTCTTAACAAGACCCGTGTTCCAGCCGGCGATGAAAAATTGCGTATCGGTGGCGACCCACTCCGCTCCCTTGAGCATGGTTGGATAAGCGGCAGCCTCAGGTATCGCGAGCGGCGCCAGCAGTTTCTGCTCTGTCATTTGAGCCAGATAGCCTGGCGTGCCACCGAACACGTCGCCGATGACTCTGCCGCCCCGTTGTTCCGCGAGCACGCGCGCGACCAACTTATCGGAGGTAGCATCGATGTGATTGATCTGAATAGCAGGGAACTTTTTCTTGAAAATCGGTAGTATGATTTCCTCTGAGCGGGCCGACATGGCAATGTAAAGCGTCAGCTGTCCGCCCTCTTTTTTAGCTTTTTCATAAAGCTCGTCGATCGACTCGGCTTTCGTCGCCGGACTGGAGGGAGCAGACGCGGCGAATGCGCTGCCGGCTCCGAGGTATCTGAAAAAGCCACCCCAAACCAATAAACCAATGAAGAACGACGCCGTCCATCTGAATTTGTTCATTAGACCTCCGGTTCCTGTCTCAAGCTGCACCTTTCTTCGCCCGAGACATCTAACCCATATCCACCTTGACGCCGTTTTTCGCGCATTCTTCCGCGTACATTTTGCGCATGGAATCGTCTTCGTCCTCGAACTCGATTTGTTCGATGCCTTTCTCTTCTTTCTGCACCGCCGTATTGGCGTGGAGCGCGACGAATTTGCAGGGCTCCGTGCCGGTATTGTAGTGCTGGTGCCAGGTGCCAGCCGGCGGCG
>JBOHVN010000095.1:0-3586 GCA_050735675.1 Binatia bacterium | reverse complement strand
GTTGGTTCCGTGGCCGAATTCTACTTTGATGATGACAACTGGACCATCCGATATCTTATCGCCGACACGGGCAGTTGGCTCATGGGACGCAGAGTTCTCATCTCGCCGCTGGCGCTCGGCACTGTAGATTGGGAGTCCCAAAAATTGCCCGTGAATATGAACAAAGAGCGGGTGGAAAATAGTCCCGGCATCGATACGGATAAACCGGTATCGCGGCAGCATGAAATGGTTTACTCCGACTATTACGGCTATCCATATTATTGGGGCGGACCGTACTTGTGGGGCCCAGCGACCTACCCACCGGGATATCGCGGAACCTACTCTCCGGCCCGTCCCAGCACTGTGGAAAAAGAATTAGACGCGGCCAAACGACAGCAAAATGACGTCCATCTCCGCAGCACCAAAGAAGTAACCAATTATTATATCGAAGCTTTGGATGGTGATATTGGCCATGTGAAGGACTTCCTGATCGACGATGAAAGTTGGACCATCCGGTATCTGGTGATCGATACTCGCAACTGGTGGCCGGGAAAGAAAGTGCTGGTCTCCCCCGAATGGATTCGCAGCGTGAGCTGGAGGGATTCGAAAGTGCACGTTGACCTTTCTCGGGAGGCCATCAAGAATGGTCCGGAGTACGACGAGCACGCGCTGCCGGGCCGCGACTACGAAAAGCGGCTCTATGATCATTATGGGCGGCACGATTACTGGAGCGAGTAACGCTCTGTACGCATAACGAACCAAGTTGGCGAACGCCAGCACGACCCGGAGGTGGCTTTACTTACAACAAACTAGGAGTTAGGAGGTATAGTATCGGGAAGTGACCGATGAACCTCAGCATGAGATACGCGGCGGCGCGTGCGGTTCTTGATGGTGGCTTTGCGCGGCAGCAACTTCACAATCAGTTGGGTGAAATATCAGTTTAGGTGAGCGCATGGATGGAGCAGGCGCAACTTCGCTGGCGAACCAAGAGGCGATCCCAATGGGGGATGACTTGCTCCGTCATCCCAGGCTATTGATCATCGAAGAGAAGCGCGAACTCCAAACACTGCTCAGATCTCGGTTGCCCGGCATTTACGTAGACGGCACATCGGTCTCACACGCGTCTGCGGTGGCGCCAAAAGAGACTCCTTACAATATGCTCATCTGGGCGGCCGAGACTTCTGGGTCGAACCGAGCGAAGCTGTTGAAGCTGTTCTCAAGAACATCCCGGCAGACCCATATCATTATCATCGCGCACCAAGAACCCGACCCGGTGTCTTGCGGGCTCAGGATAGCAAACTATCAGTACATTCCCCGGCCGATCGATGGAAATAGCTTGTGCACGCTCGTCAAAGTGGCCCTCGAAAACCATCCTCTCAGTCAAAGCATGCTTGCGTATCCCGAAGTCCGGGTGCTGACGGAGTTCGAGGGCATGATCGGCATTAGCCTGCCGATGCGCGACATCTTCCAACGAATCCTGGAAGCGTCGTCAGCCGACATTCCCGTGCTGATCACGGGTGAAACCGGCACGGGCAAGGAGCTTGTAGCGGCTGCGATTCACAACAGAAGCAAAAGACAAAACAACTCCTACGTTCCGGTGAACACCGGCGCGATAGCGCCCGAGCTGATCGCGAGCGAACTTTTTGGCCATGAAAAAGGCGCCTATACCGGCGCCAATGAGAGGCGCCAGGGGTTTTTTGAGCAGGCCAACGGCGGGACGATTTTTCTCGATGAGATCAGCACGATGGACGAGAAAGCGCAGGTCGGCCTTCTACGCATTCTCGAAACGAAAACTTTTCGCCGCGTACGAGGTGACAAAGACATTCAGGTAGACGTGCGCGTCATTGCCGCAACCAATGAGAATCTCCAGAAAGCGATCGAACAACGACGGTTCCGGCAAGATCTCTACTACCGCCTTGATGTCTTCCGGATCCATTTGCCTCCGCTGCGCGCCCGCCCGGGAGGCGTAACGCTTCTGACCAATCATTTTGTCATTGTATTTAACGCCCTGTATCAGAAAAACGTCAGGGCCGTGTCGTCGGAAACTTACCGTTGCCTCCGGCGGTATTCGTGGCCCGGTAATGTCCGCGAGCTAAAAAACGTTATCCAACGAGCGGTGTTGATGGCGAAAGACGAAGAACTGACGTTGGATCTGATCCCGGAACGAATCAGACAAACACTTGACTCCAGTGCGCCAGTGATGACTACACAACCGCCAATCCGACCTGGAATGACGCTACAGGCCGTGGAGAAGGAGTTCATCGCCATGACGCTTGCGGCCACACAAGGAAACAAAAAGGAAGCCGCACTGCAACTTGGTATCAGCCGGCGCGCCCTCTACAACAAGCTTTCAAAACACGGCCTGCTATGACGGGCAGCGAGTGATCGCGCGGCAGCCGAAGACATTCCCCCAGCGAAATTATCGACCTAACCTTTTCATGTAGATGTGTGTGTACTTTTTCAAGTTAGACCGTAGGATGGCTGGAGCGCAGCGATACCCATCTGGCTGATACGTGCACACAAGCTGCTTGGCTTATTCATCTTGTGTGAAGTTAGCTTCACGCCCCGCCGGTCATTAGTCCCTTCAGTGTAAATTTGCTGCGTCTGATTTCGCTTCGCGCGCTCTTTAGATGCTGGCTTCATACCACTCTGATTGCCTGCCTGGTCTATATCTCTCTGCCGCCTGGCATGTGATTTGCGCAATTTGTTTTCCGAAATCGTGGGCCGGCGGATCATAAACTTAAGGGAGCCCTTAAAGTCGGAGGTCCACGCCGGCCCCGGAAATCCGATCTATGAATTCAGAAGTTATTGCGAAAGGCGACAGAGTAATGCTCGTGTCTGCAAACACTTGTGACGAGGTGCAAAAATGTCTGCTGGGTACGGGATGTGAGATCATCAAGGTCAATAACGGCGAGGATGCGATTTTTCAGGCGCAGCATGCGACCTTTAATATGGCGGTGCTCGTCTCGACGGGAAAGACTATGGATGTGGCTGAGACCGTATTGAATCTCAGAGATACGCGTCCTGCCATGCCGATCGTTATCATGACTGCTGCTATAGACCGTGAGGAAGCAGAGATCATTGCCCATGCTTGTCCGAATGCGCGGTCGCTGACATTAGACGGACTGGCGGCATACCTTTGGACACACGATCCAGCGAAACGAATGACGGGGAGACGTCGTTAAGCCCTAGCAGACTGCTGAAAAAGACTTATGTGCCAATACCGCTTGCCCTGAGCTTCCGAGTGAAGCGAGGAATCTTTCTCGATGTGAAGATTCGTGGCTTACTTGAATGAACCACTACCCCGCTCCGAAATTCCGTCCAAACATTAAACATTCACGGAGCGGGCAGGCAGCGAGAAAATTAAACCGCGACGAACTCGCGCGTAAATAATTTGCACACGCTATTTCGCATTTTCCTCATATGCGGCGAGGAGTCAGACATGGAAGTGGTATGTCAGTCGAATCCGCGTGTACAAATTCTGTAGCAATCGCTGCATATATCTTCGCTGATGTAAATATATTGCACACGCTCCTTGCCGTACTCCTCGGTCATTCCGTTGAATCGATCGTAGCCACCTGTTTTTTCACGCTTATCTTTGCTGGCA
>JBOHVN010000094.1:0-19838 GCA_050735675.1 Binatia bacterium | reverse complement strand
CTGATCGTTATTCGCCCCGGTGACGCCAACGAAACCGCGGTGGCGTGGCGGGTCGCGATTGAAAGTCGCGCTTGTCCGGTGGCATTGGCGCTCACCCGGCAAAACGTGCCGACTCTCGACCGCAGCGAGTTTGCGCCCGCTGACGGATTGCGCCGGGGCGCCTATATCCTCGCCGACACGCCTCGAGGCAACCCCGACATGATCCTTATAGGCACCGGCTCCGAAGTATCTCTGGTCATCGCCGCAAAAGAAAAGCTGGCGGAGCAAAAGATTCAGGCGCGCGTCGTCTCCATGCCCAGTTGGGAATTGTTCGATCAGCAGCCGCAATCGTATCGCGACTCGGTTTTACCGAAGTCGGTGCGGGGGCGGCTCGCCGTGGAAGCGGCGCTGCCCCAAGGCTGGCATCGTTATGTCGGCGACGGCGGCGACGTCGTCGGAGTGGAACGGTTTGGCGCATCGGCGCCAGGGAATCTGGTGATGGAAAAGTTGGGTTTCACGGTGAGCCATGTCGTCGAGCGCGCCGCGGCGCTATTGGGAAGCTAGAAAATGCGCATCGTCATCGGCGCGGACCATGCCGGGTTCGATTTAAAACAAACGATCGCCGCCTATCTGCGCCAGTCGGGACATGAGGTGATCGACCGCGGCACGGGCAGCACTGAACCGGTCGACTATCCCGATTACGCCGAAGCCGTGGGCAAGACGTTACTAGACGGTGGGGCCGAGCGCGGCGTGCTTATCTGCGGCAGCGGTGTCGGCGCCTCGGTGGCGGCCAACAAAATCCCGGGCATTCGCGCCGGTCTTTGCCACGACACCTATTCGGCGCGCCAGGGCGTCGAGCACGACGATATGAATGTGTTGGTGCTCGGCGCGCGCGTGATCGGCGTCGAGTTGGCGCGTGATATAGTGAATCAATATCTGGCGGCGAGTTTCAGCAGCGACGAGCGCCATCGGCGCCGGGTCGACAAGATCAAGGCTTTGGAGTGGCGCTACGGCAAATCAGCTTGAGGAGTTTGATGATGAATCCTTTGAAACAGCTGGCGGAGCAGGGACAGTCGATCTGGTTGGACTACATCCGGCGTGACTTGATTACCAGCGGCGGTCTTAAACGGTTGGTCGAAGAGGACGGCATCCGCGGCGTCACCAGCAATCCGACGATTTTCGATAAGGCGATTTCCGGCAGCACGGACTACGACGACGCGCTGCGCGCTTTGCTGGCGGCGGATCCGCAGGCTCCCGTCGGAAAACTTTATGAGCCGCTGGCCATCGAAGACATCCAAATGGCCGCGGATGTGCTGCGCCCGGTTTATGACGCAACCCACGGCGACGACGGTTACGTGAGTCTTGAGGTCTCGCCCCATCTCGCGCGCGATACCGGCGGTACGATCCAGGAAGCAAAGCGTTTACGGGCGGCGGTCGAGCGCCCCAATATCATGATCAAAGTGCCGGCCACGCCGGCCGGCATTCCCGCCATCGAGCAGCTCATTGCCGACGGCATCAACGTCAACATCACGCTGATGTTTTCCATGGCCCATTACGAGGCGGTGGCGCGCGCCTATGTGAATGGTCTGGAGCGTTGCGCTCATCCGGCCGAGGTGGCTTCGGTCGCTTCTTTCTTCGTCAGCCGGGTCGACACCTTGGTCGATAAGGAATTGACAGCCAAGGATACGCCTGAGGCCAAAGCCCTGTTGGGCAAGATCGCCATCGCCAATTCAAAAGTCGTTTACCGGCGTTTTCTGGAAATATTTCACGGCGAGGGCTTCGTGTCGCTGCGTCAGCGCGGCGCGCGCGTGCAGCGTCCGCTGTGGGCGAGCACGGGAACCAAGAATCCCGCGTATTCCGACGTTCTCTACGTCGAGAACCTGATCGGCCTCGAAACGGTCAACACCTTGCCGCCCGATACCATTGACGCGTTTCGCGATCACGGCAAAGTTCGCGGCGCGACCGTCAAAGAAGGATTGGCCGAGGCTGAAGCCGTGCTGGCGCGGCTGCCGAGCGCCGGTGTCGATCTCGACGCGATCACGGAAAAATTACAGCAAGACGGCGTCGCGTCGTTTGCGGCCTCGTTCGACCAATTGATGGCGGCTCTGGAAAAGAAGCGCCAGACGATGAGCGGCGCCGAGCTCGCTCATTTGGACCTCCAACTCGGACAATATCAAAAACGCGTCGAACGGCGCCTGAAGCAATGGCAAAAGATCCAGTTCGCCAGCCGCTTATGGAAAAAGGACCACACGCTGTGGTCGGAAGAGCCGCAGCCGGAATTGACCGATCGTTTGGGCTGGCTCGAATTACCCGAGCCGATGGAAAATAAAGCCGCCGAGTTGCGCGCTTTTGCCGATCAAGTCAAGGCGGACGGCATCAACCGGGTAGTGCTGCTCGGCATGGGCGGGTCGAGCCTGGCGCCGGAAGTTTTTCAGCAAACCTTCGGCAACGCGGCGGGCTACCCGGAACTCCTGGTGCTCGACAGCACCCATCCAGCGGCGGTCAAGGCGGTCGAAGCTCGCATCGATCCGGCGCGCACGTTATTCGTTGTGTCGAGCAAGTCGGGCACGACGACCGAGACGAACTCCTTTTTCTATTATTTCTGGCATCGGCTCAAACAAATCAAAGACGATCCCGGCGCGAACTTTGTCGCCATCACCGATCCGGGCACGCCGCTCGAGAAGCTCGCCCGGGAAAGAAATTTCCGCGCGGTTTTCAACGCCCCCGAGGATGTCGGCGGCCGCTACTCCGCGCTTACGGTCTTTGGCCTGGTGCCGGCGGCGCTGATCGGCGTCGATATCGGCGCAGTTCTCCTGCGCGCCCGGCGCATGAGCCAAGCCTGCGGCGCGGCAGAACCGGAAGGTATTCACCCCGGTCTTGTTTTGGGCGCGGCGCTGGCCGAGTTGACGGCGGCGAAGCGGGACAAGGTCACTTTTTTGTGCTCGCCGTCGCTGTCGGCTTTCCCAGCCTGGTTGGAACAACTGATCGCCGAAAGCACCGGCAAGGATCGCAAAGGCATCGTGCCGGTGGCGAACGAGAATATCGCCGCTCCGGAAAAATACGGCGCCGATCGTTTTTTCGTCTATCTCCGTCTCGACGGCGATGAGAATCATGGGCTCGACCGCCAGGTCGCGGCGCTCCAGGCCAACGGCCATCCGGTGGCGCGCCTTGACTTGAAAGACAAGAGCGATCTCGGCCAGGAATTTTTCCGCTGGGAGTTCGCGGTAGCGGCGGCCGGCGCGGCGATGGGCATCAATCCGTTTAACCAGCCCGACGTGCAGCTGGCCAAGGACCTGGCAAAAAGGGCGATGAGTGAAAACAGCGCCGGCGCGGTGCGCGTCAAGGACGAGGTTGGCGTCGCGGATGGCGAAGCATTGCGCCGCGGCGTGACATCGTGGCTGGAAAAGAAAAAAGCACGCGATTATATCTCCGTGCAGGCCTATCTCAATCCGTCGCCCGAACATGCGGCAAAACTTCAGGCGCTGGGCGCGGCGCTGCGGGAGCGGCTGGGCGCGGCGACCACGCTCGGGTTCGGGCCGCGATTTCTCCATTCCACCGGCCAACTCCACAAGGGCGGTCTCAACACTTTGCTGGTGCTGCAGATCGTCGATCAGCCCGCCGAAAACCTGGCGGTGCCGGAAACCAATTATACCTTCGATGCGTTGATTCGCGCGCAGGCGCTGGGTGATTACTTGGCCCTGAAGCAACGGCGCCGGCGCGTTCTAAGAGTCAATCTGGGCGACGACAGCGCCAGCGGCTTGGCGCGATTGACGGAGACCTTGCAGTCCTAGCAACGGCAAGTCCTCCGCGGAAGGAGCAGCGACCATGGAACTGGGCATGATCGGGCTGGGGCGGATGGGCGCTAACATGACCGAACGGCTCGTGCGCGGCGGTCACCGCGTGATCAGCTACGACCGCAGCGCGGAAGCGATTCAACGGGTCGTCGATATCGGCGCGGTCGGCGCCCACTCGCTCGCTGATTTTGTCAAGCAGCTCACGCCGCCGCGCGTCATCTGGATGATGGTGCCCTCCGGTGCGCCGGTCGATCAGACCATCGAGCAACTGCTGCCCAATCTGTCCAAGGGCGATATCCTGATCGACGGCGGCAATTCCAATTACAAAGATTCGATCCGGCGCGCGGAACTGCTCAAAAGACAGGGCCTGCATTTCGTCGACGCCGGCACCAGCGGCGGAGTGTGGGGTCTGGATCTCGGCTACTGCATGATGATCGGCGGTGAAAAAGCGGTTGTTGACGGTCTGGAGCCGATCTTCAAAACACTGGCGCCGCCGGACGGCTATCTCCATGTCGGACCCAACGGCGCCGGCCACTTCGTCAAGATGATTCATAACGGCATCGAATACGGCATGCTGCAGGCCTACGGCGAAGGCTTCGAATTGCTCAATGCCTCACAGTTCGATCTCGATTTCGCTAAGATCGCCCATCTGTGGAATCAGGGCAGCGTGGTGCGTTCCTGGTTGTTGGAACTGGCCGAGAGCGCATTGCAAAAAGACCCCAAGCTGGCGGGCATCAAGGGCTACGTCGAAGACTCCGGCGAAGGGCGCTGGACCGTCGAGGAGGCGATTGATAAGAGCGTCCCTGCGCCGGTGCTCACGCTCTCGCTCTTCGCCCGCTATGCATCGCGCCAGGAAGATTCGTTCGCGGCCAAGGTGATCGCGGCGCTGCGCAACGAATTCGGCGGCCATCCGGTTAAGAAAGGTTGACGATGGCGAGCGATCCACACTCCTATGCTCCCGAAGGTTTGAGCCAGTCAAAAAAACCGCACGCCTGTGTGCTGGTGATTTTCGGTGCGTCCGGCGATCTTACCAAGCGCAAGTTGATCCCGGCGCTTTTTAATCTCGCCTTGGAAAAGCGCCTGCCCGAGCGCTTCGCCGTGGTTGGCTATGCGCGCAGCGAAATGACACACGAGGTCTTTCGCGACAAGATGCGCGAAGCGATCGAAGAATTTTCCCGCACCGGACTCAAAGACGAATCGGTCTGGCGCGATTTCGCCAACACGCTCTATTACCTGCGCGGCGGCTACGACGAGAGCGAAGGTTTTCAGAAACTGAAAAACTTCGTCGACGGCTTCGACCGCGGCAGCCGGGTGCTGCCGGCGAGAGTCTTTTATCTCGCGATCCCGCCGGATCTTTACGGCATCGCCGTGGAGCGCATCGCGGCGGCTGGTTTGGCGCCGAAAGAACTCGACGGCGAACCGCGCGCTCGGGTGGTGATCGAAAAGCCCTTCGGCACCGATCTGGAAACGGCACGGGAGCTCAATCACCGCATTCACGAAGTTCTGGACGAAAAGCAGATCTACCGGATCGATCATTATCTTGGCAAAGAGACCGTGCAAAACATGATGGTCTTCCGTTTTGCGAATGCGGTATTCGAGCCGATTTGGAACCGGCGCTATGTCGATCATGTGCAGATCACCGCGGCCGAGACCGTCGGCGTGGAGAACCGCGGCGGGTATTACGAAGAGGCCGGCATCGTCCGCGACATGTTTCAAAATCATTTGCTGCAGCTGCTGTGCATGGCGGCGATGGAGCCGCCGGTGGGCCTCGACGCCGACGCGGTTCGTGACGAGAAGGGCAAACTGCTCAAGTCGGTTCGTCGCGTGGCGCCCGAGGAAGTCGCCGGCGCGGCGGTGCGAGGCCAGTATGGGCCCGGCAAGATCGACGATGAAACAGTCGTCGGCTATCGCCAGGAGCCGGGAGTGGCGAAGGATTCGCCGACGGTTACCTACGCGGCGATGCGGTTCTTCATCGATAACTGGCGCTGGGAAGGCGTGCCATTCTACCTGCGCTCGGGCAAGCACCTGCCCAAGCGCGTGACCGAAGTCGCCATACAGTTCAAGCGGCCGCCGATGCTGTTGTTCAAAGCGCACGCCGTCGAGGACGTTAATCCCAACGTGCTGGTGATGCGCATTCAACCCGATGAGGGCGTGTCGTTGACTTTCGAAGTCAAACCGCCGGGACCGGACATGGTGATCAGCCCCCTCAGCCTCGATTTCAAATATGAACAGGCCTTCGGCAGCAGCCCGCCGGAAGCCTACGAAACGTTATTGGAAGACTGCATCGAGGGCGACTCGACCTTGTTCACACGCCATGACTGGGTCGAGTCGGCTTGGGCGCTTATGGATCCGATCATTCAAGTGTGGAACTTGAGCAAGCCGAAAAATTTTCCAAACTATGAAGCGAACTCCTGGGGGCCCAAAGAAGCGGGCGAATTTCTGGCGCGCGACGGGCGGCGCTGGCGCCGTTTGTAGGCGGAGCGCAATTGGCGGCAAAAAATTTAGTCCTGGCGGGCGATATCGGCGGCACCAAGACCGAGCTGGCGATCTTCTCGGCGCATGGAGAAAAACTGCGCGTCGAATCGCAACAACGATTTCCGAGCAAACGCTATTCGGGTTTAGTGCCGGTGCTGCAAGATTATCTTGCCGGCACGCGTCCGGCGATCGATGCCGCTTGTTTCGGCATCGCCGGTGCCGTGGTCGACGGCAAAGTTACCACTCCCAATCTGCCTTGGATGATCGACATCGAGGATATCTGCAGGGCATTGAAGCTCAACGCGGTTACCCTGTTAAACGACTTGGAAGCCGCTGCCTACGGCATATTTTCACTGGAGAACGACGAGTTTTTTACGCTCAACGAAGGCATCATGCGCCACGCCGGCAACAAAGCGCTGATCGCGGCCGGCACCGGCTTGGGACAAGCGATCTTGCACGACGATGGACGCCGTTTTCATCCCTCCGCGTCCGAAGGCGGCCATGCCGATTTCGCGCCGCGCAACGAATTGGAAATCGAGCTGCTGCGCCATTTGATCGGCCGCTTCGGGCACGTGAGTTACGAGCGCGTGGTGTCCGGGCCCGGGCTATTCAATATTTATCGCTTTCTCCGCGATGTTCGCGGGCTCGAAGAGCCGAAGTGGTTAAGTGAGCGGCTCGCGGGCGCGGACGACCCGAGCGTGGAAATCTCCAAGGTCGGCTTGGCTGATCAGGCGGCGATCTGCAGCCAGGCGCTCGATCTTTTTGTGTCGGTTTACGGCGCTGAAGCCGGGAATCTGGCGCTACGCGCCAAAGCGGTGCGCGGGCTCTACATCGGCGGCGGCATCGCGCCGAAAATACTCGACAAGCTCAAAAACGGGACTTTCATGCGCGCCTTTGTCGAAAAGGGGCGCTACACGGATCTCGTAAAGGCGGTTCCCGTCCAGGTGGTGTTGAATGAACAGGCGGCGCTGCGCGGCGCCGCCTATTACGGTGCTTTCCGGTCCGGTGACCAAGCCTGAGATCATCATTAGCCGCGATGCCGGTGAGCTGGCGCACAAAGCGGCCGAGCAATTCGTCGCGCTGACCGGTGCAGCGACCGCGCGCTTCGGGCGCTTCGCGGTGGCGCTTTCCGGCGGTTCGACGCCGCTGGCGCTTTATGAGTTGCTCGGCTCTACCGAGTATCGCGATCGCATCGACTGGCCGCGCATTCATCTTTTTTGGGGCGATGAACGCTGCGTGCCACCGGATCACGCCGAGAGCAATTTTCGCATGGTCCGGGAAAGCTTGATTTCGAAGATTCAAATTCCGGCCGAGAACATTCACCGCATGGAGGGCGAAAAAGAGCCGCGCGCGGCCGCCGACGCCTATGAACAGGAGCTACACGAGTTTTTCGCGCCGGCGCCGGGGCAGATGCCGCGCTTCGATTTGATCCTGCTTGGTGTCGGCGAGGACGGGCACACCGCGTCGCTGTTTCCCGGCAGCGTGGCACTGGGCGAAACTAAACGTTGGGTGACCGCCGTCTACGTGGAAAAGTTGCAGTTCCACAGGTTGACGCTGACTCTGCCGGTCATTAATAACGCCGCGCAGGTGACGTTTCTTGTTATCGGCTCCGGCAAGGCCGACATCGTGTGGCGCATCTTGCGGCGGTCGGAAGCGGCTGAATTACCTGCCGCACAAGTTTGCCCGGCCGACGGCTCGCTTACCTGGCTGATCACTGAAGACGCTGTGGCAGGTTCAATCGATTGAGCGGCGCGACGACGGTGCTGGTGGTTATGGGCGGTTCGACCGCCTGAATGCAAGAACTGGATCGGAAAGGTTTTATCAAGCAGTTGTGACGCTGACGGGCGTCATTCTGAGCGCTTCGATTATTTAATCTGGGCGAGCTGCTGGCGAATCTGTTCGTTGGTCGGCCGTTTCTGATAGTCGACCTCGATAAATTTCCAGCGCACCACGCCCTTTGCATCAATTATGAAAGTCGACGCGTGCGGCCAGCCGCGGCCGTCGGGGTTAAAAACTCCGTAGCGGTCGATCACTTTGTGGTCTTTGTCTTCGAGCAGTGGAAAGTCGAACTCGCCGTCGAAGCGCTTGCGCAGCATCTCGCCGAATTTCTTCGACTCCTCGTGAGTATCGGTGCTTACCGCGAGGATCTGGACTCTCTCCTTCTGCTGCTTGGTCAATAAACTTTTCAGCTTCCCGAGCTGTTCTACGCAGAAGGGTCACCAGTAGCCGCGATAGAAAACCAAAACGACGGATTTCTTGCCGCGAAAATCCGATAAATTGATAGGTTTGCCGTCGGCAGCTTCGAGGGTAAAATCCGGCGCCGGTTGGCCGACTTTGATCCGGTTCAAATCCGTCGGCGCGAGATCGGCGCCTCCGTCTTTCGGTCCGAGTTGCGCGCCAACGGGAGCGCTGCCAATAAGAAGCGCGATGGCAATTACCCAAATTCGAGTTAGCGGCACGGGAAATCTCCTTACGGTAAAAGATGTACCAGGAATTTGAGCCGGCGTCACCCTTGCCGGAAGATTTAGTAGTGGTTCAGTTAGTGTGCCCCACGAATTTTCCCGCCGAGAAAGATTCCTCGCTTCGCGCTCGGAATGACAACAAAGTAAGGGTTCTGTCATCCCGAACGGAGTGAGAGATCTTGAGCTAAGTGAACCACTATCGGAAGATTTTTCCAGTGCCGACAGAACCCGTCGCGCCTGTGATCACGAATCTGATCGGCAAAATGCTCTTCTCACCGTGCCTTAACGGAGATTCACCCGAATGTTATGCTCGAAGATGAAACTATTCCACTATGAAGAGTCAAATTGAAGTCGCCTAGGACATACCCGCTGCCGCGCCGAGTCGTCGTCACCGGCATCGGCGCGGTGGCGCCCAACGGCATTGGCGCCGACGCGTACTGCTCGGGACTGCGTGACGGCGTTAGCGGTGTGGCCGCGATCACGCTTTTCGACGCGGGTGAACTCGATTGCCGGGTCGCGGCCGAGATTAAAAATTTCTCCGCCGGCGATTTTATCACGCGGCAAGAAATCCGCCGTGTCGGGCGAGCCGTGCCGTTAGTCATCGCCGCGACCAGGGAAGCATTAAACCGCGCCGGAATCTGCGCCCAGAGTTTGAGCATCGAGGAGAAGCAATCCTGGGGAGTGGTCATCGGCAGCGGCGGCGGCACGCCGGATTTCGCGGAGGAGCAGTACCGGCTCTATTTCACCGATCATTTGCGCAAGGTGAGCGCGTACAATGTTTCGAGCTCGACGCCCGGCAGCCTGTCGAGCGAGATTTCGCTCCGTTTCGGTTTCCGCGGCCCCAGCCATTTGATTTCCACCGGCTGCACCAGCTCGACGGACGCCTTGGGCTACGCATTCAACATGATTCGTTTCGGCTTGGCGGAACAGCTGATCAGCGGCGGCGCCGACGCCACGATCACGCCGGGGATCATGCAAGGCTTTTGCGTCATGCGCGTCGTATCGGCCTCGCGCAATCATGATCCGGCGCGCGCTTCCCGGCCCTTTGACCGGTCTCGCGATGGCTTCGTGCTCGGCGAAGGCGCGTGGGTTTTGATCTTGGAGGAGCGCGAACGGGCGCTGCATCGGGGCGCCAAGATTTACGCCGAAATTCGCGGTTACGGCGCGACCTGCGACGCCTATCACCGCGTGCGCCTCAACCCCGACGGCGAGGAGCCGGCCCGGGCGATGAGCCTCGCGATCGAGGACGCCGGCCTGGCAAAAGACGAGATCGGCTACGTGGCGCTGCACGGCACGTCCACCCAGTTAAATGATAGGACCGAAACCGTAGCGGCCAAGACCTGTTTCGGCCGGCGCGCCTACGACATCCCCATGAGCTCGGTGAAGTCGATGATCGGCCATCCCCAGGGGGCATCGGGAGCAGCGAGTGTGGTAGCGGCGATCCTGGCGATGAATCACGGCTTTCTGCCGCCGACGATCAATCTTTCTGAAGCCGATTCGGAATGCGATCTCGACTATGTTCCGGGGCGCAGCCGGGCGCGCGCAACTGACATATCGCTTTGTAACTGCATCGGCTTCGGTTCGAAAAATTCGGCGCTCGTGGTTGGGCGCGGAGACGTGACGTGAGGCGCAGCGCAGAAGCGGAAATGATGGATCTACCCGGTCAGCCGAGAGAGCTGTTAATCGGCGATCTGCGCAATCTGCGGAGGCTCAATCGTTACCTCGGCTGTTATCGGAATGTGCTGGCCGGTTTGGCCGGAGCGCTGCGCGGGCAGGGTATTCGCGAGTTTACACTGCTGGACCTCGGCACAGGCAGTGCTGACGTCCCGGCAACGATCGTCGGTTGGGCGCGGCGAAGAAAGCTCACGGCGCAGATCAGCTGCCTCGAGCGCGAAGCGATCACAGTGGAGCAAGCCGCGATCCGGACGCGAAATTTTTTTGAAATCACGGTCGTGCGCGGCGATGCGCTCGCACCGCCGTTCGCTCCGCGATCATTCGATTTTGTTTTGGCATCACAGCTGTTACACCATTTTTCCACGGCGCAGATCGTCGGCTTGCTGAGAACCTGGGCGGAGCTCGCGCGCCGCGCCGTTATCATCGGGGATCTGGTACGCCATCCGCTCGCGTATCACGGTATCCGCCTGCTCACCAACACATTTACGCGTAACGTCATGACGCGCACGGATGCGCCGCTCTCGGTGCGCAGATCGTTAACCATCGAGGAGTGGCAGGACGTCTTGCGGCAGGCTGACATCGGTCCCTTTCATCTCGAACGGGCGTTGCCGTTTCGCGTGCGCGCAGTTTTTTGGCCTCGTTATTGATTATGCAGAATTTCGATGTCGCGATCATCGGCGCCGGTCCCGCCGGGTCAGCCACGGCTATTGGCCTTGTGCGGCTCGGTTATCACGTCGCGCTAATCGATAAAAAACAGTTCCCTCGGGAAAAGCTCTGCGGCGACTTCGTCAATCCGGTTAACTGGTCGGTCTTCCAAGAATTGGGCATCGAGGATCGGATTCTCGCCCAGCCGCACGCTAAAGTGACCGGCTTCCGCATCACGACGGCCGCGGGCCGTGAAGCGATCGCGCAATTTAACTCTTTAGGTCGGGAACGAGCGGTCGGTCTTGGGCTTCGCCGCGTGCATCTGGACCAAGTGTTGCTAGAGCAGGCTGCGGAGTTAGGTGTGACAGTGCGGCAGGGGCGACGAATCGAGGATTTGTCACGAACGGCGCAAGGCTGGCGTTTAGCGAATTCCGACGAAAGTTTGGGCGCGAAAATTCTGATCGGCGCCGACGGCCGAAACTCTTGGGTGGCCCAGAGGCTCGATTTGAACAGCGCTGCGTCGATCAACGGGCGCGCGATCGGCTTTCAAACCCGCCTGCGAATCCCCAGGCCTCAAACTCCGCCTCTCAACATACTCGATTACCAGACTTGTACCCTCTCCCGCGTGCGGGAGAGGGCGAGGGTGAGGGTCATCGGCGGTAATAACGCAACTGCACCGCTTTTGTCATTTCGAGGGCAAGCGACAGATCCTGCGCAGTGGCGAAACAGAAGTTTAGATCCTTCGCATTCGCTCAGGCTGACAAGCTGGAGTCAGGGAACTGAAACTGAAATCGTTACCGGCAGCGAGGTTGAGATTCATCTCTTTCCCGGCGGGTACGCTGGAGTCGTCGGACTCGGCGACGGGACGATCAATTTATGCCTGGCGATCGATAAGCAGAAGCTGCCGAGCGAGCGCAACACCGGGTTCTTGTTCGCCAACATACTTGCGCAGAATCCATATCTGAAAGACATACTCGAACGGAGCAAAGACGACCCTGAGCTTCGCTCCGTCTATCCCGTCTATTTCTCACAGCGTCGCTGTTACGATGACGGCGTGCTCCTCGTCGGCGACGCGGCGCGGGTGAGCGAGCCGGTGACCGGCGAGGGAGTTTATTTTGCCATGCGCAGCGGTTTGTTGGCCGCCGAAGTCAGCGCCGAGGCGCTTGCCCTGAACGACCTGTCGGCAAGCTTTTTGCGCCGCTATGAGGAACGCTGCAATCGCGTTTTTCGTAGCCGCATGAGCTTGAATGCTGTCCTGCGTTTTGCCATATACCGACCCGCCTTTGTCGATCCGCTCATTGGCTTGTCGGCGACAAATGATCGGATGCTAAACTCCCTGATAGGCTTCGTTTGTGCGCCGGAAGCCGCGCGACAGTAGTATTTTGCTTCTTGTCATTGTCTCAAAACTGAATAGAATGGCCCGGAGTTTGTCTCGACGGAGCCTGTTGAGATATTTGCGCTTGACGGGACTCAGCACAACCAGGTTGAAGGTAGCTCCGTCATGCCGGTGAAAACCGGCATCCAGTCATTGGGTGCCTTTCGAGTCGTCTTAAGCTGAATTGCGCCGGAATGACGATAGAGAAAATCGATTTCCCATCGGTATTGTCGTAGCCCCCGGTTTGAACTAGAGAGATAAGAGGTAAGTCCAAGTATGACCGCGGAATTCACCGCCGAAGAAGAAGCGCGTCTCGCGCCTATTTTCACCAACCTCGACCGCACAACCTTCGGTCTCAAATTGCCCCAGGAAGTCGCCGGAGCGCTGTTCTCGCGTTACAGCCGCTCGACCAAGAGTTTGCGCCGCATTTTTCTCGACGAGTTTCTCGGCGATCCCGAGCTTGGCTTGAAAGATCTGCTCGGCGGGGAGAGCCCGGCAAGCGATGACAGCGCGGCCCTCAAAAAGGCGCGGGCCTTTTACGAGCGCGTGCTGGTCGGCTACGGCGACGATTCGGTCGCGCAGTTGGGCGGCGCGCACCTCGCCTGCGAAAACATTTCCAACGTCGCCGCCAAGCTGCTTGAAGACGCGCGCATCGGCATCGCGCCGCTGGAGAAATCCACCCGCTACGTGCGCTTCGATCAAAAAGACGCCGGCGGAAATTATCTTTTCTACCGCGAACCCAAGATCATGGTGTCGCGCCACCGCGGCGCGTATGTCGAAACCATGAACCTGCTCTTCGAGACCTATTCGCAGCAAATGCAGCCGATGCTCGATCACGTCGCCAAGTCGCTGCCCATCGAGCAACTCGAAGTGCGCGATCCGGCGAGCGGTAAAGGATTAAGCTACAGCGAGGCGGCGAAAGACGAGCGCCTGAGGCGCTGGGCGGAAACCGCCTATCGCGCTACGGTGCGGGCCCATGCCTGCGACGTCTTGCGCAGTTACTTGCCTGCGGCGACGCTGACCAACGTGGGAATGTTCGGCGTCGGCCAGGCGTTCGAGTATCTGATCAGCAAATTATTGTCGCACCCGCTGAGCGAAGCGCAGGAGTTGGCCGCCGCCATGAACGGCGAGCTGAGCCAGCTTATCCCCTCTTTCATCAAGCGCGCGCAGCGCAATGAGTATCTCGCTGCGACGGCGGCGGCAGCAAAGGCACTGGCAGACCACTTGGGCAGGACGGCGGCTGTTTCTTCAAGCGAGCCCGTAGTCCTGATCGACTACGACAATCAGGCCGAAGAAAAAATCCTTGCGGCAATCCTGTACCCGCACGCGCGCGCGCCGCTGGCGGCACTGCGCGAGGCCACCGCCAAGATGAGTGGCTCGGAGCGGCGAAACATTCTCGATGAATTTCTTAGCAAGCGGCGCCACCGCAGAGACAAGCTCGGCCGCGCGTTCGAAAACGTCTATTACACCTTCGACATCCTCGGCAATCTCGGGCTCTATCGGGATCTGCACCGCCATCGCATACTCACTCAGGAGCGCCAGGACTTTACCACCGTCCACGGCTACGATACGCCGCCGGAAATCGAAGAAGCGGGTTTCAAAAGCGAGTTCCAAAATTGCATGAAACGCGCGGCGGACTTGTACGAGCAGATACATCGCGATTTGCCGGCCGAAGCGCAGTACGTCGTCCCCTTCGCCTATAAGATCCGCTGGTACATGAAAATGAATTTGCGCGAGGCGGTGCATATGGTCGAGCTCCGTACCATGCCGCAGGGCCATCCGGATTATCGATTTATTTGCCAGGAGATGTGGCGCAAGATCGAGCAGATTCATCCCGCATTGGCAGCAACTGGCAAATTCGTGAACTGGCAAAGCTATCGTTTGGGCCGGCTGCAATCCGAGATGAGGACGGAGTTTAAGAAGTCGGCGCACGAGAAATAGCTAAACAGAATGATTCGGTGTCAGTGGAGAGCCTCTATAGGTCGAATGATTGGCATCCAAAGGTGCGCACGAAGACAACCTTCTGGTTCGATGACAGCGGTGCACCTGTGTGATCTTAAGGATATCGGAGTCTGAGGGGTATTGCCAACTGTAACGAAGGGTATTACCATCGCGACATGGAGTTGATTTCCGTAAAGCTACCACCGGCGCTTCGCGCCAAGATTGCAGCAGAAGCACAGCGTCGCAACGTCTCCCAATCAACGATCGTGCGCGAGTCGCTAGAGCGAGCACTCACGGGTTCCGCTAACCGCGGCGAGGCAAGTTGCGCCGATTTAGCAGGCAGCTTGGTGGGATCTGTCAGGAGCGGGCGAGGCGACCTCTCGACCAACAAAAAACTGCTCGCTGATGCGATCGCTTCCGATGGACGTCGTGGCCGCAAGCGTCATCGTTGATACCGGGCCGATTGTCGCGCTACTTGACGCCGATGATCGACAACACGCATGGGTCAAGGCGCAATTCGCACGTCTTCGCCCTCCGCTAATAACCTGTGAGGCGGTTCTAACAGAATCATGTTTTTTGATCGGTCGCGGGGGTGGAGATGCCAGCGCCGTAATTCAGCTGGCCGAGCGCGGTGTGCTCAACGTTGCCCTATTGTTCGACGCTGAAGCGGCATCAGTTGCGCGACTGATGCGTAGGTATGAAAACGTGCCAATGTCTTTGGCCGACGCGTGCCTAGTAAGGCTCATCGAACTTACGTCTCAGTCGACACTTTTTACCATGGATTCAGATTTCGAGATCTACCGTCAAAAAGGGCGACGGCTGATTCCCCTTTTGGCACCGCGATAGGAACATGAAGAGTTTTTCTACTCTTTGATTTGCATTCAGGAGGATGAATCTGCGCGGAGCGCTGCACATGGTCGAGGGTCGCGGAAAATTGGCGGAAAATTGGGGTCGAGCCTGAGTATTGACTTATTCTCAGGCTCGACGCACCCAGCGTGATGATCGAAAGTCGTAACAGGCGTCATTGCCCACCAAACTTGAGGCGATGTAGCTACCTGGCTACACTGCCTTGTGCTTGAGATCGGTAAAACTGAACTGTTGACGGGCTACGCGACGTGCGTGCGCGGGCGAAATGCAGGTTAGGATCGAGCGTCTCACCGCGGGTAACCCCCCTGGCGATGTCCAGCCGGTAGGCGAGGGAGTCTCCGAAATGCGGATCGATTATGGTCCTGGCTAGCGGATATATTTCAAAAGAGTAGGGCGCCCAATAGTGATTCTGCTGGCGGGAGGTGACAAGAGCACACAGTCGGCCGATATCAGGACGGCCTTGCGCCTCGCACGCAATCTTTAGGAGAGTTTGATGCGAAAGATAAAAACCACTCGCTACGACGATGCCGAACACCTGCGAGCCCCGGAGGAAATGGCGGCATATCTCGAGGGCTTGCCGTGAGGAGGCTGGAGGAAGATGCAGCCTTTATCGCCAGGGCCATCGGCGATATTGCACGCGCCCGCGGGATGACGCAGGTGGCGCGTGACACCGGCCTATCTCGGGAGAGTCTCTACAAAGCGCTGTCCGGTGAGCGTAGCCCAGATTTTGATACCATCCTGAAAGTGGTAAACGCGCTGGGCTTAAGACTGCACGCGGAGGCAGCTCAGCGGTGTTAGGAGTCGTGCCCGAGCGTTGCTCTACTCTCCGCCGGGGAATGGAAAGGGGGAACGAAAACATGATCGACGAAAGCTATAACACCATCAAAAGCGATTTCATCATGGCGCTTCGGATCATTTACAGAGAGGGCCTGAGCGACGCCTTTGCTCATCTCAGCCTGCGCAGCAACGAGGGCAACGAGATGATGTTCATGCCACGCAAGAGTCCGGCTTTGGTCAAGAGCGACGAATTGTTTTTCGTCGACTTCGAGAAACCCGTGCCTCAGTCTTCATTGCACCAGGCGATCTACAAAGCCCGTGCCGATGTCAAAGCGGTTTTTCATTTCCACTCGCCGGCGTTGATTTTGTTAAGCGTCGTAGGTCAAAGCATTCGGCCCATGCACAACTACAGCGCGATTTTCTACGAGGGCGTGCCGCTCTATACCGGAACGGGACAGGTCGAATCGCCGGCGCGGGCCGGGGAAATGGCCAAGTTGCTGGGCAACGCCAAGGCGCTGATGCTTCGCGGACATGGCGCCGTAGTGGTCGGACAGTCGATTCGCGAAGTTTGCATGTTGGCGCTCTTTTTAGAGGAGTCGGCGCGGCTGCAAACCGAGGCGATGAAACTCGGCACGCCGATGTTCATGGAGCGCGACGAAGCCGAGAAAATCGCCAAGCGGACCTTCAAGCCCACCTCCGTCGAGCGCGCTTGGGACCATTTTGTCGCGAAACACGCCGATTGATGTTGTTACTCATCTCATCGTTCGGCCCTCATCGACTAGAATTACAGGCCAATACCGCGGCCAGTTCTTCGCTCGCAGGAACCGCAAAACCGTGACTCGCGCAAAGACGCAAAGCACACCAAGTGACGAGCCTAAGCTTGTCATCCCGAGCGAACAGACTGTGTGAAAACTCTTTCGGAGCCCTTCGACCACGCTCAGGGCGAACGGAATATGTCATAGGCGTCTTTGTCTTTTGGATTTTCGTCGAACGCCTTTGGCTTTGAGCGCAAGGCAGGCGGAAAGATTTGCCACGCTGACTTCCACGTCGACGACTTCTTCGGACAGAGTGGCACCGGAGATACTTTTCATGAACGTGAAATGATCCTTGATTTCCTCCTTACCGCCTAGAAAATCGACAATGACACGTCTATCCTGTGCATGCGCTGGCGCCCAGACTGCGTGTAGCCCTTCTCCTCGAGCGCTGACATGATTTCTTTAAGCTCCGACATGGACACCAGAAAAGCTCAATCGACGTCCTCGGTGCCTGCAAAACCTATGCTGTCAGGTGTCCGGCCGGGACGATCCAACAGATGATAGACAGACCAGCCGCCGATCAAATAAAACTTGTCCTCATAGCCCCGTAAACAGTGGACGATGTCAGTGAGAACTTCGCGGCACGCTCTCAAGGCATCGCTGCTATACATAGAGGGATCTCAGAAGTTGAGCCGCTGTCGACGAAGTTCGTCTGCGGCTTCTTGTCCTCGGCCGCCCATCGCCCAGAGATCGAGATAGAGTTGGAGATCGCTGACGATGCATACGCCTTTTACTTCTCTTGAGCCGATGAATTCATTCTCCTGCTCGACGACTCTGATTAGGAAATTGCCTTCGGACATAATTGGATAAGCGTTAAGCTCCTCTAGAAACTCTTTCTTTACTATGTCGACGTACACGTGTACCAGGCTCGGATTGAGATATGCAGCGACTAAGAAGGCGCCGCTCGGTCCGCTCAGAGCGTAGCGAACTCCCTTTTGAAGAGCCGCGGCTTTGAGCTTTTCAACGCAATCTTCGACGGAACCCGTACGAATGACATATCGCCCCCACTTATGGGGCCGTCGTTGGTACTCTTCCCGCCACGTTTCCAATAGACGCGCGAGGTCTTCCAATCGGAATCCTCCGGGTCTTTTCTCCGCGAAAAGGTTATGCTCCAAAGCGGTCGCGATACGGTGAATCAAACCAATGCTGACTCCCGTCTCGCCGGACAACCCCTTAAGCGTCCATGTCCTGTTCGGATTAGACAGCAGACAGCGAACGACGCGCGAAGATCTAGGGGAGAACAGACTCCGCAGTTCGCGCGGCTTCCTAAACTTATTTGCGAAGCCGGTGCGCTCGACATAAAAGTCGTCAAGACTCAACAAGCAATTGCCCGATAGATCGACGAATCCGATGCCCATGTCCCGGCAGATCAGCGCGCCCTCGGCGCTGACATACGGAGCGACAATGAGTCCGTAATCATATTTTGTCTGCGCCAGTATGTTTTTGAGCCATGCCGCGGATCGACGGAGAACGGCGGGCTCCCCGCTAGACTTGGCCTCTATGGCAAATTTGAACTTTTTTTGCCGATGTCGGAGTTCGATACTCAGGTCGATCCCATGATCGAGATGCTTCGGTTTGGGAACAATCTCTTTGACGGTTAGGTTTGGAATCTCTCGCAAAGTGTTTAGAGCTTGGCTAAGGAGCGAGGCTTCGTTCGTCGCTCTGAAGGTCGTCGGCTTAGAGGAAGCATATTTCATTATTTCAATGCTTTCACCATTTGGTGAAAGACATAATATAGTGACAATAGGTACGGGTCAATAGCCCAGTTGCTCGATTCCATTACCAAAAAACTTGCCGATCTCGGATGGTTTGCCGGACGTGGAGAGTTCTCGCGCGAGTCGACGCTTTTGTGGCGGCATCTGGTCTTGTTTCCCTTGCAAACTTCGCCAGCTCGGGAGTACAAGACACTTCGAAGGCCGGTCGAATGAACCCGTGAGATAGCCTCAATGACTTAGTCACGAGATCCGCATGAACTGTCCTCGCTGCCAGCACGAAAATCCTGCCGGTGTGAAATTCTGCGGCGAGTGTGGGGCGCGTTTAGAATCGGTCTGCGCTGCGTGCGGAGCGGCGAATCCTCCCGGAAACAAATTCTGTGGGCAATGTGGCGCTTCGTTAGTCCAAGCACTGCCTGGATCGAAGTTCGCATCACCTGAAACTTACACTCCCAAACACCTTGCCGAAAGAATCCTCATCTCCAAAAGCGCGCTTGAGGGCGAGCGCAAACAAGTCACCGTGCTGTTCGCTGATATGAAGGGATCGATGGAGCTGCTCGCTGACCGCGATCCGGAGGAAGCGCGGAAGATTCTCGATCCTGTGATCGAGCATATGATGGAAGCGGTGCACCGCTATGAGGGGACAGTCAGCAATTTAATGGGTGACGGCATCATGGCGCTGTTTGGCGCTCCGCTTTCCCATGAAGACCATGCAGTGCGCGCCTGCTACGCAGCGCTGCGGATGCAGGAGTCGGTGCATCGCTACGCTGACGGAGTGCGGCGGACCGAGGGTGTGCCGATTCAAATCAGAGTGGGTTTGAATTCAGGAGAAGTAGTGGTCGGTTCAATCGGGAACGATCTCAAGATGGACTACACGGCGATCGGCCAGACCGTGCATTTGGCTTCGCGCATGGAGCAAATGGCAATGCCTGGATCGATTTTGATGACGCCGGACGCTCTGCGGTTGGCCGAAGGATATATACAGGTGAAGCCGCTCGGTCCGGTCACTGTCAAGGGATTAACTGAGCCAGTGGAAGTTTATGAAGTTACGGGAGTTGGAGCCGCGCGCTCTCGCCTGCAAGCCGCCGCCGCGCGCGGCCTCACACGCTTTGTCGGACGCGATGCTGAGACCGAGCAGCTTCGCAAAGCGCGTGAACAATCACGCTCAGACCGTGGTCAGGTGGTCGGTGTAGTAGGAGAACCTGGTCTTGGTAAATCACGGCTGTTCTTCGAGTTCATCCACTCGCATCGAACCCAGGGGTGGCTGATCCTTGAGAGCGGCTCGGTCTCCTATGGAAAAGCCACACCCTATTTGCCCGTCA
>JBOHVN010000093.1:0-9974 GCA_050735675.1 Binatia bacterium | reverse complement strand
CAATTTTCTGCTGCAAGACCGCAGCGGCTCGCTGAGCGTGCAGCAGCTCGGTGATCTATCGCGGCAGTTTCTCGAAGCGGCGCGCAAGCGGCCCGAGCTGGCCAATCTCTTCACTTCCTTCGATCCCCGGTATCCGCAAATCAAAGTCGATCTTGACCGCGAGAAGGCTCGCAAGCTGGGTGTTCCGGTCAACGAAGTATTCCAGGCGCTGTCGGCGGTCATGGGCGGGACCTATGTGAACGACTTCAACCGCTTTGGGCGGCTGTTCCGCGTCTACGTTCAGGCGGATGCCGACTACCGGCGCAAGCCCAAAGACATCGGCGATATTTACGTGCGCAGCGAGACGACCAAAAGCATGATCCCGCTGTCCACGCTGGTTTCGATTACGCCGGAAAGCGGCACGGAAGTGACCAATCGATTCAATCTTTTCCGCTCCGTGGAAATCAACGGCGTGCCGGGCCGCGGCTACACTTCCGGACAGGCGCTGGCGGCGCTCGAAGACGTGTTCAAGCAGACCATGCCGAAGGAAATGGGTTTCGCTTATTCGAGCCTGTCCTACCAGGAAAAGGTGGCGCCGCCCGCCGGACCGACATTTGTCCTTGCCATCGTGTTTGTTTTCCTATTGCTGGCCGCCATGTATGAGAGCTGGCGGTTGCCCTGGGCGGTGTTGCTGGGCTCGCCACTGGTAGCTCTGGGGGCATTTTTCGGTGTCTGGCTGATGGGCTACGACAACAACGTTTACGTGCAGATCGGCAACATCATGCTCATCGGCCTCGCGGCCAAAAATGCCATCCTGATCGTAGAATTCGCCAAGGCAAAACATGAAGAAGGCATGTCGCTCGAGGATGCCGCGCTGGAGTCGGCACGGCTGCGCTTTCGGCCCATCCTCATGACGGCTTTTGCTTTTATCCTCGGTGTGGTGCCACTGATGATCGCAAGCGGCGCAGGAGCCGGCGCGCAGAACGTGATGGGCACGGCGGTCTTCTGGGGCATGCTGATCGCTACCGCCTTCGGCGTTTTTCTCATCCCCGGAAACTTTGCCTTCGTCGAAGGGCTGGGGGCAAAGAAAAAGACCGTCCCCAACGCAGCTCCGGCGATGCCGTCGCATGAGGGGGCGCATTGACATGACGCGAACTGCCGTTGTCGCTGTCGTTGTTCTTCTTTTCACTGGTTGCACCCTGGGTCCGGACTATAGACGCCCGCCAGTCTCAATCCCGGATAACTACCGCGGGGTGGTTGGCGCGCCGACTGCAGAGTCGTTTGCCGATCTTCCCTGGTTCGAAGTGTTTGGCGATCCGGTTCTGCAGGAACTTGTCCGGGAAGCGTTGGAAAACAACTATGATCTGCGGATCGCGGCAGCCAGGGTAGAGGAGGCCCGGGCGCAGATCGGCATAGCGAGATCGTTCCTGTTTCCCCAGCTCGATTTCCGCGGCGGCGGCACCGCGCAGCAGGTCTCGCGCGTCACCGAGCCGCCGGAGTCATTCGGCGCGAACCGTCATTTTCAAAACTGGCTCTTAGGATTCGGCCTGGCGTGGGAACTCGATGTCTTCGGCAGAATCCGGCGCGAGGCCGAAGCCGCCACCGCGCTATTTCTCGCGACCGAGCAGGCTCAGCGAGGCGTCCTTATTACTCTAGTGGCCGACGTGGCCCAGTCCTATTTCACCCTGCGCGAGCTGGACCTGGAGCTCGAAATAGCCCGGCGCACCGTGCAGCTCAACGACGACACCGTGCGATTTTACCAGACGCGGCTCTCGGGTGGTGTGTCCAACCGGCTCGAGCTCGACACGGCCGTCTCTAACCGATCGCGTACCGCCTCGACGATCCCCGAGCTGGAGCGTCAGATCGCCATCCAGGAGAACCAGATCAATTTGCTGCTCGGGCGCAATCCCGGCCCTATATCACGAGGCGTGGCGTTGACCGAGCAGTACTATCCCCCCAGCATTCCCGCGGGCTTACCGTCGGTGCTGCTCGAGCGCCGTCCCGACATAAAAGCCGCGGAGGAGTTGCTGGTTTCGGCCAATGCCGACGTCGGTGCCGCCAAAGCCCTTTTCTTTCCCAACTTCTCGCTGACCGCGGCGCTCGGCGGCGCGAGCCATGACTTATCCAACATAGCCGACCGGCGCGCCGCCATTTGGTCTCTGACAGGCGGCGTGCTGCAGCCCATTTTCCAGGGCGGACGCATTACGTCCAACTACGAGGCCGCAAAAGCTCGCTTCGAACAGGCGGTCGCTCAATATCAAAGGTCGGCGCAGAACGGATTTCGCGAAGTGGCGGATGCGCTCGTGACCATTGAAAAACTTCAGAGCGTGCGCCTCGAGCTGGAAGTGGGCGTCAGGGCTTTGCAGGACGCCACCAATCTCGCGCGGCTGCGCTATGAAACCGGGTTGGCGAACTATCTGGAGATTCTGATCGCCGACCAGGAGCTCTTCACCCAGGAGTTGGCATTGGCCCGTGTCCGGGGTGGGCAGCTCAATGCCGTCGTGCAATTCTACCGCGCTCTCGGAGGCGGTTGGCAGTAGTGGCGAGCCGTTCAGTAATCGGACGGGAAAGATAGATGAAGCCGCGCACGATTCAAGGCATCCTGCTCGGAGTAGCGATCGGCATCGCTGTCGGCGTCGGCGCTTATACTTTCGTCTATGCCAAAGGGTGGTCTTATCTCACTGACGATCCGGCGGCCTGCGCCAACTGCCACGTCATGCAGGAGCAATTCGACGGCTGGCTCAAGGCGTCGCACCGCGCGATTGCGACCTGCAATAGCTGCCATACCCCGGCAAACTTCATCGGCAAGTACGCAACCAAGGCATCGAACGGCTTCTGGCATTCGTTTTTTTTCACCACCGGCGGCTACGAGGACAATATTCAGATCAAGCCGCATAGCCGGGAGATCACCGAGCAAGCCTGCCGTACCTGTCATCAAGAAATTGTGGACGCTATTGAAGCAACGCATCCGGCATCGAGTGACGGGCAGCTCGCTTGCCTGCGCTGCCACAACTCGGTGGGACATCTTTAGGATGAGGCGAATCAATAGGTGTAACCGTTTAGGAGAAATCTATGGCTGAAATCAGCGGCAACGATGCTTTTGCTCGACGGCGCCGCCGTTTCTTCTTCCTCATCGTCGGGGCGGCCGTCCTCGGGACCATCGTTGGCGTGGCTTTGCTAATGAATATCTTCGAGCGCAAGCAGGAGGCCCGCAATCCGTTTTATAGCGTGGTTGAGCTGACCGACGACACCGAAGACCCGGCGGTGTGGGGCAAGAATTTTCCGCTGCAATATGACGACTACAAGCGGACTGTGGATCAAGTGCGCACCCGCTTCGGCGGCAGCGAAGCTCTGCCGCGCACGCCGACGAAAGCCGACCCGCGTTCCGTGGTCGCGCAGTCGCGGATCGAAGAAGACCCGCGTTTGAAAGTGATGTGGGCCGGATATGCATTCGCCAAGGATTTTCGCGAGGAGCGCGGCCACGCCTACATGCTCGATGACCAAACCCTCACGGAGCGTCAGCAAGTAGTCAAACAGCCCGGAACTTGCATTCAATGCCACGGGTCGGTCTACGTGCCTTATAAGAAAGCCGGCAACGGCGACATCATCAAAGGCTTCGAGAAGCTGAACCAAATGCCTTTCTTCGAAGCGCGTAAACTAGTGTCGCATCCCGTGGCCTGCATCGACTGCCACGACTCGAGCACTATGCAATTGCGGGTGACACGCCCCGGCTTTATCGAAGGCATCCGGGCTTTCAAGGCTACTCAAGGCATTCAGAACTACGATGTCAACAAACAGGCGACGCGCCAGGAGATGCGCGCCTACGTCTGCGGCCAGTGCCACGTCGAGTATTACTTCAAAGGGCCGGAGAAGCGGCTCGTTTATCCATGGGCCAAAGGACTCAAGGTCGAAGAGATTCTGGCCTACTACGAAGAGTCGCAGTTCAAGGACTGGACCCACGCCGACACCGGCGCCCCCGCGCTCAAAGCGCAGCATCCGGAATTCGAGTTGTGGAGCCAGGGCATCCACGCACGCTCGGGGGTGACCTGCGCCGATTGCCATATGCCGTACAAACGCGAAGGCGCGCTCAAGATCAGCGACCACCACGTGCGTAGTCCGGTGCTGAACATCAACCGCGCTTGCCAGACCTGCCACAAATGGCCCGAGGAAGAGCTCAAGGCGCGTATCGAGACGATCCAGGAGCGCACCTTCAAGCTGCGCAATGTGGCGATGGATGCGCTGATGGATCTGATCAAGGATCTGAAAACGGCGAAGAGCGCGGGCAAGTCCGACAAGGAGCTTGCAGCGGCGCAGGACTTCCAGCGCAAGGCGCAGTTCTATCTGGACTTCGTCGAGGCGGAAAACTCCACCGGCTTCCACGCGCCGCAAGAGGCCGCGCGCATTCTGGGCGAGTCCATTGATTTCTCCAGGAAGGGTCAAATAGCGCTGCGCGATGGGAAAGTTGAATCGCGGTCTCAAACAGCTAAACCCTGACCGATAGTATGTGCCACGGCGAACCTGACTAGTCGGACACTAGAGGGTAAAGATGAACATGAAGGTGAGGTCAAGCGAGAAAGCGACGACGCCGTTGCAAGCCCCGAGCCGTCTCAGCCGACGCGCCGCCAGTTCCTCAAGGGATTTGACATGATGGGATGAGGACGGTGCATGGTCGGTGAGCGCGATGACGAACTTCGGCGAGGTTGTACGAATCATAGAGGAGTCCATCATGATTCAAGTTTCCCTGACCAGTAGATTTTACGGAACACTCCTGGTATTCGCGGCAGCGCTCCTCGCTGGTTGCACACCCATATACTTGTCGGATACACACACCACGTCTACGCCGAGGTCACAGTTTTTCGATGTCGGCGAACTGGCGCGCGAGCCGGTGGCGACGCTTGGTCTCGTCACCCCGGCCAGTCTCCAGGGCTTCAACCCGCCTCTGTCTCACGCCCTCAACGCGGCGCTCTCGGAAGCGTCCCCGCCCATCCGGGGAATTGCGGCCCATGAGACGGTCAACATGCTCAACGAACAAGGGCAGGCCGCGCAGTATGGCACACTGCTCGCGGGCTTCGGTCGGAGCGGCATCCTGGAGCGCGAGCCGTTACAACGGATCGGATTGGCCCTCTCCTCTCGCTATGTGCTGCTACCCGGGCTTGCGGAGTTCAATCAAGTCATAATAGATCGGCTTTCGATCTCCGGCTGGAACTTTATTCAGAGCCGGGTCACTACCCTGAGGGTATGGCTGCAGCTCTGGGAGACACAGACTGGAAAGATTCTCTGGGAGTCAGCTGGGGAAGTCACCGTGGCGACCAAGCTCCTCAGGTCGGAGCAGACCGTTGCCCTTGACGACATCGCGCGGAGGCTGTGGCTGCGCATGATCCAGGATAACTTGCTGGAAGGGAAACCTGAATCGCGATTTCTTTTCAGCAATTGAAAGAAAGGAGATTAGATGAATATGCACGCTATAGACTACCTGGTGCATTTCTCGAATATCCTGATGCTCGTGTCATACTCGGTGCGGGACATTTTGTGGTTGCGCTGGTTTGCCGTGGCCGCGGCCCTCACCAACATCCCGTACTTCCTCCTTCAGGGTACCGTGCTTTGGCCGCCGATCCTATGGGCAGCCGTGTTCACGACCATCAATCTGTATCAAATCGCGCGCCTCTATCTCGAGCGCCGTCCGGTAGTGCTCTCCCAAGACGAACAGAAGCTCTATGACCTGGGGTTCCGTTCGCTTCGTCCTCGCGAGTTCGTTTCACTGTCGCTCGTGGGCGAATGGAAGAACGCCGAAGCCGACGAACGGGTCATGACCGAGGGGGAGCCGGTGTCGTGCCTCTGCATCCCGATCAGCGGGAGCGCGGACGTCCGCAGGCGGGGCGAGCGCATCGGTGCGGTGAGACCGGGAAATATCATCGGCACCGCGCTGGCCCTTACGGGCGAACCATCACCGGTAGAAGTGACGTTCACCGAGCCCACCCGTTACATGCGCTGGTCGCTTCCGAGCCTGCGCAGGTTCATGGACAAGCGACCGGATCTGCGCGTCACGCTGCAAGGTCTCGTGAACCGCGATTTGGCCGGAAAACTGGAACAACTGATGCGTCCCTAAGACCATGAAGTAAAGGAGGCGACATTGTCCCGCGCACGGACATCGCACGCGAAGCCGTGGGAGGTCAGCTTTTTCTGGCGGTCCTGGTTGCGCGGCTCGTGAGCGGCTATGGCGCCAACAAGCGTGAGAAAGCAGTAACGGGACAATGGTAATGAAACAAAAACGATACGCCATATGGCTGATTTCTATCGGAATGGCGCTCGGAGCATCGGTCTTTGTCGCGGGTTGTGTCGTCTACGAGCCGGCTCCGGCATATGTGCCGTCGACCAGTGGCTTTGAGCGATCGTGGAATGCTGCCATCGCCGCGGCGCAGGACGTCGGCGTCCGCATTACATCGGAAGACCGGGCACGGGGTGTTATTACCGGAGCGAACGACAGCCGTGATGTCACCATCAATGTGATGACTCAGGCTGACGGGAGAGTTCGCGTCGAGATTTCAGCGCGCGGTCCTCAAGGAGGTGACGCGAATCTGGCGAATGATATCTCGCGCGCCTATGACCGGCGAATGGGGAGATAACGCGGGTAGAACGGAATCCTCACCCTTCCCTCTGCCGCGACAGAGACCGTGTATCAATTGTCATTTCGAGCCGAAGGCGAGAAATCTTGGGTTTTTATGTGACGTTCAGATCGGGAGGTTTTTGCGATTGCGACACAGTCTCGATGGCGGGCGAGGGTAAACTCAAAACTAACTCCCTCGCCCATTCTGATGGGAGAGGGTTGGGGTGAGGGCAGTTTCATCGTTCGGAAGGAGGGTAAGCTCATGAATCAATCCGTAGAACGGAGGAGGATCATGAAGATTGGAATGCAAATCACGGTTGGCTTGGCAGTTTTATCTGGCGCTCTTTCTGCCCAAGCGCAGAAGCCGATCGTTTATCCGGCAAAGGGCCAGAGCTCAGCACAACAAAGCAAGGACGATTCCGCGTGTTATGCGTGGGCGCAGCAAAACACCGGCATTGATCCCGCTCGCGTTGCGTCGACCCCCGTCCCACAAGAGACTGGGCCGGCGGTTGGAGGCGGCGAACGGGCGCGCGGCGCGGTTCGCGGTGCTGCCGGAGGCGCGGCGATCGGTGCAATCGCCGGCGACGCAGGCGCCGGCGCGGGAATCGGTGCGATCGCCGGAACCATGGTTGGCGGCCGGCGGGCGCGGCAGTCTCGCGACGCGCGTAATCAACAAGCATCCGCGCAACAGCAGGAACTCATCCACACCTTCTACCGCGCCTTCGGGGCGTGCATGGAAGGCCGTGGCTACACGATCAAGTAAAAAGGAGAACCGGGAATGAGACTGCGAAGCTCAAACCACAAGAAACTCGGCCTGTCTCTCGTCATGCTCTCTCGATTGGCAGTCGCTCTCAGCGTTGCGGGATTCACGTTCATCACGTCGGGAACGACGTATGCCGGGGATTTCGATGGTTCCGTTCCGCTGATCTGCGCGACCATCGATGCGATGGATTGTGTGCCAGGACAGGATTGCATGAAGGGACGAGCCGGAGACATGGGCGCACCCCCGTTTATGCGAATCGATTTCACCAAAAAAACTATCGGTGGTCCCAAGCGGACGACATCCATCGTTTCAATGGACAAGAGCGAGAGCCAAATTTTATTTCAGGGGAAAGAGTTGGAATTCGGCTGGACGCTCGCGCTCGATCAGGAAAGCGGAAGCTTTTCCGCGACCCTCGTGAATCGCGACGGCGTATTCGTTTTGTTTGGATCCTGCACGCCGCTTTGACGGCCAGCATCTCGGGTTAATGCGAATTGCTCCGAAATCCTGAGTCCGTGAACGGCCGCCAAGTGCACTCCTCTATTGGACCAAAGTCCAATAGGCACTCTGTGTGTTATTCGTTAGGCTCGCCAGCAGCAGCGCAAGGCGCAATTCTATCTGGATTTCGTCGAGGCGGAAAACTCCACCGGCTTTCACGCGCCGCAGGAGGCCGCGCGGATCCTCGGCGAGTCCATTGATTTCTCCAGGCAAGGTCAAAACGCGCTCCGAAATCGCGAAAATGAATCGCGGTCCCAAACCGCTAAATAGTCAACGTTGGCGCAAAATGCCATTTCGATGATTGACGCATCCGGACCGATGGTCAGCGTCGAGGTTGCCGGGCAGCGCAGCATGTTTGGTACCAATTGCTCTGGGCCGGCGGAGTTTCGAAAATGTTAGACGTCGTTGTTATCGGCGCCGGACCGGCGGGTGTGGTCGCCGCGCTCCGCGCTGCAGACCTGGGTGCCAAGACGGCGCTTATAACTCGTGATGAGTTCGGCGGGATGGCGGCCAACGATGGGCCGGTTCCGGTGCGCACACTGGCCCATGCCGCCCGGCTGATCCGAGAAGCCCGCCAGCTAAGCCATTACGGCATCGCCGCCGGCGAGCCGGTGCTCGAATATCCTCGCCTGCTTGCGCGCGTGCGCGAGGTTGTCGACGATGTTCGTGTGCGTTCGGTTTTCCGCGGGCAGATTGATTCCCTGGGAGTGACGGTCTGCGAACAGGCCGGTGCCGCGCGCTTCACCGATCGACACACTGTCGAAACCGAGAGCGGGCTGCGTCTTCAAGCGGAAAAGATCATCATTTGCACGGGGGGCGTGAGCCGTCGACTCTCAGTTCCCGGCTTCGAGTTGACCGCCACCCACAACGACGCCTGGGCTCTGACCTCTGTCCCGCCGTCAATGTTGGTTATTGGCGCGGGAGCGACGGGAGCGCAGGTCGCTTCGATCTTCAACGCCTTCGGTTCACGGATCCAACTCTTCCAGACTGGCCCGCGCATTCTCCCTACGGAGGACGAGGAAGTATCCGCTGCGGTCGCGGCCACTTTCCGCGAGTCGGGAATAGCGGTGCGAGACGACTTCGGCAAGATCGAGTCTTTCGAGAAAACCCCGAGCGGCGTGCGGATGACCTTCACGAAAAACGGCGCACGGGACAGCGCCGAGGCAGCGCTTGCCGTCGTAGCAGTCGGCTGGGTTGCCAATACCGCCGGCCTGAACCTTGGGACAGTAGACGTTGAGATCGATCAGCGAGGTTTCCTAAGTGTCGACTCTTACCTGCGGACCTCTGCGCCGCATATCTTCGCCGCCGGAGACGTAACTGGGCGCTTATTACTAGTCCCGGAGGCGATACACGACGGGTTCGTGGCAGCGACCAACGCTGTGCGAGGCGCGACGATGACACTGGGAAAGCGAGTGAGTCCGATCGGTAGCTTCACCGATCCGGAGTATGCCCAAGTGGGCCTGACCGAAGCGAAGGCGCGTGAAAACAACGACGTGGTGGCGGCGATTGTCCGCTTTGACTCGACGACGCGCACGATCATCGACGGCCACACGGCCGGCTTCTGCAAACTGATCGTCAATCGCGCAACGTACAAAATTCTGGGCTGTCACGTCGTCGGGGAGAGAGCGGTCGAGATAACACAGGTTGCGGCGATAGCTATGGCTGCCGGGATGCGGGTTGATGAGCTGGCTCAAGTTCCGCTCTCGTTTCCGACTTACACAGGGATCCTGGGACGCGTGGCAGCAAGCGCAACTCGCCAGCTCAATCAGAAAGTGAGCTGGCAAGCAAATCAGGGAGAGGACTTCCAGCCCTAGTTGGGCGTGTACGATTTGTCATGGAATTAATGCAGAAAGCAGCCACGCTCTGTATGCTTGTGTTCGTGCTCTCCAGCATGCTGGCGATGGGGTTGGGTCTGACGATCGGAGAGATTGGCGCTCCGTTGCGCAACGCCCGATTGGTGGTTCTGTCGCTGTTGGCCAATTTTGTTCTTATGCCAGTTGCTGCCGTTGCGCTCGCGGCCCTGCTGCGTCTCGATGAACCGCTGGGCGTCGGTCTTTTGATTTTGGGAACTGCGGCCGGTGCACCGTTCCTGCCGAAATTGGCTCAGATCGCGAAGGGTAACTTAGCCTATGC
>JBOHVN010000092.1:0-7029 GCA_050735675.1 Binatia bacterium | reverse complement strand
TGACTCGATCGGACTGACGAGATTAGCCCAAGGCTAAAACATTTAACTTTGCCGAACCGCCGTGTACGGACCCGTACGCACGGTGGTGTGGGAGGGAGGAGCCGCGAGGCTTCTTCCTATCCCGAGTTTTCCATGGGAGCAGAATTGCGGCGCACCAAAGAACCGCGTTTGGCAGTTAAGAGAGTTGGAAAGAGTATGGAACTGTGGCATGTGTAGCAAAATTTGACGGGCGAAGGAGGCAGCATGAAAGTCAGACCGAAGCGAAAACCGATCAAGTGGCCGGACGGCGCGCGCATCGCAATCACGCCGTGCGTTGCTTTCGAGACTTGGCCGGCAGATCTCGGCGGGCCGAACACGCAACAACAACAAAACCGCCGCGGCTTTCCCAAAAACGCGCTCACGAAGCGCGACCTGGGAGCCATTACCGACCGCGAATTCGGCGAGCGAGTTGGGATTTACCGTTTTTTGGAGATTTTCGAGAGAGAAAAAATTCAGACTACCTTCTTTCCGACGGGCATCACGGTTGAGAACTATCCCGAAATCTTCAAAGAGGCGGTTGAGATGGGGCATGAAATCGGAACGGAAACCTGGATCCACGACTACAGCTACATGAAGAAACGCGACCAGGAGAAAAAGGATCTCCAAAAAACCGTCGATGCCGTCAAGAAGGTCGTCGGTAAGGCGCCGGTGGGGTATCTCTCTACCGGCATCGCGCCCAGTCACAACACGCCTGAAATCATCGTCGAGTGCGGCTACAGCTATTGGATGGACCCGCAGCACCAGGAGACGCCTTACACGCTCAAGGTAAAGAGCAAGGAGCTCACGGTATTGGGTTACTTTGCCGATCTTAATGATTACGCCAGCTATCAGCGCGCAGGCAGGACGCCGCGGGATCTGCTGCAAATGTGGAAGGACTGTTTCGATTGCCTGTACGAGGAAGGGGAGACGGACCCGAAATTCATGATATGGGGCAATCATCCGTTTGTCGGCGGGCGGCCGTTCCGGGCGCTTTTGCTGCGCGAGTTTATCCGCTACGCCAAGAGTCACGGTAAGGTGTGGTTTGCAACGGCGGGAGACATCGCGAAGTGGTATCGCGAGAATGATCGCGATGCCCAGGTCGAGGAGTGGCCGAACTTCGCCTTTGCCGGACGGCAGGGCAAGATCAACGATTTGTCAAAGCTATAGAAACGGCAGGGGCGCAGCATGCTGCGCCCTTACCAGGAACCAGGGCGGCAGGTTTGGCAAAAAATAAATCGCACGAGGAACAGATTCGTAAGGGGCTGGCGGCGCTGAAAGAGTTCGGGATAGCGCTCGACGCGCCCGGACCGGATCTCGTTACTCGTCTCGTAACGGAATTCGGTAAGAATAAAGACACCGATCTGGCGGTGATTTTCGCGCTCGGGAAAATCTTCGATCCGGCGGCGCTCGATGCGCTTGTCGAGATTGACCGTGGAAAAAGCGACAAAGAAGTCAAGAAAGAGATCAAGCGCTCGCTATTCAAACTGGCACAGCGCGGATTCGACATCCCCCAGCAGCAAGCGGGCGAGCCAAAGCCCGCCGCGCCGCTGTTCAGTCATGGTCAGGATATCGAGGCTTACATGTCCGCGGTCGACGGCGGCGGTGGACGTTTGATCTGGATCGCCAGGCCGCAGCCGGGCCACGGCCTGCAGGTGATTCAAGCGATGCTCCACGATCGCGAAGGGCTGCTCCGCTTCGGCGCCACCTACATGCGCCGTAAAGAGCTGCGCAAAATGGCCGACGAGATCAAGCAGCAACACGATATCAGCATGATCGCGGTGCCCTGGGAGTTCGCCGATGAAGTCATTTACCGCGGCTACGAGAAAGCCAAGGCGCGCGGGCAGAGCGGTTTGGAAAACTTCCACGAAGTCCGCTCGATCCTGGCGACCGGCAAACCGAAAGACTTGCCGCATCCGATTTATCAGAAACTGAACGCCGGCCAAGTGCGCGACGGCGCCTGGCGCGAACAGTCGCGACGGCTGCTCGACGAGCCGGATCTGCGCTATTGGATTCTAACCGACGAGTGGGTGCAAGCCTACTTACCGCAGCTGCAAGAAGCGCAGACCAGCCGGTTAGTGCTCAATCCGCTGCAAAAAGAAGAGCGGTTTTCGGCTATCGTGCGCGAAGCCGTCAAGACGCTTTGCTCCGGCGAGAGCGGCGAAGCCGTCAAGCGGCGCATGGAAGACATGGCGCTCTATTTCGTCGAGACAAAGCGGCCAGAGCATGCCAGGCTTTCCTTGGCTGTCGCGCTACAGGTGGGCGAAGGAGATCCCGGACCGCTGGACGTGTCATTTCTCACCGGGCTTATGCAGAAAAGCTTTGCTTTCTTTATGTCGCAAGAGAAAGCGAAGAAAGAAGAAGAGCAGTCATCGCTGATTATCAAACCGTAGGCACGCAGTGAAGTTGATTCCGGTCGGCTCGACGTGTCGGTCGGACAGCGAAGCCCGCCTCTCTCTTGTCATCTAGGTACGTCCAGGTAGACGCTCCATCGAGTCTTATGATTCGGAGCGACGCGATCACTTCAGGTTCCATCATCCGCGCATTCACAGCGATCGTACTATCTGGCCTCCGTCTAGCCCTTTCGTGATGCGTTATGCACCCGCAGGTGGTGCAGCGGTAGAACTGAAGAGTCTTGTTACGCCAAGCGTAGGTTTCAATCGCACCTGGCGCGCAAAGGACACGAACCGACTTTCGCGTGTAGTACGCCCACAGGGCGCCGTATCGACGGCAAATTGAGCAGTTGCAGTCGGTCACTTGCCGAGGGCAAACCTCTCGTTGACGCCTAACGTTTCCGCTCAGGCGCGGCGCGTTTTTCGCCGTCGCCTGGAGCGGTTGGTTAGGCGACGTGCCGAACCTGCCGGTGCGGGCGCACCTCGCAGCAAACCCTCCGTACTGAGATCTTCGTCAAGGTCAGGCCAGTGAATGCCGTAACCAGCGGCGCACACCTTCCAATTCGACCGTTGTTTCGAAGTCCCACTCAATAGTCTCGGATACCAAACCAAGGGCACGGAGATAGTCCGACCATCCATTAAATCGACCGTCAGCGTGTCTTCCGAGACGCGCACATCCCGGACCCGCTCGTCAGCGCTTAGCGCTAATATGCCCATGCCACGCCTCCAACAATTTCGTTTGATTTTCTTCGATCAAGGCCCTGATCCTCCGCAGTTCTCTCGGTGGAAACCCGAAGTTCCGTGCCAGTGCCAAAGGCTGAAGCCAGAGCTTCGCCGAGAGATTATCTCGGTCAACGTGGACGTGAGGAGGTTCGTTCGGTTCGTGGCTGAAAAAATACGCGCGGTATGGACCACTCCTCAAGACGGTTGGCACCGCAGGTATCCTACCACATGCATCATCTCTCGCCTAACGGGGTTCGCGGCTGAGCTGCGGGCCGAAGGCCCGTCGGCGCGAAGTCTCGAAGCCCGTTCACCCGACCGTCTGCGGTCGGGTGAACGCTGAGCCTGAGCGACGCGCGATTTTCGCGCGTCAGACTCAAGGCTAGGGTTAGCCCTGTTGCTTGATGATTCGCTCGTACTCGTCATGAGGACCGATCCAAACCCAGATCAAATCCACTCCATCCTCAGCCGCCAGGGCGCGGTGATGAGGCCCAGCCCTCACGGACCAAAGCTTGCCAACCTTTTTAAAGTGTAGTGAAGGATGTCTAGGATTTTCTTTGAGAAGATCGAAGTTTCGCCGCGCCACCCTCTGGACTGCTTCTGGAAGACGCGCATAGCAAGCCCAAAATCGGGCTGTTGTGCGATGCTTCACAGGTCCTTGAGAGTTCCCTTTGCTTTCGCATCGAGTGCCTCACGTACTAGGAAATCCAGCCTTCCAGCTTCGGAGTCAGCTTCGATCTCCTTGTCCCACCTCTCCCAATCCTTCTCTGATAGCCACCTGACAAGTTCAGTAAACTCCTCCTCAGGAAGTCGCTCGATTTCGGTCTTGAGCTCGTCTACCTTTGACATGGTTTTCCTCCCGACGATGCTTCGGAACGCCGCTTCAGTATGCCACCCTTATGTGTTAAGCGCCACACGTGGCTGCGCGCGGTAGTGTTCTAACTTCGGGGTCTCACCTTAAAACGCTCTTCCTGCCAAATCTCCTCGCAACGTTTGTGGAACCAGTACCTCTTTCCAGAGGCATATTCATAGGCGACGGGTGTCACGTCGGAAGGCTTAATGGCTTCGCCGCAGGCTGCACAACTCTGGCCGCTGGCCCCATCGCCACCAACAATTAGCGAGCCCATATCCTTTGGGAGGATCTCTGACTGCAACTTGTGCTGAATCCTCTCACGATTTTTCGCTTCGTCCATGACCTCATCTCCCCTGCTCGTCAAGATTGACCCTCGGACCATCAATGACAAGCTCGCGTTTTTATTTGACAACATTAGGGCTTAAATACTCGACATTATCCTTCTCGACCGGCGCCATCTTACACCTAAGACTCGTTCTCGATCCTTGCGATGAACTCCTCGAGCATGGCGCGTGTATGGAATGTGCCGCCAAAGAGTGTCGGTCCGAGTTCTTTTAGGCTCTTGCGTGGACCGCGTACCTCGCCATTAATGTGCCCATTCAGCGCCTCCGAGTAGCACTCGTACGCCAAAATATCCGAAGTCTGTAGCGGCAAGAGCTGTTTCTTCTTCTCGAATCGGAACGAACCGATACGGAAACTCAGCCTTTCGCCATCCTCATCGGACATCAGCTCTCGCACCATATCGGAGATTTCGCTTCCGCCCTGGGTTCCCGACTCAAAAATACAAACGATCGGATCGCGGTGAGAATTTTCGAATGCCCATTTCTCCAATGCTTAAAGCGATCCCATCGCGCAGAAGGCATAGGGACGAAGTGGAAGTCGTGGTGCCAACTCCCTGAAAGCCGTGGCGTTTACCCCACAACTGACGCCAGCAATGACGGTATTTTTGATGATTCCAGCCGCACGCTGCATGAACTTGACACGTTTTTCCTCGGTCCATCCGGTGTACTCCTTCACTCGGTGCGCGAAATCGACTTGGTGCCAGTGGGTCAAACCCGCCTCAGAAAGCATGTCGGCCCACTTACAAGCGAACTCCTCCCATTTCTCTGCAGACGCCAGGTAGCCACCCACGACAACCGCCTCGGCATCGTCGTGAGTGCCGCTGTCCTCAAAGTATGCGTCCAGCAGCACGGCCACAACCTGTCTCCCCACGTTTAGCGGGAAATGTAACCGGGCGACTCCGAGCGGCGAACCCGCGGCTAGAAGTCGCGAACCCCGTTCAGCCGACCGCGCGGTTTTTGCGCGGTTCGGCTGGAGCGACTGGTTAGACCGCACGGTCATACCCGTTGCTTATTGCATAGTCACAGTGTGGCAGGTGTTTGCGGTGCATGGCAGACAGCCTCCACTCTGTGGCCGTCGGGGTCGAGCACGAAGGCTGCAAAGTAATCGGAGTGGTACTCGGGCCGCAGGCCCGGCTCACCATCGCTTCGGCCGCCTGAAAGAAGGGCGGCTGTGTGAAAGGCTCGAACCGCCGCGCGATCGGGTGCACGGAAGCATATGTGCATGCCAAGCGATGGCACCGGATCGCTCGTCTCCACCGTGATCGTGAACTCGACGCCAAGCGAGCCAGCCATCGCGCCATAGTCAGAGCCGCGTTGCTGAAAGTCGACGATGCGAACAATCCCAAGTGGCCGCAGCACGGCGTCGTAGAATTGGCGGCTACGCTCCAGGTTTCTTACGCCCAGCGAAACGTGGTCGAGCATCCGTCTCCTCAATCCTTCTTGCGGCTAACGCGGTTCGCGGCTGAGCTGCGGGCCGAAGGCCTGCGGCGCGAAGTCGCGAACGCGAAGCTCAGCCGTCGCTGTTGAGCGATCGGTCTGAAGCTGAAGTTAGGCTTGCCTCGATTACCGTGGTCCATTTACGAAGATCGTTCTCCCTTACGCGCCGCAGTTTCTTGAATCCCGCTGAACGTTTAGACCGTTGGCACGCCGATCTTTGCGATAGATGTGACGGCAACAGACCTTCGAGTTCCCTTATTTCTTCATCACGAATGTTCTCCCACGCTTCGAAAGCTGAGAAGTGAGTCCACAGCTCGCCCTTTCGTTTGCTGGTCGAATGAGCCTGAAGCCGGCCATGAATTCCGGACGTTGTCATTCCAACACATACGACGTCGTATTTTAGCTTCCCCGCCCTTGCGGTGCTGGCAGTAGAGGCCATAAATGCCCCGTCGCTTGAGGGGTATTGACTTGAGTTCGTCCTTCCGCCGAAACTCTGCCCAGCGCCGGATCAGACGAAGTTGGCTCTCAGGCATACAGCCTCCGTGGAGCAGTTGTCACGCAGCCTAACGCTTAAGCTCGCTCTCAGCGATCGGCCTGAAGCATTAAGTTAGAACCAACGATCACTTCTGGGCAGGACGCTCTTGGGTGAGCCGCTCGGCGATCCACATGGCGACTAGTTGGCGTGTGCGTACTTGTTTCTGTCGAGCTATACGCTTCAAGCGGTTTAGCGTCGGCTCGTCGAGAGCGACCGTCAGTGTTTTTGGAGGGGGTCGCCTAACGCGAACTTTCACAGGCTGACCTTCGTCGAATAGTCGAGCAAAGTCCCCATCGGAAAGCTCGTCCCATCCGGCTGCTTCTCGTTTCAAAGCCCGCCGTTGGGCGGCTACCAACTTCTGCGCCATTGCTGATACCTCCGTCGTGTATGCCGCTCCATACCCCGTGCCGTTACGACTCTCCAAACTCCTCTGCTGCGATATGGGGCAATCACGGCAACCAAATAGCGACCTCCACACGTCTGGCCAAAGACTGTCCAGCGGGCTTCTCGTATGCCGCGACGCCGAGCGCGAATAATCCATGATGGATGGCAATCTTCATAGACGATCTCTTCAACTTCTTCCGGCTCTACGCCATGTCGGGCAATGTGCTCAATGTTGTCGTCGTCCCACTCCGGCGCCATCTCCCACAATTGCACGGACTAAAGTTAGCACAAGGAAGTGCGGGTTTCGAGGCTCTAACGGGGTTCGCGGCTGAGCTGCGGGGCGAAGGCCCG
>JBOHVN010000091.1:0-28080 GCA_050735675.1 Binatia bacterium | reverse complement strand
GGCTTGATCTTCTTTCCAACCCGTCCTACTTTGAAACTCCTCACGGCGGTGTAGCTCAGTTGGTCAGAGCACGCGGCTCATATCCGCGGCGTCGTAGGTTCGACTCCTACCACCGCCACCAACTTTTTCAGCGATATTGTCGTTAGTTATCCACCGATCGCGGCTCACATGCTGGTTGCCCCAAAATGCCGTCTTCTGCCGTTTTGGCCCGTCTTCGGGGGGCTGATTTACGCCAAAATTTACGCCAAGATCTTTGACCGCCGCGCGCATCAGCTCCTCGCGCCGGCGCGAATAGGTCGTCGTCGTCGAGAGATTGGCGTGCCTCATCAATTGAGATAATGCGCGCCCTCGATGTGGATATCGCGCGGCCGGAAGTGGATCTCTTTACTAATCCTCTCTGGGCCTCCGCGGCCGATCGGCGTGGTTTGATGTGCAGTCCGCTCGCCAACGCCCTCAGAAGTTGAACGTGCTCTGTCCTGCCGGAAAATTTCAGCATGTAGGTTTCGTCTTCAGATTTCTGATCTGCGTTCCCAGAATCACGTGCTCGGTTGCCACCGCTAACCTAAATCTTACGCGCGAATAGATCTCGCAGGAAAACTGGTGGGGGCCGCTCTTGTAGTTGGCATTATCAATCTAGTTGGCCCGGAAAGTTCGCACTGTAGCGGCAAGTCGATATCTTTGCAGCCTTTTGCGAGCGGTTAAGTGGTCTGTTCGTTCTCTTCAAGACTCATTGAAACCCGCTTGCCAACGGCTGAAGCGGCTCTCTGAACGGTCTCCAGTAAGACCTTGTCGTTATCGGGATCAAGGAAGCGGTCAAGCTGACTTCGGCTCGTATGCATCCGCTTTGCCATCTCGATTTTGCTGATGCCTTGTTCCTTCATGGCTTGGGCGACCTGCCAGGCCAAAACACGCTTCACGGCCTGGGTCGTTGTCTCTTCAAAGATGCCCTCTTCCTTCAGAAAATCCTCGAAAGAGGATCCGATATGTTTTTTTTTGCTCATTGCTCTATCTCCTTTTTCCGCTTCATGGCCAAATCTAAATCGCCATCCGGGGTTTTTTGGGTTTTCTTAATAAACCCATGCAGAAGAACCATCAGGCCATCGTGTATGCAGAACAGTACACGCGCGATGCGACCCCCTTTAAGCGTGCTGCGAACCTCCCATAAACCGCGACGAGACGTGATTGGACTACAGACCGGCATTCCCACGGGCCAGCCGAATTCGACCGTAGCGATGTCGATGCCCACGATCCGCCAGTCCTCGGGAGGCAACCCCTTGAGCCACCTTCTGACCGGCTCCACTCCAGAGGCGGTACGGTAAAAAACAGCGGGAATCCGTTTTCTTTTTGCCAAGTGTACCTCATCCACGCACTGTACCGCATAAAGTACAGGGCAGTCAAGAGCCCTGCAAACGGCATGTTCCAGTCCGGATCAATTCTTCAGCGGAAAAATCGCCGAGGTTTGTATTTCAATCCAATCGTATCAGGCTGGAGCGGACGAAAAATACTGCCGACACGTTGGCCATTTTTCTAGCAAAGGCTCGATGGCCTCTGAAGTACCGCGACCGGCTTGAGATCGAGATTAAAAACAGTGCATTCATTAGGGTCATGGGAGAGACCCGCCGATTTTGGCCTGGTCCTTCTCCAGTCTCCCGATCTCGTCTTGTAATTTCCTCGCCTGGGGCTCTAACAGCCGTCGTCCCGCCAAATCACCTGCCCCCGGAAGATCGTTAGCTAAGAGCCCTACGCACCGCCATCGGAATCGTGTCCGTGAAACGTGACACGTGAATCAACGAAGCCTATGAGTCTTTTTCAGCAGCGCTGCTAGAATTTTTCCGACCACTCGGGCCTGGAATACCGGCCACGAACCAACTCTTCGATGCGCGCAAAGGGCACCTCGTAAGATTCCTCCTTTGCCCGCCAAGCGGTTTTCAACCGTTCGCAAAGCTGCACCGCATCGACGTTGAGATTTTTGACAAACTGTAAATGCGGGCGAGCCTCGCGATAAGCCGGCTGCTTGGCCGGCACCGATAAATACTTGTCGATTATTTTTAAATCGAAATTCAGTAAGAACGTGCCGTGCACGAGCACGCAACTCGATTTGCGATATTGGGCGTTGCCGGAAAACTTTTGCCCGTCGATCGCCAAGTCACTAATACCTTCGATGCGCACCTTCTCGGCGCCGCACATTTCATCGACCGAGAGGCGATGGCGCTGCAAAACATACCTGAAGGTATCGCCGATATTCTTTAGGTGGCGCGCGCCGCTGCGCAGAATCAATGAATAGTTCAGGCAGCCAGGCCCCTGCATCACCGTGCCGCCGCCGCTGATGCGCCGTAATATGGGTATTCGATTTTCGTTGCAGACCGAAATGTTCACCTCCGAGAACAATCGATTGGAGTGGCCGAGAACCACAAAGTGTTTCTTTGCTTGCCAAACTCGCAAGCAAGCGTCAATGGATGGGTCGGCTTCCATCTGTTCGAGTAGCGCTTCGTCGCAGGCGAGATTAGCCGGCGGTTCGTTGAAAGTTAGATTGAGATATTTCATCGAGTCCAGTTGATTTTAATCCTTTTTTGTTGTCTGTTAAAATTGATGCGCGAGGTCGGATGAAACCTGAGAAAAAAAATACCGGCGATGGCACCGCGGTGATCGGCGAGCGCGAGGACGGTAAAGGAAATAAAAACGATCGCCACAAGTGGGTCACTTCGCTCGAGCACCTTCTCGAATATATTTTGAAGAACGAGCAGTCCGAGCAGGCTTCCTTACTGCTCGAAGATCTCAACGACCGGCTGCGCGAGTCCGGGCTCAAGATCCCTCAGACGGTCAGCACGCCTTACATCAACACGATTGCGCCCGAGAAAGAGCCGCCTTACCCGGGCAATCGCGAGATCGAGCGGCGCATCAAGAGCTACATTCGCTGGAATGCGATGGCGATGGTCGTCAAAGCGAATCGCATTCACCCGGACATCGGCGGTCATATCTCCACCTACGCCTCCGCCGCGACTCTTTACGAAGTGGGCTTCAATCACTTTTTTCGCGGCGGCGACGGCGATCATCACTCCGACATGGTCTACTTTCAAGGTCACGCTTCGCCTGGCGCCTACTCGCGCGCCTACGTAGAGTGGCGTATCAACGCGCCCAAGCTTCACCATTTTCGCCAAGAGCTTTCGCCGGTCGGCGGCGTGTCGTCCTATCCCCATCCCTATTTGATGCCCGATTTCTGGCAGTTCCCGTCGGTTTCCATGGGACTTGCGCCGATCATGTCGATCTACCAGGCGCGCTTCGTGCGCTATCTCAAGAGCCGCGGCCTTCTCACCGACGATGAACCTCGAGTCTGGTGTTTCCCCGGCGACGGCGAAATGGATGAGCCCGAATCGTCCGGAGCGCTCACGGTCGCGGCGCGGGAGAATCTCGACAATCTGGTCTGGGTGGTGAATTGTAACCTGCAGCGGCTCGACGGCCCCGTGCGTGGCAATGGCAAAATAATTCAGGAGCTCGAGGCGCTCTTTCGCGGCGCCGGATGGAATGTCATCAAAGTGATTTGGGGATCCGATTGGGATCCGCTGTTAGCGGCGGACGACCAAGGCCTCTTGCTCAAACGGATGGAAGAAGCCGTCGACGGCGAATACCAGAAGTACACGGTCGAGCCCGGCAGCTACACCCGCAAGAATTTTTTTGGCAAGTACCCCGGGCTGCTGGAAATGGTCAATCACTTGACCGACGACCAGATCCGCAAGCTGTTGCGCGGCGGCCACGATCCCAAGAAAGTTTACGCCGCGTATAAAGCCGCGGTTGAGCACAAGGGTTCGCCGACGGTCATTCTCGCCAAGACGGTTAAGGGTTACGGCTTGGGCGAAGCGGGCGAAGGCAGAAACGTCACCCACCAGCAGAAGAAACTCAACGAGCGTGAGCTGCGCGAGTTTCGTAGCCGTTTTGACATCCCGCTCCCCGACGAAGAGGTCGTCGAGACGCCTTTCTATCGCCCGCCGCTCGATAGCCGGGAGACCCAATACCTGCTCGAACGGCGCAAGCAGTTGCGCGGTTTCATTCCTGAGCGAAAGGTCCGTGCCGCGCCGCTCAAGCTTCCCGAAGCCGCCGACTACGCCGACGCCCTCAAGGGTTCCGGTGAGTACTCTCTGTCCACCACTGGGGCGGCTGTGCGGCTCCTATCCCGGCTGCTGCGGCACGAGGAGCTCGGCAAGCGCATCGTGCCGATCATTCCCGACGAAGCGCGAACCTTCGGCATGGATTCGCTTTTTCGCCAGGTTGGCATCTATTCGTCGAAGGGCCAGCTCTACGAACCGGTCGATCGGGAAACCTTGCTCTATTACAACGAGGCCAAAGACGGACAGATTCTCGAGGAAGGCATCACCGAAGCAGGCTCGATGTCGTCATTCATCGCCGCCGGCACTGCCTACGCCAACTTGGGAATCAACATGGTTCCCTTCTATTTCTATTACTCGATGTTCGGCTTTCAGCGCATCGGCGATTTGATCTGGGCGGCGGCGGACAGTAAGGCGAAGGGATTCCTTCTGGGGGCCACTGCGGGACGGACCACGCTCAACGGCGAAGGATTACAGCATCAGGACGGCCACAGCCATCTGTTGGCCAGCACGGTTCCCACACTGCTGACCTACGATCCCGCCTATGCCTATGAAATCGCCGTCATCATCAGGGACGGCCTGCGCCGCTTGTACGCTGAAGGTGAAGAATACTTTTATTACCTAACGCTTTACAACGAGAGCTATCCGATGCCGGAAATGCCCGAGGGCGCCGAGGAAGGAATCCTCAAAGGCTTGTACAAGCTCAAACCGGGCGACAAGGGAAAAAAGTTCAAAGCGCATATTTTCGGCAGCGGCCCGATATTGCGCGAGGCCTTACGCGGGCAAGAAATTCTCGCCGAACAATTCGACGTGGCAGCCGACGTTTGGAGCGCGACCAGTTATAAACTGCTGCGCGGCGACGCGCTGCGGACCAGACGCTGGAACATGCTCCATCCAACCGCCGCGCCGAAAAAATCTTATCTCGAGTCATTGCTGCAAGACGAAGAAGGTCCGTTTGTCGCGGTTTCCGATTACATGAAAATGGTTCCTGATCAGATTGCGCCTTGGGTTCCCGGCGGCCTGATGTCGCTCGGCACCGACGGCTTCGGCCGCAGCGATACCCGGCCGAACCTCAGGCGGTTCTTCGAAGTCGACGCCGAACTCACCGTTATTGCGACGCTTTATGCGTTGTACCAAAAAGGCTCATGGACCGCACAAGCGGTCGAGGATGCGATCAAGAAGCTCGCCATCGATCCGGAAAAAACATTCCCGCATTTTCTCTAAGCGCGCGAACAACAGCGGCGTTATCAACTCATGGACGTTAAACTTCCCCAGCTCGCTGAAGGTGTAGAGGGCGGCACGGTCGTAAACATTCTAGTCGCCGAAGGCCAGGAGATCAAAAAAGATCAAGCGATCATGGAGCTCGAGACGCAAAAGGCGGTCGGCTCCATCCCGGCGCCGAGCACCGGCGTCGTGACAAAAATCCACGTGAAGCAGGGCATGGAGGTCAGCGTTGGACAAGTGCTGATCTCCATCGAAAGCAGCGGCGTTGCGGCCAGCGCCGCCGCCAAACCGGCACAGAGTCCAGCGGCCAGCGCCGGCGCGCCCGCGGCTGACTCCCCTTCCCCACCGGCTTCCGCGGCAAGCACGCCGGCGAGCAAGACAGCCGGCGATTATCGCTATGAGTCGAAGAGCGGCGCCCCGCCGCCCGCGCCGCCGTCGCTTCGCAAAATCGCGCGCGATCTCGGCATCGATCTGAGGCGAGTGAAAGGCAGCGAAGCCGGCGGCAGAATCAATCTGACCGACGTGCGCGCTTACATTCAACGGCTGCAAGAGATTGCCAACCAGGGAACAGCGGCACCGGCCGCAACCCAGCCGGGGACAGCACCGGCCGCGACGCCGGGCGAAGCCGTGGATTTCAGTAAATGGGGGCCGGTGCGCCGGGAAAAGATGTCGCCGCTCCGGCGCACCGTGAGCCGGCGCATGGTCGAATCGTGGACGACGATTCCCAAGATCAATCAGTTCGACGATGCTGATATTACGTCGCTGCTCGCATTGCGCAAGAAACACTCCGCGAATTTCGCGAAAAAGGGCGCGCATTTGACCTTGACGTCGTTTTTGCTTCTGGTGCTCGGGCGCGCCTTGAAAAAACACCCGCGCGCCAATGCAAGCCTGGACGACTCTTCTTTAGAAGTCGTCTACAAGGATTATTGCCACATCGGCGTCGCCGTCGACACCGAGGGCGGACTGATCGTGCCGATTCTGCGCAACGTCGATCAGAAGAATCTGCTGCAGCTTTCACAAGAGCTTGACTCGCTCGCGGAGAAAACCCGCCAAAGGAAGATTTCTATCGAAGAGCTTCAAGGCGGCACGTTCACGATCTCGAACCAGGGCAGCATCGGCAGCCGCCACTTCACGCCGATCATCTACGCGCCGCAAGTCGCCATCCTGGGGGTCGGCCAAGGTCACGCAAAGCCGGTCGCGGTGGGTGGAAAAATCGCGATTCGAACGATTCTCCCGCTCTGCCTGGCCTACGACCATCGCGTCTTGGACGGCGCCGATGCCGTGCGCTTCTTGAAAGATGTGATCGCCGGCCTCGAATCCTTCGATGAAGCGGACTTGAAACTCAAATAAAAAGTCTTCTATGGAACCGATCACCACCGAAATCGTCGTAGTGGGCGCCGGACCGGGCGGCTATGCGGCGGCGTTTTATGCCGCCGACAAGGGCAAAAAGGTCACGCTGGTAGAACAGAATCCGCGGCTCGGCGGCATCTGCCTGAACGTCGGCTGCATTCCGTCTAAGGCCCTGCTCCACGCCACCGAGATTTTTCGCGAAGTTAAGGAGTCGACTTACCGCGGTATTGAGTTCAGCCAGCCGAAGGTCGAGCTCGAAAAGCTTCGGGCTTGGAAGGAATCGATTTTGGAGAAACTCGGTCAAGGTATCAAAGGTTTGGCCAAACAACGCGGCGTGCAAGTCGTCCACGGCCGCGGCCACTTTGAAGATTCGCAGACCCTGCGCGTCGAGACCAGTGAAGGACAAAAATTCATTCGCTATGAAAAGGCCGTGATCGCCGTCGGCTCCAAGCCCGCCATGCCCAACGCTTTTGATCTTGGCAATCCGCGCGTCATGACATCGACTGAAGCGTTGGAGCTGCCCGACATCCCGCAGGATCTGCTGGTGGTCGGCGGCGGCTACATCGGCATGGAGCTCGGCACGGTTTACGCGGCTCTCGGCAGCCATGTCGTCGTCCTCGAAGCTCTGCCGTCGATACTCACTGGCGTCGATGCCGATCTGGTCCGCCCGGTGGCCCGAGCGGCGCAAAAAGCCTTCAAAGAAATTCGCGTTAATACCAAAGTCTTAAAGATGGCCACGGCCGGCAAGCAAATCAAAGTCACCATGGAAATCGACAAGCAGCCGCGCGAGGAACTTTACGATCGCGTTCTTGTCAGTGTCGGTCGCGCGCCGAATCTTGCCGATCTCGGACTTGAGAACACCAAAGTCACCAAGGACGACAAAGGCTTCATTCAATGCAACGCCCAACAACAGACCGAAGATCCGAATATCTACGCCATCGGCGACGTCAACGGCGGCGCCCTGCTCGCCCATCGCGCCACCAAGGAAGGGCGCATCGCCGTCGAAGCCATGCTCGGTGAACCGAGCGCATTCGAAAATGTCGTGATTCCCGCCGTCGTCTATACCGATCCGGAAGTGGCCTGGTGCGGCCTTACCGAAAACCAAGCCAAAGAAAAAGGCACCGAGGTGAAAATCGCCAAATTTCTTTGGGGCGCCTCCGGGCGCGCGCTCACTTTGGATCGGACCGACGGCTTGACCAAACTCATCATCGAACCGGAAACCGAGCGCATTCTCGGCGTGGGCATCGTCGGCGTCAGCGCGGGAGATCTCATCAGCGAAGGCGTGCTCGCCGTTGAGATGGGCGCCACCGCGCGCGATATTGCCGATTCGGTGCATCCGCATCCGACGCTCTCAGAAACTCTCATGGAAGCCGCGGAGTCGTTCTACGGCACGGCGACGCATGCGCTATCGCGGCGCAGCTCTTAGCCCGAGGCGTTACGGTTTGCGGCCAGTCCGATCATGCACCGCTGAACCGTTCGATGCCTGAGCAAAATCCCCGTTTGTTTCTGATCGACGGCAGCGCGTATATTTTTCGCGCTTTCTTTGCGATTCCGCCGTTGAATCATTCCGCGGGTCTGCCGACCAACGCCATCTTTGGCTTCACCAACCTCCTGCTCAAGTTTCTTAAGCAGTATCAGCCGGAATATGTCGCCGTCGCGCTCGACGCCGGGCGCCAGACCTTTCGCCACCGGATGTTCGCCGACTACAAGGGCAACCGGCCCGAAGCTCCGCCGGATTTAACTCCGCAGTTTCCCTATTTCCGCCGCGTGCTCGACGGCCTCAAGGTGCCGTTGCTGGAACTCGCGGGGTACGAGGCGGACGACATCATCGCGACCCTGTGTAAAGCGCTGGCCGGCAGCGGCTGCGATTTTATCGTCGTTTCCAGCGACAAAGACCTCATGCAGCTGGTCACTGCGCGCATCAAGCTCCTGGACGGCGCCAAAGACTGCTGGATCGGCGCCGAGGAAGTCAAAGTCAAATTTGGCGTCGCGCCCGAGCAGGTCGTCCAAGTCATGGGCCTCATGGGCGACCCGATCGACAACATTCCGGGGGTCAAAGGCATCGGTGCGAAGACCGCCATCGCTTTGATCCAGCAATTCGGCAATTTGGAAAATCTGTTCGATCGCCTCGACGAAGTCGAACAGGCAAAATTGCGCGGCGCCGCGCGCGTGCGCAGGATTCTCGCGGACGGCAAAGACGCCGCGTTTCTGAGCCGGGATCTCGCCACCGTCAAACGCGACGTTCCGATGGCCATCGAACTCGAGCAACTCAAGTTCAGCGGCTTTGACCAGGATAAACTGCGCAGCCTGTTTAGCGAATTGGAATTCATCAATCTGATCAAACTGCTCGATAACGGACGTGTGTAATCCAGCCGCGCGGCGCGTTGCGTCTTTTATTTTCGCTTCTCCAGGACATCTTTTTCTTTTCAACTCCCCCTTGGATTCGACCGGGCAACTGTGGCAGATTGACCCAGGTCGAAGGGCAACGGCCATCGAATCGATGCCCTTCAGGCGGGAACAGCGAGGTCACAGTTTTGATTAATCAGGAACGGCTTAAAAATCTGCTCATTGAGCTCATCGAGATCGATAGCCTGTCGCGCCAAGAGCGTAACGTCGCCATGCGCCTCAAACGCGAAATGGAAGAGCTCGGCGCCACGGTTTTCATCGACGACGCCGGCGACAAGGTCGGCGGCAACGTCGGCAATCTGATCGCGCATTTTCCCGGAAGCGTTCCGCGCGTCACGCCGCTTCTGCTCTCCGCGCACATGGACACGGTGGTTCCCGGCGAGGGCGTCACGCCGATCCTCGACGGCGACATCCTGCGCAGCGATGGGCGCACCGTGCTCGGCGGCGACGACAAGAGCGGCGTTGCGATCATCTGCGAAGCTTTGCGTGTCATCAAAGAGAATAGTTTGGCGTGCGGCGAGGTCGACGTGGTTTTTACGATTTGCGAAGAGGCCGGTCTGATCGGCGCCAAGTGCCTCGACGTAAGCCGCCTGCGCGCGCGCACCGGACTGGTGCTCGACAGCGATTCGGTCGGATTCCTATTCACCCGAGCGCCGGCCGCCAATCGCATGGAATTCCGCGTCCGCGGACTGGAAGCCCATGCCGGCGTGTGCCCGGAAAGAGGCATTAACGCAATCAAAGTCGCCGCCGAAGGCATCGCCCGAATGCATCTCGGGCGCATCGATCATGAAACCACCGCCAACATCGGCGTCGTCGAGGGCGGCATGGCCGTCAACATCGTGCCCAACCAGGTCATCCTGCGCGGTGAGGCGCGCAGCCATAGTCAAGAAAAGCTCGATCAGCAGACCGAGGACATGAAACGCTGCCTCGAAGAGGCGGCGGCGCGCCACGTTCTTGAGCTTGACGGCAAGCTGCACACGGCCAAGGTCGAAGCCAAAATCGATCGCGATTACGATCGCATGGACGTGCCGGAGAGCGCGCCGATTGTCAGGCTCGTGCACGCCGCGGCGAAGAATTTGAGCCTGGAAGTCAAAACGCTCGCCACCGGCGGCGGCTGCGACGCCAACGTGCTCAATCAAAAGGGCCTAGTGGTCGCCAATTTGTCCACCGGCATGCGTGACATTCACACCGTCAACGAGTGGCTTGATTTGAAGGATCTCAATCTTTCAGCGCGGATCGTGCTCGAAATCTTGACATTGAACGCGGCAACATCATCGTAAGGCGTTAGGCAGTAAGGAGTCAGGAGTAAAGAGTAAACGCCCGCAAGCACGGCGCTTCTAAACTCCTTACTCCTCACTACTAACTCCTAACTCCTTACCCAACGGGTTGCAACCCCGCGAAAGTCTCACGGTAGAAAATCTATTTTGGGATCGCGCCGAACATGTATATTCCCCTCTAACCACCATGCAAGCAGAAGCAATCGGACTCCTGCTCAAACAGGATCGCGGGCAGTTTCTCGAATTTATCAGCGCCTACGAGTATCGCCGCACGCCGGGGCAGAAAAAACGCGACGAAGACCTCTCGCGCGAGATCGCCCGGGTGCTGTCCGCTATGGCCAATGCCGACGGCGGCTCGGTTCTGGTCGGCGTCGAGCCGGACAAGAGCGTTACCGGCATTCCTCATGATCAGGATGAGCTGCACGCGCTGATTCGAGCGCCGCAGAACTTACTGCGCCCGCAACTCAATCACGCTTGTGAAAAAGTCCGCCTGGGCAATTTGCAACTGCTCAAGTTCGAAGTCGCTTCCGGCCTGGAAATTTATCGGATCGCCGGCGGCCGGTCATTTTACCGCGTCGCCAGCGAAACTGTGTCGCTGCCGGCCGAGCAGATACACGCCCTCAAAGAAGCAAAGAAGAATGTCTTCTACGAGCGCCAGCAAGCGCTCAACGCGTCCTGGTTCGATCTCGATACCGATCTCGTGCAGGCCTTCGCCGACAAAACGCAGCCGGGTCGAGACGCTCAGGCGGTTCTAAGCCAGACCTATCACCTGCTCGACCATTCGCGCGCCCTTCCCTGCCCCAATATCGCCGCGCTCCTGCTGTTTGCAAAGGAACCGACGCGCTGGCATCCGCGCGCCGGCATCGATTTCGTCAAATACGAGGGCGCCGAACGGCAGCACGGCAGCTCGCTCAACGTCGTCAAGCGAATCCGCTTCGAAGCGCCTCTCGTGCGGCTGATCGACGAAGCGGTCGGCCGGATCAAGGAGCACATTCGCGAGCGCACGATTTTGCATGATCTCTTCTTCCGCGAACGGCTCGAATACCCGACGTTCGCCTGGCAGGAAGCGTTGGTCAACGCCGTCGCACACCGCGATTACGGCCTGAGCGGCGCATCTATCGAAGTGTGGATGTTCGACGACCATATCAGCGTGCGCAGTCCCGGATTACCCCCGGCGCCGGTCACGCTCGAGCAACTGCGGCGGCAAAAGAGCATTCATTTTTCGCGCAATCCTTTGATCGTGCGCGTCCTCGCCGATCTCGGCTATCTGCGCGAAATGGGCGAAGGCGTGCCGCGCATGTTTCAGGAGATGGAAAGCTACGGACTTCACCCGCCGGAATTGTCGATCGAAGGCTTTATCTTTACCGTCACCTTGCGCAACGCTCCAGTCTACGACGAGGCGACTTTGAAATGGCTCAACCAATTCGGCACGGCGCAAATGAACCTGCGACAAAGACGATTGCTGGTCTACGCGTATTGTCACGGGAAGACGTTTTCCACGGCGGAATACGAAAAGATTGCCGAAGTCGACCGAGACACCGCTTATCGCGAAATTCGCCTGATGGTGAAAAACGGCATCGTCGCGCCGCTTAAGCCCAAGAGTCGCAGTTATCGCATCGTTGAGAGACTCTAGCAGGCCGCGGAAAAAGACTCATATGGGCATTTGCTATTTCGGGTTACGAGTTCCGGGTTTCGGGTTTAACTCGAAACACGAGACTCGAAACTAACCCGCTCACTCGCCTCTGTGCGTGGTGCAATTTTGACGACGGCAAAAAACTCAGCGAAGGCACGTAGGTCCGCTGTAGCCAAGACACGATCACGATGAATTTTTCCCAACTCATGGGCCTTGCCGCCGGCCATGCCGAAGCGCGGATCGTGCAGACGGCGCTGCGCCTGGGGATATTCGAAACACTCGACAAAGCGCCGCAAAGCGCCGCTGAAGTCGCGGCACATCTCGACCTCGAGCCGCGCGCCACCGAGTTACTGCTCAATGCGCTGGCCGCGCTCCAGATCCTGAATAAGCACAAAGACTATTTTCCCCTCGCCAACGTCGCCCGGCAGTATTTGGTCCGAAGCTCGCCTGAGTATGTCGGTGGCATGATTCGATTTGAGGACTCATTGTGGCAGTGCTGGGAGAAACTGCCGGAAGCGATTCGCAGCGGCGCTTCCGCCCGCCCCGCCAATATGTATCAAGACGATCCGCATGAGACCGAAATTTTCATTAATGCCATGGATTCCCTGGTCAAAGCGCGCGGCGATGCCGACGTTCTGGGGCATGCCTTAAATTGGCAGAAAGTGGCAGATCTTCTCGACCTCGGTGCCGGACCGGCGACCTACCCCATAGCGCTCTGCAAACAATTTGCGAATATTCAAGCGACGATCTTCGATCTGCCCGGAACTTTGAAAATGACCGAGCGCTACGTGGGCGATGCCGGCATGGGACAAAGGATCAGACTCATTCCGGGTGACTACCGAAAGGATCCGATCCCAGGACAGTACGATGTCGTATTTTTGTCCAACATCGTCCATGGCGAAGATGAGCAAAACAACCAAATGCTGATCGGCAAGCTTGCGCGCAATCTTAAGCCCTCAGGACAAATCATCGTCAAAGACCATATCCTCGACGACAGCCGCGTCAATCCGCCCGTCGGAGCGATCTTCAGCTTGCTCATGCTGCTCACCACCGCCGGCGGCCGCTGCTATAGTTTCAACGAGATTAAGGGCTGGATGGAACGTGCGGGTTTGCGTCAGATACGCCAGATCGATCTCCCGCCGCCGCTCACTTCGTCTCTCGTCGTCGCGGCCAAGTAATTCGTTACAGCAAGAATTGTGCTACACTGAGTGAGAATTCACAGCAAAGGTTAGGGTCCTCGCCATCGACGAGCAAGAAAGAAAAGCCCGAGAGCAGGCGGTCATCGAGAATCTCAAACCGGCTTGCCTCTGCAACAAGATCCGTAAAGGCACCGTGGTCAAAGCCATCCAGGCCGGCGCCAAAACCTTCGAGCAAGTCAGCAAGCGCACCGGCGTCGGCACCGGTCCTTGCGGCGGCAGACGCTGCGGCTCGCTGGTCCGAGGGATGCTGGGAGAACCGGTGGTGAGCTGTCGCGATTGCGGCTGGCCGGTACTAACGGGAGCCTCTCCTCAGGTGTGCCCGCGCTGCGAGTATGCAAGACAAGTAAGCTAAAGGACGCCCGCCATAGGTCCGGTGAGGTGCGGCGTCCAAGCCACAATATCTGTTGCGCTCACGATCACACAAGAGTGCCTGATTCAGCCGATGGCATCGTCAGAATCGGCTGAACAATTTAATGCCTTTCGTTGGCAAGTTTTTTTAAGAATCTTTTCCGCTGATTTGCGCAGGACGTGGCTTTATCTTCGGTAGCTTCTTCCGCTTGGCATCCCAGGCAAACCGGGCAAATCCATCCGCCGCATGAGCAACGCCCTCCCACTTTGCCCTCTACGCCGGGCTTTGTGTGAAACGGTTTATGGCAACGGACACAAAGGATCTCAGCCACGGCATCGAGTATTTCTAAATCTTCAATAGGCGCGATATAGCGCATCGATTGGCCACTGACCACTACGCGATACTGAAAAGCCTCCTTGCTGAACGGTGCCTCCATCAAGGCTCCGCCTCTCGTAAAGCAGGCTTTAATCGCCGTCGTTCCCTCAATCTTGCCTTCATAACCCTTCTTCTTATGCCGCACCAAAGTACCATCTCTTAAACTAATGTTAATTGTAGCCGACATACCGACCTCCTTTTGAAATACAGATAAAACTCCGGCCCGTTTAAAGCGCAGAAGCCCGTACATCGAACGAATCTAAGTGAGCCTGGTGAAACCATGATCCTACCCACCCGGCTCGACGGATCAAATGGAGTAAATCTCGACCGCATCTTCGTCAATGCGTCCGCCACGGGTAACTAGTTTGACCATGCTGCAGACGCTGCGACCGGCGTCCCCGATAGCCGACGCTGGACAACCGTCTTCGACGTAGGTCCCAATAAATCTGTGTTCGCCCACGTTGATGATTTGAAGAGACTTGTTATTGTGGTTTCCCTCGAAATAGTGATGGGTCCCCGGGGCCGGGCTATCCAATCCATTTTGCAGCGCCTTTGAAATCTTGATCCCCACGAACAATCGCTTCGCAAAGTCCGTCACCAGTCATTCTCCTTGGCGCTTCATCTATTCGCGCCGGCTCGCAACCATCATGCAGCCTCAGGCTATCATGCTCGTCTCCGCGCAGCTCTCCAAGTCGCCGGCATTGGCTAAATAGAATAGAGCTTGGTCCGGACGCCGCTCAATTTGATATCTTGAGCGCAACTCCAAGCGGCAAGCTGTTATCGCCGATACTCAATGCCGTCCCCAGTCTCTCCAACTCCCACGACGACACCGTTTCTTTGGCGGCTGTCGCGTTGGAAGCGGCATCCAGCTTTTTGTCGCCCTGGGGCAATTTAACGAGATACTTTACGTTGTTGCCGTCGAGGAGAGTCACCGAAAGAACCAGATCCTTGCCTTCTTGGGAGGCCAAGGATTGCAGCGACGCGATGCGGTTCGAAAGAGCGGTCTTGCTGACGGTGTCGGTGTACAACCAGATGAAGGAACCGATGGTAGCGATCATAAGCAGCCAAGCGTACTGACCTACCCTTTTCTGCCGTTTTATCGCGCTGCTTCGCTGGCGATCGAAAAACTGGCGGAAAGCTTCCCTTTCGGCCGCTAGCCTCTTAGCCGGATCTTGCTCTGGCGAACTGGCTGGTTGATCGAAGGATAACCCGATGCTGTTCAATATCATGCCCAAAGTTATCAATACTAAGGGGACGGCAATCACCAATAGAGGATGCATAATTCTTCCTCTTTGCAGGCTTTTGATGCCCTGCGGTTTTAGGAAGAGGGATTGGGGGGCGAGACCGGGAATCATTCGGCGCAGTACCCACGCCGACGTCCATGCCAGTGAGGAGTCTGCGACCCGGTCTCCGACCTCTTGCGCGCCGGTAGCGTCAAGGCATGATCTATCTCGACTCTATAGGAACACGATCAGAGTAGCAAACCAACCGTTCACGGTAGACCCAGGCTCAACCTGAAATCTCACCACGAAGAGCGCGAAGTTCAGAAGTTAAAGAAAGCTGGGCGACCCGCCGGTCGCCCCTACATCTTCTTTGCGTCCTTTTGCGGTCTTTGCGGTCAAATCATCCGGCCGGAGAGCTTTCAGAAGAACACTAAATCGACCAACTTTCTAACCGGTACGCCTGCTGCCAAAACATGAACTCGTAGCGGCTGCTGAGAGTGAAATGCACGGCCATGAGTTTTTTCTCGTTGCGGTTCGCCGTTGCGCCGAGTTGATCCATCAGACGAACTTGCTCGCGCACCGGCTGCCAAAAGGTCTCGCCAGCGTAGGTCTCGATCCACTGGCGATAGATCTTCGGCTTGCGCGGACGATTGCGGTAAAGACGCCGTCCTGCTTCACCGTAGATCCAGTAACACGGAAGCACGGCCGCGACGAGCTCGCCGAGCGTGCCGCCGCGCGCCACCGACTGGAGATGGCCGATATACGCCTGGGTGATCGGCGCCTTCGGCACCGCATCCAACTGTTTAGCCGACAAGCCGAGCGTCTTGCCGAAACTCGCATGAAAACTGCGCTCCACTTCGACCGCGCCGAGGGCGTGGCGGCAAAACAATTCGAGCGTCTTGAGATCGGGCGACTTGGCGCCGCCCTGGCAAAGCACTTGGGCGAAGTCGAGCAAGTAAACATAGTCTTGCAATACAAAATAGGTGAAGCGATTCATCGGCAAGGTGCCCGCGTGCAGCTCACGGAGAAACGCGTGGCCCTCGATCGCCCGCCAAATGCGCTCACTACGACGCCTTAGTTGCGCGCTGAATTTTTCTGGCATGGGCTAGGATTAGCGAAAAATCAGGATCAAGAAAAGAGTTGTAGGAGTTCATTCAATTACGCCGCGAATCTTCACATCGAGAAAGATTCCTCGCTTCCCCAGCCTGTGTGAAAACTACGTTCATGGTTCGACGGAGCTCACCACGAACGGGGTGCCATCGTTTGAAATTGGGGCACTTAGCCGTTCGCCCTGAGCGGGGTCGAAAGGCTCCGATAGAGTTTCCACACAATCTGTCACTCGGAATTGCAACTAACAAGCCAATTGTCATCTCGAACCCCTTGGATTAAAGCGACTGCGTGAATTTAATCGCGACTGCGTTGTCATGCGGATAGTTTTGCGCTAGTGGTGATGAAACAATCCGCGTAACGAGAGGAGAGAACGATGGCGTATCAAGACCAGTTTGTTCATGTCAATGGTTTAAAAGACACGCTACATCGAAGACGGCTCGGGTCCGACGACTTGTCTGCACGGTGCCTCTCTGGGCTCCTCGGCCGACGTGTTCGAGCGCAATCTGGCGCCCTTGGCAAAAGGCCGGAGTAAGAGTCATTGCCTACGATCAACCCGGCTTTGGTTTGACGGAGAATCCAACAGATTTTTCAGTCAATTATCGCCGCAAGTTCACCAATTGCAAGCATCTCGTGCATGGGACGCCATCGATGAGTTCCACAAATTGGCCGCGAGGTTTTTGCCGGATTAGCTTAGACACGTTTAGCCTTTTCATTCTGATTTTTTCGGAGATTTATTATGACGACGTCTCAGGTCGGCGCAGCGCGCGCATCGGCCGCCGGGCCGCTGATTAAACTTGACGCCGGCGCGCTGATCGCGCGCATGCGCGATTTCCGCCGCCGCACCCTCGATTTGGTTGCCGATCTTGATGACCGGCAAATGATCGGACCGCGCATCGCGACCGTGAATCCGCCGCTGTGGGAAATCGGCCATGTCGCCTGGTTCGCGGAATTTTGGCTGCTGCGCCATCTGAAAGAGCGCAAACCGCTGCGCCCTGACGGCGATCAGCTTTATAACTCTACCGATGTCGCGCACGACACCCGCTGGGAGCTTTTGCTGCCTTCGCGCGAGCAGACGTTAAACTATATGAACGAGATTCTCGAGCGCGCGATCGAATCCATCGACGGGGCCGGCGCATTGACCCGCGACGACTTCTACTTTTATCTCCTCGCGCTCTTCCATGAAGGTATGCACGCCGAGGCTCTGGCTTACACGCGCCAGACGCTCGCTTACGCCGCGCCGCAATTCGCCGCGAAGACATCCGAGCGTGAGCGTGACGCCGCGTCATGCCCCGGCGACGTCGAGATTCCGGCCGGAGCTTTTCTTATCGGCGCCACCCGGCACTTTCCGTTCGTCTTCGATAACGAGAAATGGGCGCATGCCGTCGAACTGAAAAATTTCCGTATTGCGCGCACGCCGGTGACTAACGAGGAATTTCTCGCCTTTGTCGAAGCTGGCGGCTATCACGCCTCGCGTTATTGGAGCACCGAGGGTTGGCAGTGGCTGGAAACCGGCGGCGCCGCGCAGTTGGAGAAATCGTTCGCCAAATTCTTCAATAAGAGCGTCAAAGAAGAAACTGACCTAGCGAGATTTACAACCCAGCATCATCCCGCATATTGGCGCCGTGAAGCAAACGGGCGCTGGCTGCAGCGAATCTACGATCAATATATTCCGCTCCGGCAAAATTGGCCCGTCGTCCACGTCAGCTGGTATGAAGCCGAGGCTTATTGCAATTGGGCCGGCCGGCGGCTGCCCACCGAAGCCGAATGGGAAGCGGCGGCCTCCGCCGCACCGGATCACGCGAGTTCAGCAGAACGGCGGCATTTTCCCTGGGGCAATGAAACTGCCAGCCCGGCTCAGGCAAATTTGGATTGGCGCGCCGGCGGGCTCGTCGAAGTCGGCGCCCACGCCGCCGGCGACAGCGCCTTGGGCTGCCGCCAGATGATCGGCAATGTCTGGGAATGGACGGCGAGTGATTTTCAGCCTTATCCTGGCTTTAGCGCCGATCCTTACAAGGAATACTCGCAGCCCTGGTTCGGCACGCATAAAGTGCTGCGCGGCGGTTGCTGGGCGACGGCGTCTTTACTCATGCGCAATACCTGGAGAAACTTCTACACGCCGGACCGGTGCGATGTTTGGGCCGGATTCCGCACCTGCGCTCGATAATTCGAAACAACGTGAACATTCAACTGGTCACGCCCGCGCCGTTGCGCATTAGCAATGGCAACCGCATCACCGCGCTGCGTTGGGCGGCGATCTTAAAGAAGCTCGGCCACCGCGTGCGTGTCAGCCAAAGTTATGACAACCGGCCGTGCGACGCGCTGATCGCGCTGCATGCGCGGCGCAGCGCCGACTCGATTCGTCGTTTTCATCGGCTCCATCCCGAGCGGCCGCTGATCGTCGTCCTCACTGGCACCGATCTGTACCGCGACATCCGGCGCGACCGCAAAGCTAAACAATCGCTTGATCTAGCGACTCACCTCGTCGTCCTGCAATCCATGGCTTTGCGCGAATTGAGCCGCCGTTTGCGAAAGAAAACTCAGGTCATTTATCAATCGGCCGATTCCATACGAAGAAAACTCTCGCGCTCAAGAAACAATTTTGATGTCTGCGTCATCGGCCACTTGCGCGAGGAAAAAGACCCGTTGCGCGCCGTCCTCGCCGTACGCGCCCTGCCGTTAGTGTCGCGCATCCGGATAACCCAGATCGGCCTCGCGTTGGATAAAAATCTGGGCGCGCGCGCGCAGGCCGAAACGGCGCGCAATCCGCGTTATCGTTGGATCGGCCAGCTCTCGCACGCCGAAACCCGCCGGCTCATGGCGCGCAGCCATCTGGTCTGCATCACCTCAAAGATGGAGGGAAGCTCCAACGTGCTCTCCGAGGCGTTGGCCGCCGGCGTGCCGGTGATCGCCTCGCGAATCGCCGGCTTGATCGGAACTCTTGGCAGTCGCTATCCGGGCTTTTTCCCCGTGGGCGATACAGGAAAACTGAGGAGCTTGCTGCTCAAAGCGGAGACCGACGAAAAATTTTACCGAAAACTACAGAGCCACTGCGCGAGCTTGGCAAAGTGGGTCCAACCGCGGCGCGAGATCGAGGCCTGGCGCCGCTTGCTCCTCGGAGTCAACAGCAAGCGGACACGCTATTGATCGACAGTGCTATTTCTTCTCGTCTTCGTGGATCCACTGTTTCACCCACGGCAACAACAGGTACGCCGGTAGCGACAACAAAAATGTCAAGGCGAAGTAATCACCGTAGCCGTATTTCTCCGCTCCTAAACCGCTGATCCCTCCGATCAATCTTCCGGTCAGCGAAAATATTGACGACAGAAACGCGTATTGCACGGTCGCGTGCTCTTTTTGGCAAACATTCATCAGGAAGGCTAGAAACGCCGCCGTGCCGAGACCGCCGCTCAATGACTCGAACATGGACGCGCCGTACAGACCGAAGCGTCCCAAATTGAACCATTCGACGACGGAATAACCGAGATTCGAACCGGCTTGCAGCAATCCTAATAACCACACGCCGTGAAAGATGCCGTAGCGCGAAATGAACGCGCCGCCCGCCAATGCGCCGACAACGCTGAGCACGATGCCGAAGGTGGTAGGAAAGACGCCGATCTGAAACACCAGATCCTCTTCGACCGGCCAGATGGACTTGCCATAATCGACCCAGAACGGCTTCACCATCGGTCCGATGGCAAACTCGCCGAGCTTGTAAGTTAGAACGAAGAGGACCAACGGAATCACGCGCCAGGTGCCCGCCCAGCCGACGAAGCCTTGCAACCAATGTTCGCGCGCTTCATCAGGCAAACTGAGCTTCGGAACCCGGAGCGCGGCGAACCCGAGGAGCACAAAAGCGATGCCAGCGAGCATAAACAAAGAATTCCACGGCAGAACAGTGGCGAGAAAAACCAGCCCGCCGCCGGCGACGACAAGAGCGACGCGGTACGCCGAGGCGCGCACGCCGTTGGCCGCCCCTTCTTCGTCGCGATTGACCAAGCCGACCGAGTAGGAATCGATCGCCACGTCTTGAGTGGCCGACAAGGTTGTCAGGGCGAGAATCAGCAGCAGCACGATCAAACCGACGGCGGCGACGTCGGTGAACGGCAAGGTCATCAGCACCGTGGCGATGCCCAACATGCACGCCAGCACCCAAACGCGCCGGTCGCCGTAACGGTGCACCAGCGGCGACCAAAAGACTTTCAACGAATACGGCAGCTCGAGCAAGCGCAAACCGCCGATGGCGCGCAGCGACACGCCGTTCAAACGAAAGTAAACCGGCAGCACTTCCCACAAGATCGCCGCCGGCGCGCCCTGAATAAAATAAAGAAGCGCCACCACGCCGAGTTTTTGCTTGGATTCGACGGGAAGTTTTTCTACGCCGAGGATTTTCCAGAATAGCCCGCGCATCATGCGCCCCACAGTAATAGCAAACCGCTCCGGTTGCCGGTCGCCGGCTTCATCAAGTTTTCTCCTCCTCGTCACAGTTCGTTAATTGTTAGCGGATATTCAATCGCCGTGAAAAGATAAAATTCAACCCATCACGTACTTTTCGAACAACGTCCATCTTTTGGTTCCGGCTCTGCCGCGCGCTGGGTCTCCTTAATTTTTACTTTTAGCTCGCTCGCAGCGATTGGACTGCATGCTCCGCCGCTCGCATGCCGAGGCCCAGCGACGCGAGCAAACCGTTGCCCGGCAGATAGCCTTCCAAGCCCTTGCCCGACACACCGACAGCGACTCCGCCGCCGGCGTAGAGGTTCGGAATGATCGAGCCGTCGGCGCGCAGGACCTGTCCGTCCGCATTTACCTTCAGGCCGCCTTGCGTGTGGTAGAGCGCCACCGTCACCTTGATACCGTAGAAGGGTCCGTCGAGCGGCTGCGGCAGCGTGCGGCCGAAAGCGTCTTTGCCGCCGCTCGCAGCGCTGTCGTTGTAATCGCAAATGGTTTGCTTAAGCCCTTCGGCATCGATCGCCAATCTGCGCGCAAGCTCTTCCAGAGATTCGGCCTTTAGCAAAAGACCCGCATCGAAAAAGCCCGATAGATTTCTCAGGCCGGGTGCATTTCGATGAAGCTGGTAGACGCGCTCGTCGAAAATCTCGTAGGCCTGCTTGCCGGGAAGATCGAGCATTTTTGTGCCGAGCCCGCCGGGATATTGGGTCTCGTCGACGAATCGCTTTCCGCCATCGTCGACCATGATGCCGCCGGATAGAGCGACCTCGGGCGGCACCGCGCGCTTTCCCGGTCCGATGTATGCCGGGTACGGCTGGAACGCGCCCATGTTCTCCGTCGCGGCTCCCGCCAGCAAACCCATTTTGATGCCGTCGCCGGCGCTGCCGTGATGGCCGGGAAAGGGAATGTCAAGTGCTTTGGGAATATACCGCGACAACAGCTCCGCGCTCGCGCCGAATCCTCCCGAAGCGAGAATAACCCTGCGCGCCGTGTGCACACCGCCTTTCGTCACCATGCCCGTCACCGCGCCGCTCGCATCCTGTTTGAGCGAGAGCACCGGCGTCGAGAAGCGCACCTGGATGTTTTTTTCGCGCTCTACCGCCTCGAAGAGAAAGTCGGTGACGGTCTTATCGGCCTTCCACGAGTGCGATCGCTGCGCGCTGTGACCGAAGGCAAACTCGCCGATCTGAAATTCGATGCCGGCCACGTCGGTCAGAAAGTCAGCGACTCGCCCGGAGGTTTCCGTCAGCTGCTTGGTGAGAACGGCGTCGCTCTCATTGTTGTTCCGGCGCAAAATATCCTGCGCATACAGCTCCGGACTGTCGTCGATTTTCAACTCGCGCTGGCGCCGGCTGCCAGCAGCGCGGATGCCCTTCGAAGAGAAAGCCGTTCCGCCGCCGGGTTGGTCCGTCTTCTCAAGCAGCAGCACCCGTGCCCCTTTTTTACCCGCCACCAGCGCAGCCATGAGCCCGCAGCCTCCGGCGCCGATGACGATGACATCGCTATCCAAGTTCTCCATGGGACCCCCAAACAGTATGGAAGCGACAATATTTGAAAGCTGCCTGCGATTTCAACTTGAGAAGAACGGATAATTGACAAAGATCGGCGTAAAGAGAAAACTGTCGTAGTAAGGCGAGCCGATCGCAATCCTTTTTGTCCGACCCATCCGAAGGGACGGATCCGCAGGAGCCGGAAATGACGTACAAACAAAACGGTCCGGTTAATCTGTCCACACAAAGAAATGGAGTGAAGCCATGACGATTCGCTTGAAAGTCGATTCTCGCGCCTGCTTGCTAGACAGCACGCCGCCCGGATCTCTAGCCCACGACACGCTCTCCGGCGCACCGGTTGTCAGCCGGCCCGGCGATGCGCCGGGCGGTCTCTACGAAATAGACTGCACCGAGACCGTATGTGAGGAGCTTTTGCAGGTCGCCTCCAAGCACTGCCCCGGCGCTCTGCGCGAGCTCGAAGCGCAGATCGGTCGTCAAACACGCAGCTAACCTTCGAGGCGGGCTATTACATTTCACTATTGGTTCACATTCCGGAATTCCAAAAACAAAACCTGTTCATGGCAAAAAAAGTGAGTGCCGGCCTTCTGCTGTATCGTTGGCGTGGCGAGCTCGAAGTTTTCCTCGTTCATCCCGGCGGACCCTTCTGGGCAAAGAAAGATGCCGGAGCATGGTCATTGCCGAAGGGAGAAATCGGCGAAGGCGAGGATCCGCTTCAGGCCGCCAAGCGTGAATTTAGCGAAGAAACGGGTTTCCAGATCGATGGTGAATTTCGGCGACTCGAGCCGGTGAAGCAATCCGGCGGCAAAATAGTTCACGCCTGGGCAATCGAAGCCGACTGCGATCCCTCTCGGGTTCGAAGTAATTTATTCGTCATGGAATGGCCGCCAAAATCCGGCAAGACGCAGCAGTTTCCCGAAGTCGATCGCGTCGGATGGTACAATATCGCCGAGGCGCGGAAACGGATCATTGCCGGACAAATGGGATTTCTCGACCAACTCATTTCAGTTCTAGGCATCGTGAAGTCTGATTCGTCACCGCCTTAACTGACAAACTTAAAACTTTGTTGGTTCATTTCCTCCTTGGAAATCATCAACTTTGCGGCCTTTGCGTCTTTGCGCGAGGTATTCCGACTTTCGTTGGGATTTCGCCGCACTGGAGGCCAGCCATATGCACGCTCATGATCTCCGGCGGCCAATCCGCGTACATACGACGGACAACGCATCGGCATTGAACGACCTACGTTCGAGCGCAAAGCGAGGTCCCCCGTTGGCGGAGAAGATTGGGTAATCTCGATCGCGAGAGGGCTCGGGCTTGAGCCAGCACTGCTTTTCCGGCAGCGGTCCGAAAATCCCTTCAAAAAAAACCAGATTTTTTTTCGATGTGTCCTAAACTCACTCGTTCATTCGTCGTACAATTGAACGAAGGAAACGGTCAAACCGTCAAACACAACGGGTGGGCTCCCGCCGGCGCAACTTCTACGGACGGAGGACCGCGCAGATTGTGAAGAAGCTACGTGCGAAGACTGCGAAGATCAGGGAGGATTAAAGTATGAGCGGAGTACGGGTGCTGGTTGGCACACGGAAGGGCGCGTTTGTCCTTACCTCGGATGGGAAACGCGAACGGTGGGAGGTGAGCAGTCCCCACTTTGCGGGCTGGGAGATGTATCACCTCAAGGGATCTCCAGCGGATCCGAATCGGCTGTATGCGTCGCAGTCCAGCGGCTGGTTCGGACAGATCATTCAACGCTCGGATGACGGCGGCAAGACTTGGCACCAACCCGGAACACCGTCCGGCGAGCCGACCACGACTCCGGACGGCACGCCCAAGGGCGAAAGCAACAACTTCGCTTACGACACCTCTCTTGACACCGGCAAACCTCTCACCACGCACCAGTGGTACGACGGCACGCCACACCCGTGGGAGTTCAAGCGAGTCTGGCATCTCGAACCATCGCCTGGTAATAAAACTTCAAAAGGAGAACCATGGCCACTAAAATTTTCGTGAATTTACCGGTGAAAAATCTCAATAAGTCGGTAGAGTTTTTCACCAAACTTGGCTTTACGTTTAATCAGCAATTCACTGATGAGACTGCCACATGCATGATAGTGACTGACGACATATTCGTCATGCTGTTAACCGAAGAAAAGTTCAAGACCTTTACTCCCAAAGAGATTTGCGACGCAAAGAAATACACCGAAGTGCTTGTGTGCCTATCTCTTGAAAGCCGGGCAAAAGTCGATGAGTTGGTTCGAAAAGCAGTCGCCGCCGGAGGCACTACTTACAATGAACCGCAAGACCATGGTTTTATGTATGGCCACGGATTTCAGGATTTGGAGGGTCACATTTGGGAACTCATCTTTATGGAGCCAAGCGCGGTAAAACAAGGTTAACAGCAATCAGACACGGCGCTACGATTCGAGCAACCGGACGCCTCAAGAGCTGCGCTTCTTGCGCTCTGTTCGGTCCGGCGGCGGGCTAGGCAAATTTCGAATCATTCCTTGGGAGGGCAAGTATGGCTAAGCTAAGCGATTCAATGCAAGAGTTTCTGAACGGACGTCACTATGCCACTTTAGCGACGCTCAATGAGGATGGCTCGATTCACCTGATCCCGGTGTGGTACCTCTTTGAGAACAACTGCTTTTTTGTCGAGACAGTCGCCTCCGATCGCAAGGTTAGGAATATCGTGGCTCGCCCGCAGGCTTCCTTCGTGGTCGACAGCCGAAGGCAAGGATCGGAACGGTGGGTGAATGCGTCGGGGACTGCGGAGATCATCCATGGAGAACGGTCCAAAGAGATCAACGCGAAAATTCAGCAGCGGTATGTGACAAAAGCCGGGCTAGAGGATCCGAGGGTGGGTCCAGTGTTTGCCGCGGGAAGCGAAGTTACCATTCGTCTCACGCCGGATTCGTGGCGATCGTGGGAGTTCAAGAGCTTCGACGAGCAATTTTTTGGTGGTATCTTGGGACAGACGCCGGAGCAGTGGTTCCTTCCTGTGGATTGACACGGATTCTCTCGGCAGCACGTGCGCAACAGACATCAATGGTGTCACTGCCTAACGAGCCGCTGCGAGGGACGCTCACTCCATTCGCGCCTCTGAGCGGCAGCGTTGGCGTCACATCACAGCAGGACGTTGTAGGGTCGGCGTGCTGACGACTAACAGAGCTTAAGGAGATCTCACATGAAGTACAAAGGTAGCTGTCACTGCGGGAAGGTTGCGTTCGAGGTCGAAGGCGAGCTCAATGGAGCGATGGCATGCAATTGCTCTATGTGTTCGCGCAAAGGATCTCTTCTGTGGTTTGTCCCCCGGGACCAGCTCCGGTTGCTTACACCAGATGAGGACATCGGCACGTACACGTTCAACAAGCACATCATCAAGCACCGCTTTTGCCGGACGTGTGGCATTCACCCGTACGGAGAAGGTATCGATCCAAAGGGCGATCGGATCGCCGCGATCAACATTCGCTGCCTCGAGGAAATTGACCTGGAGAGCGTTCCGGTTCAGCGCTTCGACGGAAGGTCGTTGTGAAATTAATGCGCCAGCCGGCTGGCGATATGCCACTGCCTTGATGGTCTCGCAGAACACTTGGCGAACATGACCAGAAAGCTAATGCTACAATAAGAATAATCCCACATTGGCGGCTGGTGATGTCGCGACGGCGCTGATCCCGACGGTGGTGGGACTCCTTTCGGCGTTCGTCCTCTACGGCCGCTGGCGATTAACGCCCCATCGCGGAGCAGCACGCAATTGAATTCGTGAACAAAAGGAGGAACCTATGAACGGCTACGTGGATTTGTTCCTTTTGCCAATTCCCAAAAAAAATCTCGCCGCTTACCGCCGGATTGCGCAACGCTTTGGAGAAATTATCGAGGATCATGGCGCTCTCGACTACCGGGAGTTCCTCGGCGATGATCTTAAAACCAAACAGGTCGCTGCGTTCCCGAGCAAAATAAAAGTTAAACCCGGCGAGGTTTTGATTTCTTCCGTGGTTGGATTTCGTTCAAAGTCGCATCGCAATCAGGTCAATAAGAAGGCGATGAACGATCCAAGGATGAAAGCGCTAATAGCCGGGAAGCCACTCTTTGATATGAAGCGCATGCTCTACGGCGGCTTTTCCACGATCGTCAAGATGCGCGGTACTCATGGCTAAGAAAACATAAGTTGGAAGCCGCTTCGGTCTGAGCAAGGGCATCTTCAAGTGCAACTGCGTTTCGTACCGGTTTTGCGCCAGATGGCTACCTTCATTGGAAATAGAAGTAGATTTCCCACCGAGTATCCGCCCGGGCGGCTCCTTACGATTGATCCTTCCCCACGAATGATCGCTCGCCTGCTGTGCAGATTATGCCATGCAGGCGCGTGAGTGCTCTCGTGGCGCGCTGGCATCTCTTTTGCTCATATTTCGTGGGGGACGGGATAAGATCAAAAAGGAGAATTCAAATGGCTCAATGTGAAACCTGTGGCAATGAGTATGACAAAGCATTTGAGATCACGTTAGCGGGGCAGTCGCATATGTTCGACAGTTTCGAATGCGCCATTCATTCATTGGCGCCTGAGTGCGCGCACTGCGGCTGTAAGGTGATCGGGCACGGCGTGGAGAGTAACGGGACGTTTTACTGTTGCGCCCACTGCGCCAATCAATCGGGCGTCCGCGAAGTGGCGGACCGGACCGATCACACCACGATATGAAATGGGATGGGAAAAAATTCCGGAAGTGCGTTGGATAACGAGGACGTTAAATCTGCTTGTCAGACACATGAACACCGGTCGCGCGACGCGCTATCCGTCTCAAACTAGGAACAGAGCTATTCCCCGTTTGGTTGCAGAGTTGAGACCGAGCCAGGCATCCTCTTTCGCTGACTCATCTCTGATCTAAAAGGAAGCGAAAGAGGCCCACGCTGGCATGCGTCTTGCGTGTTTAATCGCAGGTCCATCTCGCCGCAGCAGCGGAGGCTTGCAGGAACCTATGCCAAATAAAACACGAGTCCGCGTGGATCCGAAGCGTCCCAAGCGAAGACGCAAACGCGGCAAGGGAAAGTCGATCAAAAAATCCGCCTGACACGGCACAATGAATTGAGAACAGGGTGCCGCGGCGAGGTGTTGGTTTTATCGTAGATCATAAATCAATGATGCTTAAAGCACATAGTTAAGTTAAGGAGGAAACCATGTTGAGAGAGAGCAATGCATTTAGCGGTTTTTCGGTACCCAACATCCCCAAGGCAAAGGAGTTTTATGGCGAAACACTCGGGCTGGAGGTTTCTGAATCCAATGGCCTATTGAATCTGCATCTTGCGAGCGGCACGACGGTGCTCATCTATCCCAAGCCGAACCATGCTCCGGCAACCTTCACCATCCTTAATTTCCCTGTCGAAAATATTGAGGAAGCCGTGGACCAGCTAACGAAGAGCGGCGTGCGATTCGAGCGCTATGAAGGTGACCTCAAAACCGACGAGAAAGGAGTCTTTCGCGGCGGGGGGCCATTGATCGCGTGGTTCAAAGATCCCGCCGGCAACATTCTATCCGTGCTCGAGGAGAAGTAAATCACGACTATCGAGCAGGTTGAGATTACGTCCGTACGGCTTTCACGCGACTAAGCAACGCGCGTTGAGCAAGTATTTCGCTCGTTACATGCCCGTTGCATAAGAAGCCTGCCGCGAGTTGCGATCCGACTCACCCAATACGGGGTTATCTTCGTCTGCGCGGGCCGTCACTTGGCATTCGAAATTTTGCCGGTTTGCCGGCAAGAAATATTAGCTATCGCGGTAGGGACGGTCATTGCTGACCGCCCCCCGCACAGATCCGTACGTGCGGAACTACCGCATACGGTTCTTACCTCGGATGTTGACGTGCAAACCTCACGGCTTCACGTACACCCAGCAATC
>JBOHVN010000090.1:0-13137 GCA_050735675.1 Binatia bacterium | reverse complement strand
GATATCCCGCACGTCGGGCCGGGGACGCCGTGCGGCGAATGGTTTCGCCGGTATTGGATCGTGGTCGGCACGGCGCAGGAGCTCTACGATATTCCGCAAACCGTGAAAGTGCTCGGCGAAGATCTGGTGCTGTTTCGCGATCAAGCGGGCCAGCTCGGCTTGATCGGCCAACACTGTCCGCATCGCGGCACGTCATTGGAGTACGGCGACATCGAGGACGGCGGCATCCGCTGTCCGTATCACGGCTGGCTGTTCAACGTTCATGGCCAGTGTCTGGAAATGCCGGCCGAGCCGAAGGACAGCAAGTTTCCGGAGAAAGTGAAGCATCTCTCGTATCCTGTGCAGGAACAAGGGGGATTGATCTTCGCCTATCTGGGAACGGATCAAGACAATCCGCCGCCGCCGCCGAGATACTCGCCGCTCATCGATCGCGGCGGCCAGCGCCAGATCGAACCGGTGCGTCATTGTGATTACAACTGGTTCAACTTCTTCGAGAACTCCGCGGACCCCGCGCATGTCTGCATTCTTCATCGGCACGCAGGTTACGGGGAGCAGACTTGGGGCAATCACTTTTTCAGCTACCGGGAGATGCCGGATTTTGAATACGTCGACATGGACTACGGTATGAAAGTAGTGATGACCAAGCCGGGGCCGACCGCTGACACGGAATTTGCCGACGAGATGAGCCTGGCGCTGCCGAGCATCATCCAGGTCGGCGACACGGAGTTCGTCCACGCCAAGCTCGACGCGGCGGCGCTGGCGCGCGAGGGCTCGCGCTGCGAGCATTTTCTGTTGCTCACGCCCAATGACGACGATCATTTCATGATTTTTACCGTTGACTATTATACCGGGCCGGAAAAAGATTTCTTCGCGACACTCAAACAGATGCGCGCGCAGGAAAAGCCCAAAGAGGAAGTAAAGCCCTACGACCGGCGCAAGTACATGCCGTTCAAGGGCAACGTGCGCCAGGAAGATCTGATGACGCAATCGACGCAGGGCGTCCTCGGCGCGCGCGCCGAGCAACTCGGCATGTCGGACCGCGGCGTGATCAAGTTTCGCAAGATCGTCATAGAAGCGATCGAAAGCGCGCTCAGGGGCGAGGCGCCGCGGGGAGCGGTGACGCCAGAGCGCGCCGATGAGATGATTCAACTGCACAGTTTTGCAGGGGTGCGGGCAAAGGCGTCGAATTAGAAATTCGAAAAGAAGATTCTTCGTCGCTGCGTCCCTCAGAATGACATTGGAGTTTGGTGCCATCCTGAAACAAACTGAAGGAGCTGCTTGGATTAGAAAGATGACAAGGAGCCAAAAATGATACGCGGAGTTTTGTTGCCGATAATCACGCCGTTCGATGAGAAGGTCCGGCTCGATGAGCAGATGATGCGCCAACTCGTCGACTTTCACATCAAAGCCGGGGTGCACGGTTTATTCGTTCTCGGGTCCACCGGCCAGGGACCGGCGATGACCATTGAAGAGCGCAGGCAGACCGCGGCCATCGCGCTCGATCAGGCGAAGTCGCGGGTGCCGGTGATCATCCACGTCGGCACCGCCGATGCCGGCAGCGCGGTGGAGCTGGCGGAGCATGCCGCGGCGCACAAGGCGGATGCGGTGGCGATCGTGCCGCCGTATTACTATTCCGATCACACGGAGTTTGAAATCATCGCACACTACAAAGCCGTGCACAAAGCGGTATCGCTGCCGATTTATATTTACGAAAACCCCAAGTACTCCGGTATCTCGATTCCGCCGGGGTTCGCCGTGCGCATGAAGGAGCAGGTGCCGGCGCTCAAAGGCATCAAAGTCGCCTATGGCCAGGGCGCGCTGCTCGAATACGTCAGGCTCTTGCCCGACGTTTCCATTTTCACCGGTAATGCCGATCTGTTCGGCCTGGTGCCGTTCGGCGTCGCCGGCATGATCAACCCGCCGACGAGCTTCGTTCCCGAGCTGTGCGTCGATCTGTTCAATGCGCTCGACAGCGAAGACTACGCGCGCGCGGTGGAAGCGCAAAAACGGGTCGATACCGCGGCGCGTTTGGTGGCGGCGCGGCTGCGCAAGTATGGCCGCGTCCCCTTGCAGGAAGTTTTTCGCATGCGCGGTTTTCCGGTAAAGCGCTTTCCCAAGTGGGAGACGGAACAAATGCCCAAAGACGAAGTTGCGAAGCTGGAGCGCGAGCTAAGAGACGCCGGAATCCTCGGTCAGTAGTTTAATCGCAAAGAACGCAAACGTCGCATAAAGATTCAACGAACGTCGGATTCTCTCGCGCAAAGACGCAAAGACGCCAAGGGTACGGGTTGTGATTTCGACCCCTTCGGCAAAGCTCAGGGTAAACTCCGGGAGCAATCTTTCTGAGATCCCGTCGCATTCTAAGACCACGACAACGAACACGAAGGTCATGAAGGTCTTTCCGTAGGGCCACGGCATGTTGCGCTTTTGCTGCTGAATGTGAACATGCCACCGCAGAAAATCATCGGGACAGCGACTACCCGGTCCGAAGGGCCGGACAAGGTTACCGGACGCGCCATCTACGCGACGGACGTCGTCTTGCCTGACATGCTCTGGGGCAAGGTCCTGCGCAGCCCAATTCCGTACGGCCGCGTTAAGAAAATAGACGTCAGCAAAGCCGCGGCGCTGCCCGGGGTCCGCGCTGTAGCGACGGGCGACGATGTGGCAGGGTTGCTCATCGGGCGCAAAATCTACGATATGCCGATTCTCGCTGACGGCGTCGTTCGCTTCATCGGTGAGAAAGTCGCGGCGGTGGCAGCGGAAAGAGAAGAGATCGCTCAAGCGGCAATAGAGTTGATCGATATCGAATATGAAGAGTTGGACCCATTGCTGGATCCTGTCGGAGCGAGCAAAGCCGGCAGTCCACTACTTCATCCGAATGTCGGAGGTTATCGCGGTTTGCTTCACCCGATCGAAAACGCCAGCAACATCGTCGTCGACATGACCTGGAAGAAGGGCGACATCGAGGCCGGCTTTCGCGAAGCGGACAGGGTCATCGAAAATACCTTTACTACCCAGCCGGTGCATCAAGCCTACATCGAGCCGCATGCCTGCGTCGTGCGGGCGAGCGATTCAGGTGTCGCGGATGTTTGGGCCTGCTCCAAAGTTCCGTTCGCGCTGCGCGAGCAAGTCGCGACGGCTTTCCGGAAATCTGTTGATGATTTCGTCGTCAAGCCCTGTTACATCGGCGGGTGCTTCGGCGGCAAGGGCGATTTCATGGATGTGCCGGTTTGTTATCTACTGTCGCTCAAAAGCGGCAGGCCGGTGAAGATGGTGATGGATTATTACGAAGAGTTCATCGCCGGCAATCCACGCCACGCGGCGATCGTGAAAGTAAAGACTGGAGTGAAAAAGGACGGACGGCTGGTCGCGCACCGGCTCGATTTTCTTTTCGACAGCGGCGCTTACGCGGCATTCAAGCCGCAAGGTTATCTCTACGGCCCGCGGGAATCAGCGGGGCCATATAAGATCCCCAACGTCCTGATCAACGAGAAGATTGTTTACACCAATAAAATCCCCTGTGGCCATATGCGCGCGCCGGGCGACCCGCAGGGATTTTTTGCCAACGAATCGCAGATGGATTTAATCGCGCGTCAGTTGGAAATGGATCCAATTGAGTTTAGGAAGATAAATCTGATGCGTGACGGCGATCTGTCGCCGATCGGTCATGGGGTTCCCCATATCAAGAGCGATGAGATCGTTGAGAGGTCGGTTCAGGCTTCCGGCTACCGAAAGCCCAAGCGGAAATATTTCGGACGTGGTATCGCCATTGCGCAGTGGCTGCCGCTCGGCGGCGAGGCGCGCGCCGTGGTGGCGATTCATGGAGACGGCACCGTGACCGTCGCGACCGGCATGGTCGATCAGGGCGCGGGGACTTATACGGCAATGCGCCAGATCGTCGCCCACGAGCTCATGATTCCTATCGAGCTGGTCAACTTCGAAATTCTCGATACCGGCAAGATCGAAGCGGATACCGGCGTCGGCGCGAGCCGGGCGACGCGAATCTTCGGCAACGCAACGCAGATGGCTGCAAGGGAAGCACGGCGAGCGTTGTTGAAAGCCGCGGGCATAATCTTGGGTGTGGCTGAGAAGGAAATTGCACTAACGGGCGTTGGCTGGGTTCGAGCCAACATCGGTAAGAAGATTCCCTACGCAGATGTCGTAAAGAAATTTGATGGGCTGATCCGAGGTGAAGGTCATTTCAAAAACTTCACCGTCGGACCGGAAGCGGCGTTGTGCGTTCAGATTGCTGAAGTCGACGTTGATCCTGAAACCGGGCAGGTGCAATTGATACAACTCACGACGGCCCATAGTACCGGCACCGTAATCAATCCGCTCATGCACCAGGGCCAGATTGACGGCGGCACGGTCATGGCCATGGGTTATTCTTTGATGGAGCAGTTGGTGATCGAGCAAGGCCGCGTGGTCACGACCAACTTCGGCGAGAGCAAAATTCCGTCGATCAAAGACATTCCGCCATTGAATACCGTCGTCCAGGAATTTCCAGTCGGCAACGGTCCCTACGGCGGCATGAGCATAGGCGAGCCGCCGGTGATTCCCACCGCCGCGGCCATCGCCAACGCGGTTGAGGATGCCGTCGGCGTGAGGATTTTCGACTTGCCGATTACGGCCGAGAAAGTGCTGAAGGCGATGCGCGCGGGATTGGAGTAATGGAGTGATGGAGTACTGGAGCGATGGCTCTTGAACTTTGAACCTTTGCCCGTGCACTTATTCCGTAACGACTTGAACGGAGCGAAGCGATTGAACGATTTGAACGTCTGGAACGGCGCCGGTATTTCCGCCATTGCCACTGGTGCTTTTCCCTGCTAATTCAATTGACTATCGATGAAAGACGAACTCGCCAAAAGATTGGTTCAAGGCCTCAAGGATGCCGGCATTAACTTTGTAACTTACTTGCCGGAAACGCGGCTTGGCCAGATCGTGCCGCTGATCCGCGATGATCCTGAGATGGAGTTGATAGCGGCGGCGAGCGAACAGGAGGCGGTGACCATCGCCGCGGGCGCGACGCTCGGCGGCAAACAGGCCGCCGTTTACATGGAAAACACCGGCATCTACGTATCGAGCTACAGCTTGCTGACGATCGGTAAACAGCTCGGCGTGCCGATCCTGCTCGTCGTCGGTTATCTCGGCGGTGTGCCCGATCAACGCAATAGTTTTCTCTACTCGACCATCGGCAAACACACCATACCGACGCTGGAAGGATTGGGTATCGAACACATGCTTCTCAACGACGGCGATGGGCTTGAAGTCAAGATCAACGACGCCGTGCGGGCGGCCAATGCGCGACGCGCGCCCTTCGCGCTCCTCTTTGCCGGGGAGTTCTCGGTATGATTCGCCACGAGTGTCTCGAACTTCTGGCAACCAAAACGACCGACCAGTTGGTGGTCACCTCCCAGAGCGGCCAACGTATCGAGTGGTCGCATTTGTCGAAGCATGAAGGCAATCTGCTGGTCGGCATGATGGGCTGCGCTATTGGCGTGGCCACGGGGCTGGCTTTGGCTTTGCCGCACCGCAAGGTGGTCGCCCTGGATTCCGATGGCAGCGTGCTGCTCTCGCTTTTTAATCTCGCGACGCTGGGTAACTTGCGGCCGAAGAATTTAGTCATCTATGTTTTTGACAACGGCGTCTACAGCGGCAGCCGGATCAGTTATCCGACTGCGACGGCGGGAAGCACGGATCTAGCGGCGATGGCGCGCGGCGCGGGGATCGCCAACGCGCACACGATCCACGACATCGAAGACTTCAAGAACAAGGGCATGGAAGCGCTGACCCGTAACGAGTTGGCTTTTTTTGTTTGCAAAGTCGAAGAGAGCCTGTGGCACCGTGAGATTGCCCGGCCCAACACCGATCTTGCCGAGAACAAATACACTTTCGTCCGCTACCTGGAACGCACGGAAGGCAAAACGATTCCGTTCATCGGTCGCGGCTGATTCGAAAGGAATACGCACGGTGAAAAATTTATACGTGATTCCAGCTGTTTTCGCATTCGTCCTCGCCGGCGCTCAGCCGTCCGCTCACGGACAAGATTTCTACAAAAATAAAACGCTGACGATCGTCGTCGGTTACTCGCCCGGCGGATCGTTCGATCTTTACGCGCGTGTGCTGGCGCGTCACATCGGCCGCTACCTGCCGGGAAATCCGACCCGAATCGTCGAGAATATGACCGGCGCCGGCGGATTGATCGCGGCCAATCATTTGTACAATCGGGTGAAACCCGACGGTTTGACGATCGGCGCGTGGGCTTCGCCGCTGGTGCTCCAACACATCATGGGCAACGAAGCGGCGCAATTCGACGGCCGCAAGTTCGGCTATCTCGGCGTCCCAAGCCCGTACGAAACGGTGTGCACGTTCAATGAAAAGAGCGGCATCACGAAAATGGAACACTGGATCAACACCAAACGGCCGCAAAAGATTTCCGCCATCGGTCCGGGCACGAGCACATCCGATATACCGAAACTGCTCAAAGCGGCGCTGAATCTGCCAATGGACGTAATCGACGGTTACAAGGGCGGCGCCGGCGCGCGGCTGGCGGTCGAATCAGGCGAGGTCGACGGCTACTGCGGCTCGTGGGGAACGGTCGAAACCGTGTGGCGCGCCGCGTACGACAGCAAAAAAATTATTCCGGTGTTGCAGGTCTCGCTCAAGTCACATCCGAAGTATAAACATGTGCCGCTGGCGATTGATTTTGCCAAGAGCGCAGAAGCGCGCGAGCTGCTCATCGTTGCCGATAACGCGCATGGCGCGCAATTTCCGTTTAGCACACCGCCCGGCATGGCCAAAGAGCGGCTCGAAATGCTGCAGCGCGCTTTCATGAGAACTTTCAAAGACGCCGATCTCATCGCCGAAGCAAAAAAGTCCCAGCTCGATATCGACCCGGTCGACGGGCCGGCGATTACCAAGACGCTGACGGCGCTTTATGATCTAAAGCCGGCGACCGTCGCCCGGCTTAAAGATATTTTGCTGGCGAGGAAGAAATAATGCCGTGCCCGTGACTCGTGAACGTGGTTGCCTGATTCGGGGGGATGCTGCACGCAGAGGCAGAGTCCGCCGTGCGCCCCATAACGGTCTGTAATCCTCGCATGTAACCTTAACTTGACACTGCCGGCAGTTTCCCGATAGACACTCACAGAGATATTTGCTCGCGATCGTTCCATTTTAAAGCGAAGCGAGGGAACCAAGTATGGCAGAAATCGTCATCGGCATCGGTACCTCCCACAGTCCCCAGTTGAGCATCAGAGCAAAGGATTGGGATTATCTCCTCAAAAAAGACGAGACCGACCCGCGTCTGGATTATCCGAGCTTGCTCAAGCGGGCCAAGCCCGGCCTGGCAGCGGAGCTTACGCCGGAGAAGTTTCGCCAGCGCGATGAAGCGTGTCTAAAGGCGGTAAAAGATCTCGGTGACGCTCTGCATAAGGCCAAGGCCGACGTGGTCGTTGTGTTCGGCGACGATCAGCAGGAGCAGTTTCACGACGACAACATGCCGATGTTCGCAATCTATCACGGCAAGTTGTTGCCGGTGGTGCGGCATAACAATCTACGGCCCGCCGCCTGGAAAGATGCCGAGGAACGGGGCTGGGCGGAAACGGTACCGGAGTACGCAACCGACCACGAGCTGGCAGCGTATCTCGTGCGCGCGCTGACGGAGGCGGAGTTTGACATCGCGCGCTGCAACAAGTTGCGCGCCGAAATTGGCGTCGGCCATGCTTTCAGTTTTCTCTACCGGCGCATCTTGCCGGGTGGAAAAATGCCGATGGTGCCGATCATGGTGAATACTTACTATCCGCCGAACCAGCCGACGCCAAAGCGTTGCTACGCTTTCGGTCAAGCGGTGCGTAGGGCGATCGAATCCTGGGATAGCAACAAGCGTGTCGCAATCATGGCGTCGGGCGGCCTGAGCCACGTGGTTATCGACGAGGAGATCGACGCCATGGTGATCGACGGCTTAAAAAACAAGAAGCCGGAGGTGCTGTTTCAGTTGCCGCGGCAACGCTTGCGCGGCGGCACTTCGGAGATTCTCAATTGGGTGGCGCTGGCCGGCGCCATGGAAAATCGCGATCTGAAATATTTGGAATACGTCACCACCTATCGCTCGCCGGCGGCGACCGGCTGCGGGATGGGGTTTGCGTACTGGATGTAAAAATTTTGGGTCTCGAGTTTCTGGTTTCGAGTTTCGGTTTTTTGATTCGATGCGGGTAAAAAGCAGATCCTTCGCGTTGCTCAGGATGACAGTTGGCGGGTGCGCCTCGCACGATGATAAAAGTCTAAGCGTTAGAAGAAAATAGGATGGCTAGAGAAGGGATACTCGAACGGCTGGTCAAGCTCGATACCTGCGCGGTTTCGGATGCGTTGGACAGTTTGGGGCTGAAAGGGGCCACTTGGGGCGTGCGGCCGCAGTGGCCATGCGAGCGCATCGTCGGGCGCGCGGTGACGATGAAGATCAAGCCGGCGGGGTTGCAGCAGCCGACGCAGCATCTCGGCGCGGCGCCCATCGAGGCGGCCAAGCCCGGCGATATCATTGTCATCGACAATGGCGGCAAGTTGGAATTTTCCTGCTGGGGCGGTTTGTTGGCTCTTTCAGCCAAACTGAAAGGCGTCAGCGGCGTCGTCATCGACGGCGCGTGCCGCGATATCGATGAGGCGCGCGACCTGGGGTTTCCCGTTTACGCGCGCGGCGCCGTGCCCATGACCGCGCGCGGACGAGTGATGCAGGATTCCTTCAACCGGGAAATTGAATTTGCCGGCGTACAGTGCCATCCCGGCGATCTGGTCATCGCCGACGGCAGCGGCGTGGTGGTCATTGCCAAAGAAAAGGAAGCGGAAGTCGTCGCGGCGGCGGAAGCGATCTATCAAAAAGAACAAGAAATGGCGGCAGGCATTCGCAAAGGTTATTCGGGTCTCGAGATGCTCGAGAAGCTCGGTTACGAGCAGATGTTGAACAAAAAATAAGAAAGCGGCCCATCCAGAGCCGCAACCGAATAAGAAGAATTAACCACAGAGATCACAAGGGTCACAAGGTAGGGGCGCGATTGATCGCGCCCTCGGAAAAAGGACCCAGAAAGAAATTTATCGCAGAGAACGCAAAGTACGCACAAAAATAACTGGGAATATCTCCCGCCAAGGCGCCAAGACGCCAAGGTAAAAAACAATTTCCGAACTTGGCGTCTTTGCGCCCTTGCGGGAGGATTATCCGAGTTCGAAAGGGTTCCAATCCGTGAGATTTGCGCAAGCTGCGCAAGTTCTTAACTATAGTAGTACAAAGATCGGACGAGTCGAAGCGGAAGATTACCGCAAAGAACGCAAAATTCGCAAAGAAAAACCAATTGTCATTTCGACCCCTTCGGCAAACTCAGGGTAAATTCCGGGAGAAATCTTTCTTAGATCTCTCGCCTCTGCGGACGACGTCGATTTATCCTGTAAACCGGCTACAAAAACCAATTATGCTGACCCGCGAAGAAAACGAGCTTTTGACCCAGGTGAGCCGCGGCACGCCGTGCGGCGAATTATTGCGCCGCTATTGGCATCCCGTTGCCGCGGCAGGCGAGCTTACCGCGGAGAAGCCGGTTCTACCGGTCAAGATTCTCGGCGAAGAGTTGGTCGTTTTTCGTGACCGGAAGGGGAATTACGGTTTGGTGGGCGAGCATTGCCCGCACCGGTTGGCCTCCCTCGCGTACGGGCGTGTTGACGAAGAAGGCATCCGTTGCCCGTACCATGGTTGGAAATTTGATCGCCACGGCTCATGTCTCGAACAACCGGCGGAGCCTCCCGGCAGTGCGTTCAAAGATCGCATCAGACACATCGCTTATCCCGTGCAATATCTCGGCGGGCTGATTTACGCCTACCTCGGTCCGGCGCCGGCGCCGCTTTTACCGCGCTGGGACGTGCTGGTTTGGGAGCATGGCAAACGCTGGATCGTCAAGGAGTCGATCATCGAGTGCAACTGGTTGCAGCCGATGGAAAACTCGGTTGATCCGTCGCATCTCTTTTGGCTGCATGGCGATACGGCGCATTTGGCGCCGCGCGTGAAAAAGTACGCGGAAAAACATGAATTCATCCTATTCGAGTTTGGCATCAAAAAACGCCGGACGACTTTACCGCTGGCGCCGGCGGGAAAACTCGAGATTGACGAGCATCCCTTGCTCTTTCCAACCGTGCTGCGTCACGTGGCGTCTTATGAAGAAGGCAATGGGCAACGGCACAACCTGCAAATCCGCGTGCCGGTTGACGACCATCATACTCAAGTTTTTCGCGTAAACTTCGTCCCGTCGGATACCGAAAAATCTCCAGCGGATGCCCCGGTTCCGTTTCGCTTCACTGCGCTGAAGACCGCCCCACGGCAGTACAAAATGAACATGGTCTCGGCGCAGGATTCGATGGCCTGGGAAACTCAAGGGACGTTAACCGATCGTTCGCGAGAACACTTGGGCGTAGGCGACGAAGGTATCATCGCGCTGCGAAAGCTCCTGCGCGAACAGATCGACCGGGTGCGGCAGGGCCTCGATCCCATCGGAGTGATCCGCGATCCGGCGCAGAACGAGCTAATCGATCTTGGCGTCATCAACGAACGGATCGGCCTACCGGGCGCGCAAACCGCTCAAGTTGGTGCAGACCGAGCCACATTGTAGTTTTCTTCCTGTCCACTTGTTTTGGGGCTTGTCCCTCCCTGTTGCTCAAAGTGTGTGCTGTGGCGTCCAGCGAGTTGGAATCTCCGCTGGTGCAAATCTTGCTGCAGCCGGCGCTTTCGCGACTGCCGATCATTAATATATCAAAATTCCATGCCTAATATAACCTATTGATTTTACAGGCTTTTCGCTGAAAAAGGTCTTGCGCCTCACGCCATTCATGGGTATTATTCGCGCCTATGCAAATCCTACGGTTGATGATCGCGAAAGTGGCAAGCGGCTTGGTCACGTCCTTCGGCGCGCTGCTGATCACAGTGCTGCCCGGGATCGGTTTCGCGCAGTCGCCACAGGAATGGGAAACGCTCGTGTCGGCGGCCGAAAAAGAAGGCCAGGTAACAATTTACGGCCCGCCGGGAACCACCTACCAGAACGCCATCGGCGCTTTTCAGCAGGCTTTTCCAAAGATCAAACTTGTTTATGTCCCCGGCTCGGGGACCAATAACGCCCAGCGGCTGGTGACCGAGAGACGAGCGGGAAGGTTTCTCGCAGATATTTTTATCGGCGGTTCCGGCTCGCTTATCGAAATACTGTACGAAGGCAACATGCTCGACCCGATTCCGCCGCTGTTGGTGTTGCCTGAAAACAAAGATCCATCGGTATGGTACAACCGCACCCATATTTACGCCGATGCCAAGGGGCAACACGTTTTCATGATGCAAGGCAACGTGAACACAAATTTGGCGGCGTATAACAGCAAGCTCACCAAACCGGACGGCGTCAAATCTCACCTTGATTTACTGAACCCGAAATTGAAAGGCAAGATGGTGGCCTACGATCCGCGAGCGCGTGGCCATATCCAAAACGTCCGCGCGATCTATTATTCGCCCAAGCTCGGCGGTGAATTTTTTCGGCGGTTCTTCGGCGAGATGGATGTCACGTTGAGCCGCGATCAACGGATGATGATCGATTGGGTCGCGCAGGGTAAATATCTGCTGTCGATATTTTCCACAAGCAACGATGTAATCGACGCCAAGAAGAAGGGCCTGCCGGTGGATCTGATCGATGCCCCCGATGACGAGTCCTACATGTCAGGGGGCTTCGGCCACGTCGCGGTCGTCAATAAGGCGCCCCATCCGGCCGGCTCTAAGGTTTTCCTCAATTGGCTGCTGTCGAAGGACGGTCAGCTCAAATGGCAAGAGAAAACGGACAACAATTCGCTGCGCCTGGATATTCCTAAAAAGATGTTGTCGGACCCGAAATCGATTCCCAAGGAGAACGGCAAATACATCAATGCGAGCTTGCCGCAGTATCAGGATATCGATGCGGCGCTGAAAATCGTCAACGAGGCTTTGGCCAAGGCCGGCAAGAAATAAGCCGCGACACTAGGCACGGGGGATTGAGACATGCTCACCAAAGAAGAAAACGAAATATTGACTCGCGTCGGACCGGGCACGCCGGCGGGTGAACTACTGCGTCGCTATTGGTTTCCGGTCGGGGCGGCTGGCGGGCTGACGGCTGAAAACCCCACGCAATTGGTGCGGATTCTCGACGAGACGTTGGTGCTCTTTCGCGACCAAGCCGGCCGGGTCGGGCTGATCGACGACCGCTGCGCCCACCGCGGCGCATCGCTCTGTTACGGCCGCGTCGAGGAGCGCGGCATCGCGTGCCCGTATCACGGCTGGTTGTACAATACTGACGGCGATTGTCTCGAAACTCCGGCTGAGCCCGCGGACAGCAAATTTCATTTGACGGTGAAACAGAAATCCTACCCGGTGCAAAAGCTCGTCGGACTTTACTGGACGTACATGGGGCCGCTGCCGGCGCCGCTGATCACCAACTTCGATATCTGGTTTCGCAACGACGGACGGCGCAAGATTTTCATTCAGCCGCGGCTTGACTGCAATTGGTTCCAGGCGATGGAAAATTCCGTCGATCCGGCTCATCTGCAAATTCTCCATCAGGATACCGCCGGCCGCAGCCGCCCCGTGCAGAACAGCACCCGCGGTTTGACCGATGACGTCGCCCATTTCGATTTTTATGAAGTGCCGTACGGCATCATGAAACGGCGCACTTATCGAAACGGCATGATCGACGAGCATCCGCTGATTTTCCCGAATATTTTGCGCCAAGGCAACGTCGGTCAAATCCGCGTGCCCATCGATGATACGCACACCAAGGTTTATTTCGTGCGGTTTTTTCCGAGCGAGAACGGCGAAATCGTCGAGAACGATCAGCCGCCGGCCGAATCCATCAAGCCTTACAAAGATCCGCCCGATGCGCTGCATCCCTATACAAAATTCCGCACGGACGCCGTGCAGGCACAAGATCACATGGCGTGGGAAACCCAGGGACCGGTGGCGGACCGCACGCGCGAACGGCTCACGACGAGCGACCGCGGCATTGTCATGCTGCGCGAGGTCATGTTTCGCGAAATGAAGAAAGTGCAGCAGGGAAAAGATCCGCTGGGCGTGATCAGAGATGCCGCGAAAAATTCGCT
>JBOHVN010000089.1:0-14812 GCA_050735675.1 Binatia bacterium | reverse complement strand
CCGCTGAGGAAACCACCGACTGGAGAGCCGTGTGCGGGAGAACCGCACGCACGGTTCGGAGGGCGGGGACGGCGAAAGCCGTTTCCGACCCCTATCGATAACGCCGGCGTGACGGGATTAAGAGTCGACTTCCAGTCGACAAATTCAAAAACCCCTCGGTTGAAACCGAGAGCCGTTCAGTTACTCTCGGCCGCGGTCGCGCGCGAGCGTGGTCGCGGTGCCGGTGCGAGAAGAGCGAAAGAACGAGGTGCGGTCCAATACTTTTTCCTGGAAATCTTCCAGGTAGAGATAGATCGCGGGCGTGATGTAGAGGGTGATGAATTGGGAGACGATCAGACCGCCGACGATGACTAGCCCGAGCGAGCGGCGCGACTCCGCGTCCGCGCTCAAGCCGAGGGCGATCGGCAGCGCGCCGAACACCGCCGCCAGGGTCGTCATCAGGATCGGCCGGAAACGGTCCATGCTGGCGTCGTGAATCGCCTTGTCCGCGGGCTCGCCGGCGGCGACCCGATTGATGGCGAAGTCAACGATCATGATGCCGTTTTTCTTGACGATGCCCATCAACATGAACATGCCGACGAAGGCGTAGAGCGTCGCCTGTTCGCCGAAGAGAAGCAGCGTCATTAGCCCGCCGACCAGGGCAGTCGGAAGAGTCGACAACACGGTCAGCGGGTGCAGGTAGCTTTCGTACAGAATCGCCAGGATCACGTACATGACGAACACGGCGAGCACCATCAGGATGGTCAGATCCCGCACCGTGTTCGCGAAAGTCAGCGCCTCGCCTTGGAAGCTCGCGCGCACGGCTGGGGGGACGACTTCCGCCGCCGCCCGGGTAATCACATCGGTGGCTTCACCGATCGCCACTCCCGGTTTCAGATTGAAGAACAGAGTGACGCTGGTGAACTGGTTCAAGTGATTGACCGCCTGCGGTCCTAAAGCAGTCTTCCAGCTGACCAATGTGTTGAGCGGCACCAACCGGCTGCCGTCGTCTGATTTGATGTACAGGCGCGAGAGATCACCGGGGTCGGAGCGAGCATCGTCTTTAACTTCAAGAATCACTTTATATTGATCTTCGGGTTGTTTGATCAAATAGAGATAGTTCTGGGAGTAGGCGTTGCGTAACAGCTGCAGAATGCGCGCCTCCGACACGCCGTGAATCCGCGCCTGCTCGCGGTGCAACTCGATATCGAGATTCGGCGTGTTGTTGAAAAAATCCGAAGAGAGCGTCAAGAAACCCGGATAGGATTGCAACCGCGCCATCAGTTTTGTCGCCGCGTCGTACACTTGCCGCGGATTTATGCCGGAAAGCGAAAAAGCATATTGACCCTGATTCTGATTGGTCGCGCCGGTGCTGATCTCCAAGACCGGAAACGGCCGCAGGAACGGCATCACGCCAGGAATGGTGCCGAGCTTGCCCATCAACTGGCCGGTCACGTCTTGAATCGGCGCGCGCTCGTCCGGGCCCTTGAGGAAGGCCAGCAGCAGGCCCTGGTTCGACGACAGGAACTGCGCGTTTCCGGTCATCGTTAAAGTCGCGAAGACGCCCGGGTCTTGCCGCAAGATGCCATCGGCCTGGTCCTGCAAGGCGCGCATCTGTTGCGGCGACGAGCCTTCGCGGCCGATCATCACGCCCCAGATAAAGCTGCTGTCGCCGACCGGCAGAAACGCTTTAGGTATGATCATGAACAGCCAGACCGTACCGGCCAAACAAACCACCCAGATCAAGGCCGACACCCAGCGCAGGCGCAGGAACCACCAGAGCGTTCGGCTATAAAAGCCGAGGAATTTCCTTTCCCAGGCGCCCATCACGCGCTCCATCCAGGTCTGCTTTGCGCCCGGACCGCGGTCGCGCAGGAGCCGCGCGCACATCAACGGAGTCAGAGTCAGCGATACCAGGCCCGACGCCATGATCGCGATCACGATGGTGATGGCGAACTCGCGAAAAATGCGGCCGACGATGCCGGACATAAAAACCAGCGGCAGAAACACCGCGGCGAGCGAGACGGTCATGGAAACGATGGTGAAGCTGATTTCCTTGGCGCTGTTGAGGGTCGCCTCCAGCGCGCGCTCGCCGTGCTCCATACGGCGCACGGTGTTTTCCAGGAACACGATGGCGTCATCGACCAGAAAACCGATCGCCAGGGTGAGCGCCATCAGCGACAGGTTGTCCAGGCTATAGTGGAGCAAATCCATCGCCACGAAAGTAATCAGCAAAGACAGCGGCAACGCCAAAGTGGGAATAAGCGTATCCGTCGCCCGACCCAAGAAGAGAAAAATCACGATCACGACCAAAACGAATGCGATGGCGAGCGTGATTTGCACTTCGAGAATATTGTGGATGATCGTCTGCGACCGGTCGTATACCGGCGTGACCCGCACCGAGCCGGGCAGCTCAGCGCTGATGAGCGGCAGGAGATGGCGCACGCTGTTGGCGACTTCGACAACGTTGGCTCCGGCGCGCCGGTTGACCGCGACGATCACCGTCGCCGTCGGCTCGGGATAACCGCGCACCCAAAAACGCATTTTGATGCGCTCGTCCTCGATGGAGTCGTTCACTTGCGCCACGTCGCGCAGATAAACCGGGGCGCCGTTCTTGCTGCTGATGATCAGGTCGCGGTACTGCCCGGCGTTCTCCAGCTGGCCTTGCGGCCGCAAAAGCAACGTCCCCGCCGAGCCGTCGAGCTGGCCCGCGCCGATGCTGCTGCTTCCCTGCTGCACCGCGGCCGACAGGTCATCGATAGATATGCCGCGCGCCCACATGGCCGCGGGATCGGCCTTGATCCGCACCGCCGACTTGGCGCCGAAAACATTCACGCGGCTTACGCCGGGCAGGATGCTGATCCGTTGGCCGACTTGCGTGCTGGCGTAATCGTAAAGCTGTCCCGCCGTCACCGAATCGCTGGTGAGCGCGATATACATGATCGGTTGATCGTTTGGATTGGTTTTAGAGAGGCTCGGCGGTGTGGGTAGGTCTGCCGGCAAGCTGCCCGTCGCTTGTGATATCGCCGTCTGTACGTCGGTCGCCGCCGCGTCAATATCCTTGTCGAGGTCGAACTGGAGCGTGAGGCTGGTATGCCCCTGAGTGCTTCTTGAGATCACCAGCTCCAAGCCGTTGATCTGCATGAACTGGCGCTCCAGCGGCGTGGCGATGTTATTCGCCACGGTCTCGGGGCTGGCGCCAGGATAGCTGGCTTGGACCTGAATGACCGGATAGTCGACCGCCGGCAAGTCATTGACCGGCAGTCGCAGGTAGGCCAGCACGCCGAACAGGATCACCGACACGGTCAAGACCGTCGTCATGACCGGCTGGTGAATAAACCGTTCGGAAAAGTTCACGGCTTGCTTTCTGTCTCGGTCGCTGGCGACTCTCCGCCGGCGTCGGCTTTCCCGACGCTCACCTTGCCGCCCGGCGTAACGCCGAGTTGGCCTCGCATCACAACCCGTTCCCCCGCTTTAACTCCTTCATTGATCACGACCATGTCGCCCTGGCGTTGCCCGAGAGTCACCGGCCGCAATTCAGCGCTGGAATCGTCTTTGACCACGTAGACGAACGGGCCTTTGGCCGACATCTGCGGCGCATCGGCGGGAACCAGCACGGCGTCCTCCTGAGTGCTCAAGATCAGGCGCACGTTGGCAAACCGGCCCGGCCAGAAACGCCGGTCGCCGTTGGCGATCGTGGCGCGCAGCTTTACCGTGCCGGTGCCCTCTCGAACGGAGTTATCGAGAAAGGTCAACCTGCCCTCGCGCGGCTCGGCGGCTTCGCCGGGCAAACGTACTTCGACACGCAGGGTGCGCTTGGCCATGTTGCGCTGCACCGCGCTCAGCTGGCTCTCCGTAACGGTGAAGTCCGCGTAGATCGGATCGAGCCGCTGAATGACCAGCAGCGAGCCGTTGTTGGCCGCGACGACGTTGCCGGCATCCACGTTGCGCTGCCCTGTCCGACCGTCGATCGGCGAACGGATCGTCGCGTATTCCAAGTTCAGGCGCGCGCTTTCGACCGCCGCTTTATTCTGTTGCACCGACGCTTCGGCTGCAACCACCGCGTTTTTCTTGGTGTCGTAATCCTGGCGCGACACCGCGCGCGGATCGCTGACGTTTTCCACCCGGGCGAAACTCACCTTGGCCAGACTGAGCCCCGCCATGGCTTGCGCCAGGTTGGCTTCGGCTTGATTTAACTGAGCGCGATAAGGACGCGGGTCGATGGTGAACAGCAGATCGCCGGCTTTGACGTCGGCGCCGTCGGCAAAATGGATCTTGGTGATACGGCCGGAAACCTGCGGCTGGATCGACACGACCTCGCGCGCCGCGATCTTGCCGACGGCGTCGATATATACGGGAACATCCTGAGCAATCGCCGCCGACACCGTAACCGGCGCCGGCGGCCGCTCAAACGACGTTGGTGATTCCTTACCGCAGCCGGCGGACAAACCAGCGGCCATCAACGCCGCGCCGACTGCCGCACCTGCGATCCAGTGCCGCGTGACTCTGCGATATGTCAAAAAGACCTCGAATTAGGCGACCAAGCGTTGCTGGATAGCGGCGTTCCCCTGTTGTTTTGCCGGTGTGGCCTTGCGCGTCCGCGACTCCCACTGGAGCAAGCCGCGGCGAATATAGTTCGGTTCAAGATTCAACAACGTGCAAATCGACACGAAAGAACAAAACCAGCCGGCATCGTCGCTGAACAACCACTCTTTCGCTTCATCGAAGAGCGCCCGCCGCTTGCCGCCCGAAGCGAGCAAGTTTTCCTGGTAGCAACGGACGCCGTCTTCCAGGATCGCGAGCAAGAGAATGCGCTCCGGCTCGAGCGGAATCTTCCGGCGAAAGTTGGCGGCATAATCTTCGCCCAAAAGCGTGTCCGGCTGGAACAGCGAACCGATTCTCTCCTCCATGCCGTGAGTCCGCGGCGCGGCGCCACTCTCACTACTACTACGCTGCGATTTCATTAATCCTCCGTTAAAATATGATAAATGAGTAAATCTTTACTTACTAGATGCAAAACGCGCTTTATTGATTCGCCAGCAGGCGAAACGCTTTCGGGCTGTAGTAACGGCGCACCGCCTCTTGCTTGAGGCCGATGCCCAACAACCCGAACCAAGTCGCCTGCGCCGCAAGCTCTTCCTTCGACACCTTGTAATCGATCGCCGGCGTCTTGGGCTGCAAGTGCAGCCTCAATGAAAAAGCCACATGCTGCACCAGCCACACGCACAAATCCCGGCGGATCGGCACATCGTGCATTTCCCCGGCCTTGGCCGCCGCGTGCAAGCAGGCTTCGAATTTTTTGAGCCACGGCGACACCAGCTTTCTATGCATCAAACGGACGAATTCGCCGTCCTCCAGTAAACTTCGCACCAGCAGCGAATTCAGCGCCGCGCGATGAACATCGCCCGGCCGGCCGACCACGTAGTGCGACATCATAAAATGCACCATCACCACCAGCGTCGAAGTGGAAGCCTCGAGTTCGACAATCCGGCTGGCTTCGGCAAACGTCGGACCCTTGGCGCAGTCGTCGAGCATGGCCGCATAGAGCGATTCTTTGCTCGGAAAATGCTTGTAAAGCAGCGCTTCGGAAACGCCGGCGGCCTTGGCTAACTCGCGAGTCGTGGTTCCATCGAAACCCTTCTCGGCAAATACATCCCGGACCGCCTCGACAATCGCTTCCTTCCGCTCCTCCGCGGACAGCCGTGGTGCATTCGACATTTGTCGGTTAGTTAGCATTTACTTACTATTTCTGTCAAGGCGATTTCCAAAGATTCTTTGCCAACGCAATCAGTAAGCTGTTGCTTTTATCGCGACGGTCGAATCCCGTGCGCCCTCTTACGCAAATGTTCCGTCCAGCAGCTGTGCCATTCCCGCGCGCTCGGTAGCGGGGAATCCAGGGTCATTCCCGCTCAACCCAAAAGCGAACCTGGATGCCCTTCCACCGGCATGACATGTGTCAAGAGCAGCCGAAGATGGGATTCGTAACCTAGTTAGAAGATCATGGCCGCAGTAAGTCATGCCAGCGATCCTGGCAAGCCACGGCGACGCGGAGACGCTCCAGATGCTGCTCGATTTGCTTGGCGCCCTGCTTCACCGGATGGGCGGCAAAAAATTCGCGCGCCTCGGCTTCCAGTCGGCGACTGACCAGACCGACGATGCCCTCGCACATGCGCGGGATCGAATTGTCAGGGTAGTGCCTGAGCATGTCGTCCCAGCGTGCTTTCGTGAACGTCCACGCTTTTTCGCGCGCATATTTGTTGAGCAAAATGCCGCGCATCAAGTAGGGCGAATTTTGCGTGCGCACTTCGCCGTTGAGCGTGAGAGTTAACGTTCGGTCGATCAAATCGGCGACGCGAAAATTGGCCAAAGCGAAAAGATAACGGGTTTCCTCCTGGGGCGTCTGGGCGGTTTTAAATTTGCCGTAAAATTTTTCGTAATCGGACGCATTGCCGGTATGTGCGACAATCGAGACCAACGCGGGAATAAAATTGCGATCGACGCTCTCCGGCACTTTTTCATATTGCGTAAGCAACTGGCGGGCGCGCTCCTGGCACGCCTTGTCGCCCGCGATCGTGCCGAGCGCGCCGACCAAATCGCCGCGCAACTGGCTCTCCAACTCGCTCTCCCCTTTCTTCGCCGACCAGCCGAAACGCTCCACCGCCGGCCCCAACAGCCCGCGCAAGCGCCCTTCCAAAACGGCGCACTGCGCGTCGTCGAGAATGCGCTGCAAGTGGTGGCCGGAACCGATCACCGCCGTCCATACATTGATGTCGTTGTCACCGCGCGCCAGATCGATCAAATTTAAGTAATCCGTCAGCGGCGTAAGACCGGCCAAAGTCGCCGCCCAGGTATCGTTCACCAGGTTGAATCGTTCCACCGCGGACAACCGGTCACTCCAGCGCTGCTTGAGCGCCTCTAAAAGATCGCTGCTGTAGCGCACGCGGTAAAAGCCGTGGCCGCCGGCGTTAACGACGACCCATTCGGTGTCGTCGCCAAGCTCGACGATCTGCTCCTGATCCGTCAGCAGAATTGTCTTTTCGACACCCCCCGATTTCCCGCCGGCGCGGAGGAAAGTCGGCGCATGCCATTTTCTATCCTGATCGGAGCCGTCTTGCAGGTAGCGAAATATGCGCTGCGATAAACGAATGCCGCCCGGCGCTTTCGCGGCGCTGATCAGCGGAAAACCGGCCTGAAAAATCCAGGTATCCATCAGCGCCCGCACCGGCTGCGTCGTCGAGTCTTCGAGCGCGTCCCACAGATCGGTGGTTTCGGCGTTGCCGTATTTGTGCCGCTGCAGATAAAGCCGAATGCCGTCGCGAAACGCATCCGCGCCCAGATAATGCTCCAGCATGCGCAGCACCGACGCGCCCTTTTCATAAGTGAGCACGTCGAACATGCCCGCGGCTTCCTCAGGCTTTTCGACCGGGAATTCGATCGGACGGGTGCTCTTCAGGCCGTCTACTTGCATCGCCGCCGCGCGCGATACCGTGAAGCTGTCCCAGCGCCGCCACTCGGGCTTCCAGACGTCGACGGCGAGCATTTCCATGAACGTCGCAAACGCCTCGTTCAGCCACAGCCCGTTCCACCATTTCATCGTCACCAGATCGCCGAACCACATATGCGCGTTTTCGTGGGCGACCACGTCGGCGACGCGCTCCAGCTCGGCGCGGGTCGCTCGTTCGGCGTCGACCAACAGCGCGGTCTCGCGAAAGGTGATCGCGCCGAAATTTTCCATGGCGCCCGAGGCGAAATCCGGGATCGCGATCAGGTCCAGCTTGTCGCCGGGGTAAGGAATGCCATAGTAGCGGCCGAAATACTCCAGCGATGCTTTGCCGATATCGAGGGCAAAATTTGTCAGGTGCTTCTTTCCCGGCACGGCCCAAACCCGCAGCGGCGCATCGCCGGCCATGACCGGTTCGGTGGACTCGAACTCGGCGACGATGAAAGCAACCAGATAGGTCGACATCTTCATCGAGTCGGCGAAGACAAACTCCGTTTTTCCCGATTCGGGAAGAACGGTTTCACGCATCGTCCGGGCGTTGGAAATCGCCGTGAGCCCTCCGTCGACCAGCAGCGTGACTTGAAAAACCGCTTTGAACGCCGGCTCATCCCAACAAGGAAACGCCCGGCGCGCGTCGGTCGATTCGAATTGCGTCGAGGCCAGCCGCTTTTCCCGGCCGTCCGCATTCTTGTAAGTGCTGCGGTAAAAACCATGCAGCTTATCGTTGAGAATGCCGGAGAATCGAATCTGCAACTCGCTGCGGCCCGCAGGCGCGGTTTCGTTAAAACTCAGGGTCGCCTGTTCGTTATCCGGATCGAGGCGCGCGCTCCCCGACAAAACTTTGCCGTCGGGACAGCGCAGAGCAATCGCATGAAAGTCCAGCTCGGCGGCATTGAGTACGATTTCGCGCGCCGGCTCGTGCACGTCGATCGCGACCTTCTCCTCGCCGGTAAAAGTCCAGTTCGCTAGATCCGGCGCCAGCTGCAGCTCGTAACGTTCCGGCGTGACCGCGGTCGGCAATCGGTACGGTATTCGTTCTGACATTGGTTTTTTTCCTTTATCGATGAGTCGCCGGCAAGAATAAGCGCTACTACGATCCTACGTCGAAACCGCGGCGGTCTCAACGAGCTTTCGCTGGCGTGCACGATTATCCGTCTAAAAACGTCGCCGTAACTTCGGCACGGATCGTGCCGAAGCGGTTGCGGCCGGAACAGTCACTCACTGGACGGCGCTGGAGAGGATCCATGCTAAAGTTGTCATCGCGCGGCGCTCACGCCTCGGCGCGCAGCGCTTCGAGCGGCGAGCGCCGGAAAATACCCCAGCAACCGGCGGCGCCCGCCGCGACCGTGGCGGCGGTCACCAGAACGAGGATCGCGAGCACCGGCCCGAGCGCGATCGAAACCGGCGTGCCAAAGAAATAGAAACTCAAACCCCAAGTCGCTCCCACCCCGAGGATTGCCCCCGCCACTCCGGCGGTGCCGCCCAATAACAAATATTCTGCCGCGATGACGCCCAGGATCTGCGCGCGCGCCGCGCCGAGCGTGCGCAACAATATGCTTTCTCGCAGGCGCTGCGAGCGGCTGCCGAGCACCGCGCTCGCCAGCACGGCGAACCCGGTAACGATCGTGAAGAAGGCGATGAAGCGCATCGCATCCGAGACTTTATCGAGAATAGAATTCAGCGTGTTGAGAATCAGACTCAGGTCGATCAGCGAAACGTTGGGGAAGCGCTCGACGACGGCGCGCTGCAAGTTCGCGGCGGCCTGCTTGGACTCGGCGCGCGCCACGACGGCGTAAAACTGCGGCGCGCTTTCCAGCACGCCTTCCGGAAAGACCACGAAAAAGTTCGGCTGCACGCGTTGCCAATCGACTTGGCGCAGGCTTGTGATCCGCGTCGGCAGCGGCACGCCCTGAACTTCGAATTGCAACTCATCGCCCAGCCCGACGCGCAAAGTTTCGGCGATGCCTTTTTCAACGGAGATGGGTATCGGCTCCACGCCGGGCGCGACCCTGCCTTGCCAGCTCCCGGCAACGATGTCCTCAGTCGCGGTCAACTCGTCGCGGTACGTGGAACGATATTCGCGGCGCAGCGCCCAGCCCGAAATATTCGTTTTTCGGTCAGCGCGCAAATCGTCGACGCTTCGCCCCTTCACCCGGCTCAAGCGCATGGTGACGATCGGCACTTCGCCGCGCAAAGAAATTCCCTCCGACCCGATGAGCTTTGCCAGGCTCTGGCGCTGATCGCGCTGGACATCGAAGAGCACGAGGTTGGGTTCGCCTGCGCCGGCGCGCCCCGCCACTTGCGCCACCAGCACGCGCTGCACGCTGTAAAGCGTCACGAGCAAGAACGTGCCGAGGCCGATGGCCAGCATCACCGCCGTGGTTTGATTGTTGGGACGATGCAGGTTCGCCAGCCCCTGGCGCCAGGTGAATGATAACAGGCCCGGCGCGAGTTTGCGCATCGACGCCGACGCCCCGCGCGCAAGCACGATCAAAACGCCGAACACCGCTAGAACCCCGGCGGTAAACCACGATCCGGAAATCTTGCTGCCGGTGGTGCCCACGGCAAACGCCCAGATGCCGGCGGCGATCAGGGCAAACAACAGCCACACGGCACGGTCCCGAGTGGCGCGCTCGGCATCGAACGAAGCGCGCAGCGCCAACAGCGGTGAAATGCGCCGCAGCGGCAGCAGCGGAATCAGCGCGAACAATAGAGCCGTTCCCAGGCCGACGGCCAGCCCGGCGACGATTGCCCTGGGCGCCAGCGTGATCACGGTCGTCACCGGTAAGAAATCCCTGAGCGCGAGCGGCAGGACATATTGCGCGGCAATGCCCAATGCGGCGCCGAGACCGGAACTGGCGAGCGCCAGCAGGAGTATCTGAATCACGTAGACGCACACGGTCTCAGCCGGCCCGGCGCCGATGCAGCGCAGCAAGGCCACCGAGCGCGCCTTGACCCTGGCGAATACATGCACGACGCTGGCGACGCCGACACCGGCAAGCAACACCGCGATAAATACGGCGAGGGTGAGATAACGACCGAGATTTTCCGTCGACGCGGATATCGAAGCGGCGCGCCGGCTCACGGTATCGGCCCGCAAACTCAGGCGCTGCAGATCCGGCCCTAGCTTTCCGACCATGCCATCCACGTCGGTGTTGGGAGGAAATTTAAAGTAAACGCGGTAACGTACCAGGCTGCCTTTTTGCAACAGTCCGGTGCGGTCCAAATAAGCCATCGGAATGTAAACCCGCGGGCTGATCAGCGAGAAGGCCAGCGTCTCACCGGGAATTTTGCGCAGATTGCCGGCGATGCGGAATTCATGCTCGCCGATCTTCAGACGGTCGCCGACCTGGGCGTTGAACTGCAGCATCACATTGTCATCGACCAGGGCATTGGCATCGTGATGGAATTTTTCCGGCGCGAAAGCCGGTTCGCTTTCCAGCGCGCCGTAATAAGGGAAGTTGCCGCTGATCGCCCGCACCTGCACCAGGCGCGAATCACCGCTGCGGGAAAAATAGACCATCGAAGAAAAGCCGATCTGGCGCGACTGATCGCCGCCGAGCGAACGAAAGAGCGTCTCCGCTTCCGCCGAAAACGGCTCGCGGCCGGTGAGCGAAAGATCGGCGCCCAGCAAGCTCTTGGATTGCATAAGAATGCTCGACTGCAAATTCTCGCGAAACGAAAAGGCGGCGACCACCGAAGCCACGGCCAAAACAACGCTGGCCGTGGACAACAGCAACGGCCGCAAGCCGCGCCGCGCATCGCGCAACGCCAAGCGCCACACCCAAAGTTTAATGAAGCCTCTCATATTAAATTACAGCTTGCGCAAATTGTGATGTCCGTCGTTCCTGAAAACTCAGATTGATGCCCAAATTCGAAATTCGAATATCGAAATACGAAACAATCTCGAAACAAAATGGTAAATTCCAAAAAAGAAGTCCAAACCGATTTATTTGGAAAGAGAATTTTTGTTTCTGATCATTTGATATTGTTTCGAGCTTCGGATTTCGAGCTTCGGCCTTGCCGTCTCGTCCTTTGCGCCTTTGCGTCTTTGCGTGAGATATCTCCGGGGTTCCGTTTCGAATCTGCGGCGCTAGGCCGATTGTGATTGCGTGCCGCTCCGGGAGCTTTTCGCATCATTGCTGTCCGAAACCAATCGGCCGCCGCGTAAACGAATCGTCCGGCTCGCTAGTTGGGTGAGCTCGCGGTCGTGCGTGACCAGTAAAAGCGTCGTGCCGCGCGTGGCGTTGAGATCGAAGATCAGCCTGATGATTTCCCGGCCGGTGTCGGCGTCGAGATTGCCAGTGGGTTCGTCGGCGAAGAGAATCTTCGGCTGATTCATGAACGCGCGCGCGATCGCCACGCGCTGCTGCTCGCCGCCGGAAAGCTGGACCGGATAGTGCTGCAAGCGGCTGTCGAGGCCGACTTGCTTGAGCAAATCCGCCGCGCGGCGGCGCGCGTGGTTTTCGCCGCGAATCTCGGCCGGAACCATGACGTTCTCGAGCGCGGTGAGCGACGGCAGCAACTGAAAGTTTTGGAAGATGAATCCCACCGACTGGTTGCGCAACCGGGCTAGTTCCTCTTCGCCCGCGCTCTGCATCGCGACGCCGTCGAAGGCCACCGAGCCTGCGCTGGGCCGTTCGAGCCCGGCGCAGATCGCGATCAACGTCGTCTTGCCGCTGCCCGACGGCCCGACGATCGCGCAGGTGCTGCCGCCTTCGATCGCAAACGAGATATCGCTCAAGACGTTGATGACCTCATGGTCGCCGCTCTTAAAAACCTTGCTTAAATGCTCTACCCTGAGAATGTCGTTAGCCATGATCGAGAAAAAAAATGAAAAGGAAATGAATGAAGGACGAAAGCAAACGGCGCCGCATGATGAAGTATGTCAACTTTAGAATGTTTACGGCCCCGAAACAACTCACGCGCTCGATGAAACTCATCGGATGCTGCTTATTCCTAGTCCCTGTGCTCCTGATGTCGACGGCGGCAGCCACACCCGCCAACGGCGTAATTTTGTTTCTCGGCGACAGCATCACAGCCGGGAACGGCTTGGATCTGTCGCAAGCGTTCCCGGCGCTCATTCAGAAAAACATTGACGCCAAAGGTTGGCGCTTCAAAACCGTCAACGCGGGACAAAGCGGCGACACCAGCGCCGGCGCCTTGAGCCGCCTGGACTGGCTGCTTAAAAATCGTGTTGAAGTGCTGGTGCTGGAGCTTGGCGGCAACGACGGGTTGCGCGGCCTGCCGGTGGAAACCACGCGAAAAAATCTTCAACTGATTATCGACCGGACCAAAGAAAAATATCCGGCGGCGAAAATAATCATCGCCGGCATGAAAGTCCCGCCCAACATGGGTCGCGCCTACGGCGATAAATTCGCAGCGATCTTCGCCGATCTCGCCAAGCGAAACAAAGCCCCGCTCATTCCCTTCGTCCTCGAAGGCGTCGGCGGCGTGCGCGAGCTAAATTTCCCCGACGGCATCCACCCAAACGCCAAGGGCCAGAAAATCGTGGCCGCCAATGTGTGGAAAACTCTCGAACCTGTGCTACGCTCCATGGCTAAATAGTCCGCCAACTGCGGCGGGACGCATAGGAGAAAAAATGGCGATTCGACTCATCGTAACGATCACCGCGGCACCAGGAAAAGGTTCCGAGCTGGCCCAGCTATACAAAGCCCGCTGCACCGACGTGATGAAAGAACCCGGCTGCGAACAATTCGAGGTTTTTCAAAGCGTCGTTAAGCCCGACACACTGACGATCCTGGAACGCTGGAGCGACCAAGCAGCATTGGACGTCCACGCGAAAGTAAACGCGACTCGTCCGCCGCTCCCAGCCGAATTGCGCGTTGGGACAACTCAGCGCGAAGACTATCAATACAATCGGACGCGGTAGCCTTGACACTCCCAACGGTCGCGGACTACTCTCCGCAACATCCCAAGCAAAGCGGAGGTTTAATGCCATGGCTGAATCTTTGGAAAGCTTCAAAAGCTATATCGGTAAAAGTGAAACCGCCACGGACGTCGTAACGGCGTCGGCGATGATGAAGTTCGCCGCGACATTGGGACTGGAAAATCCGCCTCTGGAGAAAGGGTCGGCGATTCCTCCCGGCTGGTACGGCGGCTTTTTTCCGGCCTCGCACCGGCCCGACAAGATGCGCACCGATGGTCAAGCATCCGGCGGCGGGATCGTCCCGCCCATTCCCCTGCCGCGCCGGCGCATCGGCGGCACGCGCGTCTCATTTCAGGAACCGCTTAGAATCGGCGACGAAATCACGCGCAAGACCGAGATCGCCGATATTCAAATCGACGATGGCCAGAGCGGCGCCATGGTGACCGTGATCGAACGCAACAGCCTGTCCACCAACCGCGGTCTCTGTGTCGTGGAGGAGCGCGACATGTGCATGCTCAGCGAAGCTAGAGCAGAAGCCGCGCCGAAAGCGACGCCTGCCGTTCCCGGCGAAGCGAAATGGCAGCAAACAGTCGAGCCGAATACTCCGCTGCTTTTCCGCTTCTCGGCGATCCGCTTCAACAGCCACCGGATTCACTACGACCGCGACTATGTGACCAAGGTGGAAAAACTCCCCGGCCTGGTCGTGCAGAGCTCGCTGATCTCGCAATTGCTGATTGAAATGTGCCGCAGGGAGTTGCCAAGCCGCGGCATGACGAACTTCGATTTTCAGAACTTGCGCTCGATCTACGACAGCGGCGGAAAATTCACCCTGGCGGGCGCGCCGTCGGCCGATGGCAACGCGGCTTCCCTCTGGGTGCTCGACGGCGACGGCAAACTATCGATGCTCGCAAGCGCGAAGCTCGCTTGAAGAAATTCCTCACCACGTAGGGTCGAAGATTAGGATGAATTCGTGCAGGGGCGCAGCATCCGCCATAAGGACGGATCAGCCGTGGTTGATGCTGCGCCCGTGCATTTTTTGCGTCCTCTGGCTTCGGTTCCGCGGAGTGCGGGCTGAGCATGCAAATGGCTGACATGCCTTGTCGAATCCTCGGAGCCCTCTTTTATACCCGCGGAGCGACGACAGCGTCGCAATCCTGAAGCAAGGCCGAAGGATTGGTGGAAATCTCTCGCCTTCAGGCGAAGTCAAAGTTCGTCATGCCGGCCCTTCGCTTTGCTCGGGATAAACTCCAGCCGGCATCCAGGTTGGTTTTCTGTTCAAGTTCAAAAAAGCCCTGGATTCCCGTTTTCACGGGAATGAGTGCGCCCGTGAGGGCGCCACATCAACACGGTGAAAGTCCGTGCCGGAGTATGCCACAAACTCCGTAGCCGAAGGTAACTGCGTTGGCCCCTAGGCAGCGTGGGGAGCAACCGGAGGCGAACTG
>JBOHVN010000088.1:0-14472 GCA_050735675.1 Binatia bacterium | reverse complement strand
AGCGCAACGGCTTCACTGTCCCTGTCATGAGGGCTCCTTCGATCTGCTCACTGGCCAGCCGCTCGCCGGGCCGCCGCGGCGACCCTTGCCGCGCATTTCCCTGAGTGTCCGTGACAATCGCATCTATGCCAGCGGGGTGCAAAAAGGAGTGGTATGAGGATCGCGAATTTTTCCCGCAGCCAGCGAATGCCTATCGTCCAGGGGATTCTGTGCATCGTCTCGGTCATTGGCGTTATGCAACTCTGGCTGTTTACCACGACCATGGAAGCGTACCTGGGCGGCGATGAATCCTTTGTTCTCCCTGCGGCGCTGGCGAGTTTGGTCTGTCTCGGGTTGAATCTAGGCCTGTTCCATTATTTGCGCGCGCTTGACCGGTGACATTCCCATGGCAACGGCGACCAACATCTCAGGTGCTTCACCGGCGTGGCATTCGGGCCTAGCAAGTTTTTTCCCCGGCTACTTTGCGTTTGTAATGGCGACAGGCATTGTGTCGCTGGCTGGGCATTTCCTCGGCCACGAGTACATCGCGCAGGCACTCCTTTGGTTGAACGTGTTCGCCTATGCCGTGCTCTGGGTGATTACCTTCATGCGCTTCGTCCGCTACCGGGCGCAGCTAATTTACGACCTTACCCACCATGCCCGTGGCGTGACATTCCTGACCAAAGTAGCTGCAACCTGTGTGCTGGGGACTCAGTTTGCAGTGTTAACCCCTTTCATGCCGGTCGCGATCGGGCTGTGGTTCGTTGGGGTCGGGCTGTGGACTCTCTTGCTGTATACCTTTTTTACCGCGGTAACGGTACGCGAGCCGAAACCTTCGCTCGAAGCCGGTATCAACGGCGCTTGGTTGCTGGTAGTGGTCTCGACCGAGTCCATTTGCGTCCTGGGCGCAATTATTGCTCCCGCTTTCACAACGGTCGAGGCCGTCTTGTTCGTTTCACTGTCGATGTATTTGGTCGGCACGATGCTCTACATCGTGTTCATTTCGCTGATTCTCTACCGCTGGATGTTCCTGCATATTACGGCCGAGACGCTGACGCCGAGCTACTGGATCAACATGGGCGCGTTGGCGATCACCACACTTGCCGGGTCGCGCTTGTTACTGGTGGCCGATCAGTGGATTTTTCTCCAAGAGCTTTCGACTTTTCTAAAAGGCTTTACCTTGCTCTTCTGGGCGGCAGGGACATGGTGGATTCCGTTGCTCGTGATCGCCGGTGTCTGGCGACACGGGGTGCAGCGCTTGCCGCTCACCTACGATCCACAATACTGGAGCCTGGTCTTCCCGCTGGGGATGTATACCGTCGCGACCTTTGTCTTTGCCAAGGCTACGGGTCTTACCTTTCTCAGTGTTATTTCGGCCGGCTTTCTGTACGTGGCATTGGCGGCATGGCTCGTCACTTTCATTGGAATGATGGGCGAGTTGGCCAGCCTGTTTGTGCAAGGGAAATGCGATAACGCGGCGGTTCTCAGCAATATACGGCCTAAGCGAGAAATACGATGACGAAGCATCCTGCGAGAATAAGCAAGGAAATTTAAAAGCAAGTGTTGAGTTGGCAGTAGAGGGAGACTCGAAGAGTGGAATGGCGGAGTAATGGAGCGATGCATTGAAAAATCAATACCTCAATACTCCCGCGCTGCAACAACCCATTCTTCAGACCGGAAACTAGATGAACCCGCGCACCATTCAAGGTGTCCTGCTCGGCGTGGTAATCGGCATTGCTGTCGACGTCGGCGCATACACTTTCGCTTATGCTCGAGGGTGGTCTTATTTGACCGATAACCCGGTGGCCTGCGCTAACTGCCACGTCATGCGCGAACAGTATGACGGCTGGCTCAAGTCATCGCACCGTGCAGTGGCGGCGTGCAACAACTGCCACACCCCGGCAAACTTCATCGGCAAGTATGCAACGAAGGCATCGAACGGCTTCTGGCATTCGTTCTTTTTCACCACGGGCGGCTACGAGGACAATATTCAAATCAAACCGCACAGCCGGGAGATCGCCGAGCAAACTTGCCGCAACTGCCACGGGGAGATTGTCGGCGCCATCGAGCCGGCACATCCGGCCCCGGCCGGCGGGCAACTTGCCTGCATACGCTGTCACAACTCGGTGGGACATCTTTAGATTAGCAGGCTGCTGAAAAAGACTCATATGCTTCGTTGCGCTCAATCGCCTCGCGTCAACGTACCGCCGATGTACGCCTCCGCTCGTCTATTTTTCGCGCGCCTCGCCTCTGAGATCTTTTTGAGCAGCCTGCAATCCGGGTTTTTCAGTAAACTGTTAGTGATGAAACGAATCACGGGCAGAATCGTTTGCGGAGAATCTATGGCTGAGACCATCGATAGTGATGCTCTTGTTCGACGCACTAACTTAATCGACGCAATTTAGAATGAACTGGCTGCTTATCTTCATTCCGATCGCCGTCGTGCTCGAGCACGCTTGGCCGCAGGCGCACACGTGGATCTTCTTCGCGGCTTGCGTGGCCATCATCCCAATCGCGCGGCTCATCGTGGAAGCGACGGAGCACATTGCGTCACGGACGGGTGATGCCGTCGGCGGACTGCTCAACGCGACCTTCGGTAACGCCCCTGAGCTGATCATCGCGACGGTTGCCCTAAAAGCGGGGCTGTTCGACATGGTGCGGGCTTCGCTCACCGGCGCGATACTGGCGAATCTTCTGCTGGCTCAGGGAGTCGCCTTTCTTCTCGGCGGACTGCGTTACCGCAATCAGGAATACAACTCCGCTGCCACGCGGGTCTACAGCTCGATGATGCTGATCGCCGTCATCAGCCTGGTGGTGCCGAGCTCATTCAGCCGCTTCTTTTCGTCGGAGGCGACGATGCGCCAGGAGCAATTTTTAAACTTGGGCATGGCGTTCGTCCTCTTGATCGCCTATGGGCTGTACCTCCTGTTCATGCTGAAGACTCACCCGGAATTCTTCGCCGCCGCAGGCGGTCAAGAAGAACATCATGGCGAGGGCGAGCATTGGGGAATGCCAAGAGCGGTCGGCAGCCTGCTTGTCGCCTCGGTATTGGCGGCGTGGATGAGTGAGATCCTGGTCGGGGCGGCCGAGGGGACTGGTAAGGCACTGGGTATGTCGCAGACCTTCATCGGCATCGTTTTTCTGGCTATTGTCGGCGGCGCCGCCGAGAGTGGATCGGCGATCGCCATGGCGCGAAAAAATAAGCTGGATCTAACCGTGGGCATCGCCCTCGGCAGTTGTATCCAAATCGCGCTTTTTGTTGCCCCTGCTCTGGTGTTGATGAGTTATGCGTTGGCTCCCCAGCCGCTTGAGCTTGCCTTCGGCAGGGCCGAGATTGGCTCGCTGTTCCTCGCCGTTTTGATTGGCGCGATGGTTTCGGGGGACGGGCGATCGAACTGGTATAAGGGCGTGCAACTCATCACGGTGTACCTCATCATGGCATTCTTATTTTACTTCATGCCGGAGGCGGCGCCGCAATGAGCGATGGCGCCGTTGTTGGAACGGGCGGCCTGCGCGAGCTGGGGCGCGCTTACTTGCGCCGACGTTATGCGATCTTATTCTACACACTCCTGCTTACCATGGTGGCCGCTCCGGTTTTCGCCGCTTTCGAGTTGAAGGGATCTCTGATTGAGTTTTTTCTCGCCGCCAACCTGCTTGCCGCGGTGATGCCTGTCGGCGCGGGGAGAGATCGGCGCATTCTACTCGCCATTATAACCGTTGCGTGGCTGGCACGTCCGGCGACAGCGTGGTTTGATCAGACCGCACTCTCGGCGATGACACTCGGGATGTGGACGCTGATTGGGCTGTTTGCGGCTGCTGCTGCTTTGCGCTTCGCCATGCGCGCCACGCGGGTTGATGCCGAGCATCTGTACGCGGCGCTCAGCGCCTACCTGCTCGCGGGGATCTTTTTCGGAAACTTCTATTGGGTGCTCCAACAGATTTGGCCGGGCACCTTCGCGGTTACCGGCGATTTCTCACGCATGAGCGCGATCTACTTTAGCTTCGTCACAATCGCCACTCTCGGCTACGGCGACATCGTTCCGCGCAGCGATGTGGCGCGCGGCCTTGCCATCGTCGAAGGAGTCGGAGGGCAACTTTTCTTGGCGGTGATGGTTGCCCGTCTCGTGAGCTTGTACGGGCAAGGCGGGCCGAGGGCAAGATCGCAGGCGCAATGATGGAAATGTACGGCATGCACAAGGTTCCGGGCAGACTGTTCGTTGTCGAAGGCATCGATGGCTCGGGCAAAAGCACACAACTCTCGTTGCTTCGTACCTGGCTTGAATCTGAAGGCTATGCAGTGGTGTTCAGCGAATGGAACTCATCGCCATTGGTCAAAAAAGTAACTCGGCGCGGCAAGAAAAAAAAGTTGCTAACGCCGATGACCTTCAGCTTGATTCACGCCACCGATTTCGCTGATCGCACAGAGCACCAGATCATCCCGCCGCTCAAGGCCGGCTCAGTCGTACTTGCGGACCGCTACATTTATACCGCCTTTGCCCGCGATGTGGCGAGGGGAGTGGATCGCGAATGGGTCAGAGGTCTCTACGGTTTTGCCGCTAGGCCGACGGTTGGTTTCTATTTCCAGGTCACGCTCGACGAAGCGATGAGAAGACTTCGGAAGGGCCGAGCGGGTTTCAAATTTTATGAAGCGGGAGCCGACGTCGGTCTCGCTGATAATTTGGAGGAGAGCTTTCGCCTATTTCAGGGCCGCATCATCGAAGAGTACGAACGCATGGTGGACGAGTTTGGGCTAGTCGTCATCGATGCCAGCTTGCCGATCGAGGAACAACAAATTCAAATGAGAAAGTTTGTCGCGGCCGCGTTAATCGGCGCGAAGAAAACGAGGCGCAATACATGGGTCGATTTAGCTTCTTTAGCCAGGGAATCCCACGAATAAATCCGCAGGAATTGAGGGGCAAGTTAATCGTCATCGAAGGCGGCGATGGCGTCGGCCGCTCCACGCAAATTTCGCTCCTGAAACAGTGGCTGGAAACCAAGGGGCATGCGGTCCTCGCTACCAGGATGACTCGTTCCGCTTTGGCAGGCAAAGGTCTTCGCCGCGCGAAGAAAGGGACGACCTTAGGTCGCGTCACGATGACGCTCTTTTATGCCACCGATTTCGCCGATCGCCTGGAGCACGAGATCATTCCTGCGCTGAAAGCCGGATTTGTCGTGCTTACGGACCGTTACGTCTACACCTTGATCGCCCGCGCGCTGGTGCGCGGTATCGACCCGGATTGGATTCGCGAAGTCTACGGTTTCGCTCTGAAGCCCGACAGTATTTTTTACCTGCGCGCCGGAGTTGATGCTTTAGTGACGCGGGTTTTGCAGCAGGGAAGTCTCGACTACTGGGAGTCGGGCATGGATCTCCATTTGGGCGATGATATGTACGAGAGTTTCGTGGAATACCAGAAACGCATCATGGGTCGCTTCGACAAAATGGTTGAAGATTACGACTTCAGGGTCATCGACGCGTCTAGTTCCATCGAGGAAATCTTCACCGACCTCAAGGACCAGATGTCGGACGTCTTGCCTTCGGAGCGAGAGGCGGCCGGCGATTCGATAGCGAGCTTCAAAGCGGCGCACAATGGACGCGCAACACAGGATATCCCGCGCAACGCGAGCCGGGAAAACCATTTGCCTTGCGTCAACTACATGCCGCCAGAGATTCGCGCCGTCGAATCGCGTGGCAATGAACTCGGACCCTTGCTCAGGCCGTAAACTGAGATCCGGTTATGAATCTATACTTCATGCGTCACGGCATCGCGGCGGACCGCGCCGATAGCGGCGCAGGCTCCGGTGATCGAGAGCGGCCGCTGACCCCGAAGGGGATTAAAAGAATGAACAAGGCGGCAAAAGGCTTAATCGCACTGTCGCTCTCTTTCGATCGAATCCTCACCAGTCCTCTGGCGCGCGCGCGCCAAACCGCAACGATCGTGGCGCAGTCCCTGCACTTGGAAGAGCGCGTAGAGGAGATCGAGCAGCTTTCACCTGACCAATCGGTCCAAGATCTTCTCGCCGCACTCGTCGCCTACGCGGGTCAGAGAGAAATTCTCCTAATCGGTCATGAGCCGCTGCTGAGCAGGACCGTCTCATTTTTATTGTCAGGCAAGGCAGGGGCGGAGATTCGGTTAAAAAAGGGCGGGCTGTGCTGCCTCGAAGTGGACAGTGTTCCGCCGCGAGAAAGCGCGGTTCTGCACTGGGCGTTGACGCCCAAGCAACTGCGCCTGATGGCAGGTTGAATCGATCGTGGACTTTGGGTCGTCACGTTTCAAAAGAAAAGTTGTTGCGCGATTAGTGCGGAAGGGTAACTACCACGAAGGTCACGAAGAGCACGAAGATCGGTTCAAGGAATTTCCCGACACTTCGTGTCCTACGCATTGCTATAGTTCAAAATTTGCATGGCCTGCGCAAATGATGTGGAAGCTGAGAGCACTCGGATTCGGAATTTTCCCGCCAAGGCGCAAAGTCGCAAAGTTTAGAGAAGAAAGCTGAAAACTCTTACGAAAAATTTTAACCCGTAATCTCCGACCTTTGCAGCCTTTGCGTCTTTGCGGGAGGTATTCCGAGATTTGGTTGCGGCTCTACGGCGCTAGGATCTTCGTGGTGAACGGAAACGAGTTCAAAAAAAATCATGGACGGCGAGAACGAACCAAAACCCGAATCGACGATGGGCGACGCCCCACGGGTGGCAACTCTAGTGGAGGCGCCGGATTCCATAGCTCGTCGCGCTCTGAGACGTCTGCTGCGCAAACGGGTGAAAAAGTTTATGGCGTCGGCGCCGGCAGCTCGCCGGAACGCTGAGACAAAGACAGTCCACGACGCGCGCGTCTGGAGCCGGCGCTTGCAGCAAGCGGTCGGCGCGTTATTTCCCAAGCCGCGTTCGGGCAAGGTCCGGCGCTTGCGGCGGACGCCTCGCCGTATTCGGCGCGCGCTGGGCGAATGGCGCAATTGCGATGTCCTGCTCGAAATGGTTGCGAAGCAACAACGACGCACGCGCAGCGACGCCAAGCGGCGGGCGTGGGCATTGGTCCGCGACTATCTGTTGCAGAAGCGCAGCAAGGAAGTCGCCCGCGCGGAAAAAAAGATGCTGCGCGTCGACCTGGGAGATTACACGGCGCTGGCGCAGAGGTTGTTGGATCAGCCTCCCGAAGAAAGCCCCGAGGTCTTGATGGAGCGGCTTCGCGATAGCGTGCGGAGAGCGTGGAGCAAGTGGCAAAACGCTCTGAGCCGCGCGCAAGAAACTCGCGCCGCTGCGGATCTGCACCGGTTTCGGATCGCCACCAAAGATCTAAGGTACCGGAGAGAGCTTCTCGACGGCGTCGGTCAAAGACACGTGAAGGCGCAGCTCAAGTGGCTGGCGGAATTGCAAGAAGCCCTGGGCGTGTGGCACGACCGACAGGTGCTCGATCAAGCGGTGGCGGAGGCTGTCGCGCGCGCGGAGATTTTGCGGACCGAGCTGCGGTCGGCGCGCATTCTCTTGGCGGAGCTAGAAACGGACCAGAGGCGCCAGTCCCGGGATATAGAGAAAATATTCCGACTGGCAATGGAGCATCCAGCGCATCAAGAAACGGAGAGTTGGAGCGTAAACCCCGTCGCGCCATCTCCTCACTTAAGGGGTGAAGGGTCAGGAGTTAGCAGTCAATAAAATTGAGGTGAGCCTATGAACAACAAAGACATGAAAAATCTCATCAAGAGGGCGCGCAAACTTGCGAAGCCTTTCCGTGTGACAGGCGACAACTTTCGCATCAAGGACATCGATCCTGGCGACACCTTGGATTTGACATCCGAGGACAAACCGCGCGCCAAGGAAGCGCTTGCCATGGGCATCGACGCGCTCGCCGAGCTTCAGGACATGCTCTACGCTCAGGACAGTTGGGCCGTGCTGCTCATCTTCCAGGCGATGGACGCCGCGGGAAAAGACGGCGCTATCAAGCATGTCATGTCCGGCATTAACCCGCAGGGCTGCCAGGTTTTTTCTTTCAAGGCTCCCACCAGCGACGACCTTGACCACGATTATCTCTGGCGCTGTATGAAGTGTCTGCCCGAGCGCGGCCGCATCGGCATTTTCAATCGCAGTTATTACGAAGAAACCCTGGTCGTGCGCGTGCATCGGGACTTTCTCGAGAAGCAGAAAATACCACGCGATCTGATCACCAAGGACGTCTGGAAGGAACGCTTTCAGGACATTCGCAGCTTCGAGCGTTACCTGACACGCAATGGCGTCGCCATTCGGAAATTCTTTTTGCATGTTTCCAACAAAGAGCAGAAAAAGCGGTTCCTCGAGCGCATCGAGGAGCCCGAAAAAAACTGGAAGTTTTCCGCCAATGACGCCAAGGAACGCGAATACTGGGACGACTACATGGAAGCTTACGAAGACATGATTCAGAACACCGCCACGAAAGCGGCGCCGTGGTATGTCGTTCCGGCCGACAATAAGTGGTTTACGCGCACCGTCGTGGCGGCTGCGGTCATCGATGCGCTGGCCGACTTGGACTTGCATTATCCCAAAGTGAGCGAGGGGAAGTTAAAGGAGCTGGCGGCCGCGAAACGAGCCCTGCTTGCTGGCAAGCGATCGTCGTCCCGCTAGTCTCATAGAACACTACAGTGCAGGAACGGAAAAAAAACAACGGATGGAAGGCGCTGTTTTCCGCAGCGCAGTGGTTGCTGGAGTCGACGTGCAACATGCGCGTGCGCGGCGAATGGCAAAAACAGGACGGCGGGACTGCAATCGCGCGGCGTCCCGCAGTGCGCTGCGGAACCTGACTATGAATTCGCGCAGCAACCGGGAACTCCGAGCATGAATCAGCATCCGACAGACACAAAGGCAAGCCAGTCGGACACCACCGCGCTGCGCTTCGATGTGATCGCCGGCCTGACGGCCGCGGCGGTTGTTCTTCCGAAGGCCATGGCCTACGCGACGGTTGCCGGTTTGCCAGTTGCGGTCGGCCTGTATACCGCGTTCATCCCGATGGTGATCTACGCGCTGCTCGGCTCGTCGCGGGTGCTGAACGTCAGCTCCACCACCACACTGGCGATCCTGGCCGGAACGCAGCTCGGTCTGGCCGTGCCGGACGGCGACCCGGCGAAGCTCGTCACGGCGACGGCCACCCTGACCGCGCTGGTCGGCGCGATGCTGCTCCTGGCGAGGCTGATGCGTTTAGGATTCGCCGCCAATTTTATTTCTGTGCCGGTGTTGACGGGCTTTAAAGCGGGGATCGGTCTCGTGATCGTGCTCGACCAGATGCCGAAGCTCCTGGGAATCCACATCGCGAAGCAAGGCTTCTTCCACGACCTCTTCAGCGTCGCGCATCACGTCCCCGAGACCTCGCTATTGACGCTTGCGGTCGCCGCCGCGACGTTGCTTGTGCTGATCGGCATGGAGCGACTGTTACCGCATTCTCCGGCGCCGCTGGTCGCCATCGGCGGCGGCATCGCCGCGGCGTGGTTCTTCGGCCTGCAGGCGCTGGGAGTCTCGACGGTCGGCCTGATTCCGCAGGGATTCCCGGCGCTCACGCTGCCGGATCTTTTGCTGGTCGAGCAGTTGGTGCCGGGGGCGCTCGGCATGGCGCTGATGAGCTTCACCGAAACGATCGCCGTGGGTCGCGCCTTTGCCGCCCCTGGAGATCCTCCGATCAATGCCAACCGCGAACTGGTCGCCACCGGGGCGGCCAATCTCGGCGGTGCGCTGTTCGGTGGGATGCCGGGCGGCGGCGGCGCCTCGCAGACCGCGGTCGTGCGCGCCGCGGGAGGCCGGTCGCAAAAGGCGTCGCTGGTGACGGCGAGTGCCGCGGCGGCGACCATGCTGCTGCTGGCACCCTTGCTGGGTTTATTGCCAAACGCCACGCTGGCAGCGGTCGTCATCGTCTATTCGGTCGGGCTGATCCAGCCAGTGGAATTCCTTGCTATCCGCAAGATACGCACGATGGAGTTTCGCTGGGCGATCATCGCCACGCTCGGCGTGCTGATGTTCGGCACGCTGAAGGGGATCGTGGTGGCGATCATCGCATCGCTGATCGGTCTGTCCAGCCAGGCCGCGTACCCGCGCGTGTCCGTGATCGGCCGCAAGCGCGGCGCCGACGTGCTGCGACCGCTGTCGCCCGAGTACCCGGACGACGAGACCTTCGAGGGCCTGCTGATCGTGCGGCCGGAGGGGCGCCTCTTCTTCGTCAACGCGCAGTATGTGGCGGATCAGATCCGCGCACTGGTCACGGAGCACAACCCACGTGTGCTGGCGTTGGACATGAGCAGGGTACCCGATATCGAATACTCGGCACTGCAAATGTTGATAGAGAGTGATAAGCGCGCGACCGAACGCGGTGCCGTTGTATGGCTGGTGGGATTGAATCCAGTCGCGCTCGAGGTCGTGCGAAACGCCGGGTTGGACCGGCAACTCGGCCGCGAGCGCATGCTGTTCAACGCCCGCGCGGCGATCGAACGCTACCAGGCGCTGCAGGCGAAGGCGGGCGACGCGTCCTGATTAGAAGCGTTCCGCCGCGCGCACATGGCCGCACGCTGGCGAGGTTGAGCGAAGATTTGGCAGAGCGGGGCGCTTGCCCCGGGCTAAGTGAGCATGTCGTTAAAAGAAATAATTAGGAGGAATCTCAAATGGCGATGGCTACAAACACGACGAAAACTGTCGGTCTTCTCGTAGAGGCCTCTAAGTTAGACACGGTTTATCGGGACCTCTATCTCAGGCAAGCGCGGCAATTGCTAAGCGTTACCTTGGACGAATCGGCCTATCGGGCCATTGGCTCATCAGAAAAAGAGATCGAAGATCTGATGCGGCGCAGCCGATCGGCGGTACTGCAGCGGGACTGGGGCCAAGCCGCCGAGCTGTCAGCGAAGGCCGATGGGCTGCGCCAACGGAAAACGGCGATGCGCAACATGGCCGATATCGGGAAAGATGTGTACGAGGGGGACACGGTTGCGTTTGATCCTTTTTCCCCTGGAAAGCACTTAGGGCAACAGTCCGAAGCAAAGCAACCGGCCTTACGTACACAGTTGGTGGCTACCCTTGCATCGCTCGGTAAACTAGACAGCAGCCTCAGCGCGTTATGCGAGAAGCGGCGCGGCTATTTTTCCGGGTTGGAAATGGCAAGCCCGGGAGCTTCGCAAAAAAAAGGCGATCAACGGAACCGAGCGCAAGTCGAGCAACTCGCGCTCGAAGCCGCGGAGCGCGGCGATAGCGCAGCGTTGCAAAAGCTCGCTAAAGAATTGCAGCAGTGGAAGAGGGAAGGTGCTACGACGACGGCGGGTTCCGTCGACGCGTCGGCTGTTATAAGCCGCTACCAGTGCCCGGTTAACTTGGACGCCCCGTTCCTCCCGGCGGTGATCGAACGCGCTCGGGATATTGGTCTGGTCGAAGCCCGCACCGCGCCTTTGGCCGAATTAGCTAAGGTCCGTGAGGTTATCTACGCGCATGTCGCCCAGCCGGTCCCATCCAACCCGGACATGGAAAAAGAGGGCGTGCTGCGCGCCCGGGCGCAGGCTGAGCTGGACCTGCCGACGGAACTCGACACCGAAGAACCGCGAACTCTCGCGAGCCAGTTCATCCAACAGATCTTTGTTAATTCCGGCGGAGCGCGTTACCTTCCTCCGCTCGCCACCGAAACGGTGCTGTTGGAAGACTTCGCCGAAAATGAATCGGCGGCCGATGCGCCGTCAAAACTGCTGGAGGCCTTGGGACTGGCCAAGCGCAGCGGCCTTTCCCGCGTCGAGATCGAGCCGGCGCTTGGACGTAGTGGGCCGGAGATTCTGGAGAAGACTCTGCAGTTGGATCCAGTCGAGTTTCGCCTCGTCTGCATTCCCTATGATCTCTACGTGCGCTTCGGTCGCGAGCGCGGCTTCGGGAAATGGCCCCATTGGACCCATTTCGATGGTTATCAGGTCATGGCCGGCAACCGGCTGCGCGCTCTCGCCGGCGGCGACGGCCGTTTCGGCGGGCTCTATGATCTGGTGAGCATCAGCCCCAGCGACGCGCGTGAAGGCGTCTATGCGCGTTTCGCGGTAGTGCGGCGCGCGCGTCAAACCTTGCGCTGGCGTTGATCGATGTCCTGCTCGATCGGCGAAAGGAATCTATGGCGACAGAGATAAGTAGCGGTGAGAAGCCGAAACTCACACGCAAGCAATACGAAAGGGAACTGCGCCGGCTTCAGGTGGAACTTTGTAAGCTGCAGGAATGGGTCAAGTTGAAGGGCTTGCGGATAATGGTTGTGCTTGAAGGACGCGATGCGGCCGGCAAGGGGGGAACCATCAAGGCAATCACGGAACGCGTGAGCCCTCGCGTCTTTCGCGTTGTGGCTTTGCCCGCTCCGTCGGACCGCGAGAAGTCGCAGATGTACATTCAGCGTTACATGCAATATTTTCCGGCGGCGGGCGAGGTGGTGATTTTTGATCGGAGTTGGTACAACCGCGGCGGCGTGGAATATGTCATGGGCTTTTGCACCAAAACCGAGCACCGCCGCTTCCTCGATCTTTGCCCCCAGGTCGAAAAAGCTGTCGTCGAGAACGGCATTCACCTCGTCAAGTATTGGTTGGAAGTCAGCAACGAGGAACAAAAGCGGCGTTTTGCAGCGCGTATCAACGATCCGCTGCGGCAATGGAAGCTGAGTCCCATGGACCTGCAGTCGCGCAGCCGCTGGTACGAATATTCCCAGGCGCGTGACATGATGTTTGCGGCTACGGATACGAAGGTTGCGCCCTGGTACATTTTGCACTCCGACAACAAGAGGCGAGCGCGTCTGAACTGCATTGCACACCTTCTGAGCCTCATTCCCTACGAGGAGGTGAAGCGGAAAAAAGTGGAACTGCCCGAGCGCAAAAGTGAGGGCGCCTACGATGACCAGGCCCCGCTCAAGGGGCGAAACTTGGTTCCGGAAAAATATTAGCGAGATGAAATGCAAATTATCTCGGGCTCGAGCCGAATGATTTTGCGGTCATCAACGAAGGCTCAAGGGACGGATCACAAGTAATCGCCGCGGAAATGAACTCGGGGAACCCAGGCTCCACCGGGACGGCATACGGCGCGCTCGGTGGTTGACATTGTACCAAAGTGCAATAGAGCCGGTTTGAACCGTTTGTTAGACAACCTCATTGGAAAGCGACTGGCGAGCGGCAAGTGAAGAGCGATCAGCGTTCAGTTATTAGCCACCGCTGACCACAGGTTTCAGTGTTCAGGCAGAAAAATGGAATGGTGTTCGGACTTGCGGGTCTTGCGGTAATCTAACATTCGAGCATTTCAATATTCCGCTCTTCCATTCGAAACGTTGCGCTGGACGCCCCGCCCCCGCAGTTCACAAAACGGAACCAGTCGCTGAATCTAATGGAGGATGCATGAGTCCCAAAGCCGGCGATCTATCTGAGACCCCGTCAAGGACTAGGACTAGCCATGAGACAACTCGCACCGGAGTCGGAGCGGATGCCATCGCCAAAGCGCTGATTGACAACCTGCACTATCTCCAAGCCAAGCTGCCGCAGCACGCAACCCGCAACGACTGGTATATGGCCCTCGCCTATACGGTTCGCGACCGCATGCTCGACCGCTATATCAAGATGGTGGAAACGATCAGCCGCGCGAACACAGCCGTCAAGGCGGTGGCTTATCTCTCGGCTGAATTTTTGACTGGGCCGCATCTGGGCAACAGCCTGATCAACCTCGGCATATGGCAGGCTGCGCACGAAGCGGTATCCAAAGTTGGGCAAAATCTATTTGATCTTTTGGAACAGGAAGAAGAGCCGGGCCTGGGCAATGGCGGGCTCGGCCGTTTGGCCGCCTGCTATATGGATTCGCTGGCGACGCTCAATGTTCCGGCTATTGGCTACGGCATACGCTACGAGTTCGGCATCTTCGATCAGGCGATTCGCGACGGGTGGCAAGTCGAGCTGACGGACAAGTGGCTGCGCTTCGGCAACCCTTGGGAGATCATCCGTTCGGAAGTCAGCTTCGGGGTGAAGTTCGGTGGCCGCACGGAGCACTATCGCGATGAGCAGGGCCTGTATCGGGTGCGCTGGCTTGCGGAGAAAGTCGTCAGGGGCGTCGCTTACGACACCCCTGTGCCGGGTTATCAGGTACCGAGCACCAACCTCTTGCGGCTGTGGAAGGCGGAGGCCACCGAATCGTTCGATTTCGAAGCGTTTAACGTCGGCGATTACTACGGCGCGGTGGACGAGAAGATTATATCGGAAACTATCTCCAAGGTTCTCTACCCCAATGACGAGCCCGAAGCGGGCAAGCGGCTCCGCCTGGCGCAGCAGTATTTTTTCGTCTCCTGTTCACTGCAGGACATGATCCGCCTGCACCTGATTAGGGGCAAAAAGCTGGATGAGTTCGATTCCTATTGGGCAGCGCAATTGAATGACACCCATCCCTCCATCGCAGTCGCCGAATTGATGCGGCTGCTGGTGGACGAGCACTCGGTGGATTGGGATCGAGCCTGGGTGATCACCCAGCGAACCTGCGGTTACACCAATCACACGCTCCTTTCCGAGGCG
>JBOHVN010000087.1:0-8134 GCA_050735675.1 Binatia bacterium | reverse complement strand
TAACTCCTTCTCAGTGTGACGTGCGACTTGCATCCGCATAGTTCCTCCTCCGTTTCTGGCGCGCTTGATCTCGCCCACACTCTGGAAACTCGTAAATATATATGTTTTGAATACGTCAACATTTAATAACTTATCTTTCTTCGGCGCAGACGAATGTTTTATGCTCGCAACCAAAGCCTCGGATCGCCTGACTGCGCGCCGGCGCGGACGGGTAGTACTATGTTCGTAGCGACCGCGGTCCACACGAGAGGAACCAGAAGCTCGGTTCTACTTCGTCACAACTTTTCCCAAGGGCGAGGCGCGAGCGTCCGGTACGCTATGCACAGTCGTGGCCTCACTGTCAAGTCCCATCAAAACGCGTCAGATAGCCCGGAGATGACCCAAACTTGTCGCCCCACGAAAAATGAAAATCAGCAATGGTTAGGAAACGCTGACGAACGCGAGCACAACAGAGCACGGATCATGCCATCGGGTCATTGCATGACCAATGGTGATAATCGTTTGCTAAACAGGTTGCTGAAAAAAGTTCGGAATGCTTCGACACGCTCAGCATGAACGGAACATTGTCAATCAATTCAAGTTCGTCTCGATTCGTTCCTTCGTCGAGCTCAGGACTGGCTCTGAGGCTCTCGACGATGAACGGCGGTCTGGCTCGTCGCCCACTGTGGATTGATTAGATTAACCTGCTGTAAACGTTGGTTGCGCACGCGTAAACTTTTGGACACAGGGGTGTCAACTAAAGTACTCGGTCTATGTCTCCGCCCGCGCAATTACGCCGTCCCATATGCAATCAGCCCACAAGGCCCAGATATCTCCAATAGGGGATCGCCACTAGGAGCGCGACAATGTAAGCGAGGGCATAGATCGGGTTGATCCGCATCATCAGTGGATAGGAGAACCCTTTGCCGTCGGTCGTAGAGTAGGCGAGCATATGCCAATCGACCTGGTAGGGGAAAAACCACACTTCGGAGGCGATCAAAATGATCATGGCGATGATCCACGGGCTCATGCCGACGTCAATCGATAACGGCAGTAACGCGACGCATAACGTGACCACGGTCAAGAAGCTCGTAAAAATGAGTTTGAGCGCGTAGGTGAGCACGGCGATGATCAGAAAAAACCACGCGGGGCTGTCCATGAAAGGAAGAATCAGCGGCGAGATCACGTCGACCAGCCACTGGTCGATCCTCGCCTCTTTGAGGAGGGTCGGAATGCTCAAAGTCACGCCCATGTAAATCAACAATTCCCAGTCGATGCCCTTGCGCATCATGCCCCAGTCCAAGATGCCGGCGTTGACGAGAATCGCGAAGGCGATAATGGCAATCCAAGCGCCGTCAATGCCGTGATAGGCCGCGGTCAGCCAGCCGGTCACCGTGAAGCACAGCACCGCGAAGCTGATCCATTCCTTATGCGAGAGGCGACCGAGAATGCTGAGCTGGGTTTGCACCATCGTGTAGGAGATTTTTGGCTGGGACTCGGGCCGGTAGAGAAGGATGGTGCAAAGCAAGACGATCATGATCACCACCAGAGTTGGCGGCAAAGCGGCCATGAACCAGTAACCCCAGGTGAACTGCGCCCGCACGTCGGCGGGCAGAAGACCCCAGGCGATCAGGCTCGTCGTCGAGCCGGTCAAAAACAGAAATCCCAACTGGCCGAGACCGAGAAAGCTCGCCACGAATAAACCGGTCGAGGCTCTCGACGGCGTTTTGTAGCCGAGGCTCTCCGAGAGATTCACCAGCATCTGACTGGTGATCACGGTGCGCGCGGTCTGCTGCGGGATGAGCGCCATGACGACGACGCCCATGATGCCGGTCGCGATAATCTGCCAGTAATAATTGAGCGGAAACAGGCGGACGAGATGAAGCGAAAGCCGATAAAACAATCCCGACCCGGTGATCGCGGCGCCCAGTCCGAGCACGCCCAGGGTCATGAACCAGGTCGTGCTGGCGAAGCCGCCCATGACCGTTTGCGCCGACTCCAACTTGGTAAGGATCACGATCATCGCGAACAGGAGCGCAACTCCGTAATCCGGCAAGGCGCGAAACACCCAAAAGATGAGCGTCGCCGAAATCAGGCCCAGTAGCTTGGTTGCCGCCGGGTCCAAGCCGATATCCGGCTGGCCAAACCAGAGAAAACCGCCCACGCCCAGGCCGAGGAGCGCGCCCAGCCAACGGCTGGAAGAAGACGAGCCGAGAAAAACCCGCCAAGAGCGCAACAGGCTGTGCTGAGCGCTCGCCTCATTGTCAGGCAGCGGCAACGCCGCAAAGCTTGGTCGATTGATCTGCTGAAGTTTGTCTTGATAACTTTCCGAGGCCGCAGCTTCCTGGTCGATCAAGTTAAGCGCGCTACTCAGCTGGTTGATCGCTTGGCCGTATTCCTTGCGCTGGGCCAGGGTCTCGGCCATGCGGCGATAGCCGGCAATGCCGTCAGCGCTGAGCGCGCCGGCTGCTTTTTGCGCCAAGACGTCCCGATAGCTTCGATAGGCGCCGGCCAGGTCGCCCAGCTTAATCAATGCGTTCCCGCGAAGGTTGACCAGCCGGTGATCGGCCAAAAAGTGCTCGGGAGGAAAACTATCCAAGGTACTTTTGACGAACAGCGGCGACTCCTCGAGCAGCTGGTCATTGTCCGCGGTCATCAGCCGGATGACGGTCGGCCAATCTTGGATTTGCACCGCATGATAAATGGCCTCGCGCAGTTCGCCGATCGCCTCGTAGCGCTCGGCGAACTCCGCATGAAGCCGCTGCTTGGCCTCCAGGCCGTCGAGCGAGAGTAGTTTTTCGTGCAAAAACTCTCTGAAAAAGCTGTGCAGCTCGTATTTGCCGTTTTCGTTGCGGCGAATCAGCGGGGACTGGCTGTAGCCAAACTCGGTCACGAGTTTGGTTAGCGCGTGGTTTTGAACCAGCGCGCTCAAGGTAGGTTTATCAGTCGGTCCGAGCAGCGATACCTGGCGAAAAAATGACTGCTCATCCGGCGATAGTGACGCGTAAAACTCTTCCGCAAGCGAATTGAACGCGGCTCGGCCCGTCGAGTATTGCCGGTCGACGTAGGAAAGCCTTTTGCTGAGCGTGGCGCAAAACTGCAGCAGCCAGGTCGGATGCTTCTCGATCAATTCGTCCCAGTCCTCGCGCCGCAGCCGCCACAGCTTGGTTTCCTTGACCGACTGAATCGTGGCCGAGCGGGGCTCGCCCGAGAGCAGCGCCATCTCGCCAAACCAATCGCGCGGCCCGAGAATCGCAATCACTTCCGAATTTCCCGCGCCGCTTTCCACGACCACCTGCACGGCGCCGGACTGAATGAGATAAAAGGAATCGCCCTGGTCGCCTTGCGAGACAATCTTTTCGCCGGCGCCAAACGATATCTCTTCCAGTTTGCCGAGCACCTTGGCGACGTCTTCGCGCGACAGCGCGGAGAATATCAGAATGCCGCGAATGGTTTCGGCGAGTGGTTCCATGGCGGATGTGGACTAGCGAGCCCCTGAAAGAGCGCCGCGGATTCTTCGACACAACTCAGGACGAGCGGAAGGAATTTTCAATTCCCGAGTCATTTCCCGTTGATGCCGAGCTCGTCGAAGCATTTCAGTTCTTTCTTTAGCAGCCTGCCGGGCTAACTATCGAATCACTTTTTCCGCCTTCTTGAGCAGCGCGTCAGGAAAGCGGAGGCCGATGACAGTGGCAGTTCTGTAGTTGAGCGTAAGATCAAATTTCGATGCCCGCTCCAGAGGCAAGGATTCCGGCTTTTGACCTTTGATGATGCTATCGATCAGGCGAGCCGCCTGACGGCCCATCGCAAGATAATCGGGGCCATAGGCCGCCAGAGCGCCGGCGATGGCCCAGGACTCCTCGTTGAACATCGTGGCCAGCTTCTTGGCGCGCGCCGTTGCAAAGAGAAATTCCGCCTCGCTTTCTACCAGCTCGTCGGAAACTTGAAAGATCGCCGTGCCGTTTTCGGGGCCCAAGCTGGCGAGCGTCGTTTTTAACTCGTCCGCCGACTTGACGCCGTAACCGGCGGTTTGCAAGCCGATGTTTTTTGCGGCGCTCTCGGCGCGTTTAAAGCTATCGCGCGCAAAGCTGTTGTTGATGTCGTAGAAAACCACAATCTTTTGCAGCGCCGGCATGATTTCTTTGAAAAGCGCCAACCGTTTTTCCGTTGTTTGGCCGGCGTAGGCGGCCACCCCGGTTAAGTTTTTCGCTCGTTCCTCAGGGCTCTTGACAATACCGGCGGCGATCGGATTCCCGGGATAAACGAACACAACCGGAATATCCTTTGTCGCCGCGATCGCCGCGCGCGTCGCGCTCGTGCCGGTGGTAAAAATGACATTGACGTTTTTCCCGAGCAACTCGCGGGCAGCGGGCTCGATTACGGTCCGCATACCTTTGACGTTGCGCGTTTCAAAGAAAAGATTTCTCCGCTCGCGATAGCCGAGCCGTTTGAGCTCCTCGGACAGGCCTTTGATCGCTTGCGACTGGGCCCGTCCCATCTCTTGAACGAGGATGCCCACTCGCGCCGGCGCTTGCGCCAGCGCGCCCACGGGAGCCGCAATTAAGAGCGCTATGATAAAGGGGAAGCCTACACGCATATTCATGGCCTCGGCCGTCCGCAACCCTCCTTTCGGCAGTCGTCGATCGGCATGGTGAAATTACAATAGGTCGATTTGCATTCCTTCACGCGCGAGCACGGTGGAGCGAAACCGTTGTCTGGCCAGACGCTCGATCTTTTTCATGGTGTTATCATCATGGGTCGGTTCATGATGAAACAGGGCGAGGCGCTTGACGCCGGCTTTTTTCGCTACGTCGGTTGCCATGTCGACCGTGCTGTGTCCCCAGCCTTTGCGCGGTTTGACGCGCGAGACGTACTCGTCGCGCCGATACTGCGCGTCGTGGATTAACAGATCTGCGCCGCGGGCAAATTCGATGATCTCCGGATAGCCGCCGTCCTGCTGCTCGATATCGGTGGCGTAAACGAAACTCTTATTCTTAAAATGAACCCGGTAAAGCATGACGCCGTTCAACGGGTGCGCCGAGCTCATGAACGTCGTTATCGTGAGATCGTTAAAGCGGTCGCCATTCGGCGCGAGCGCCGTTTCGACCTTAGGTCGCCGACCCGGCGAACCGAAGCGAATGGTCTCGCCGCCGGCGAGAGAAATGACTTCTTTCTGGCCTTTAAGTTCGTCGAGAGAAACCGGAAACAGATGGCTGTCGGTCAAGTGTCGCAAGCTTCGAGCGAGCGCCCGGCGGCCGGCGCCCGGACCGAGAATAAAAGAGCGTGACTCAGGCGTCAGAAGCGGCTCAAAAAAACACAGTCCCATGACATGATCGATATGGGTGTGGCTTAAAAAGACGTAGGCTGTCGGAGTTGGAACCGCGCCATTGCAAAGCTCCTTACCGAGAGGAATGATTCCGGTGCCAGCATCGAAGATCAAGCGGCGCCCGTCCACTTCGACCTCGACGCAGGAAGTGTTGCCGCCGACATGAAGTTTATTCGAATCCACGGTCGGATAACTTCCGCGCACGCCCCAAAATTTGACTCTGAAACGTGATTCGCCTTTGGCGCTATGCGGCGATTTAACCCTCATCGATGGTTATTTTGCTCCGATAATATTGAAAGCCGGCACCGGGCGATTGATGCCCTTAAGATTGAGCTCTGGGATCGATTCCGCTGCGAAGGTATTTTCCAGCCGGCTCATGGTTTTTTGGTCCGTGAGAATCTGCCCCCCTTTGGCCTCGGCGCACAGCCTTGCCGCCAGGTTCGGCAAGTTACCCACCGTGCTATAATCCATTCGTCCTTCAAAGCCAACCGTGCCGAGAGTCGCATAGCCCGCCGCCAGGCCGACGCCCAGGTCCAGATCGTAACCCATTTTCAACCACGCGACGCGCAACTCTTTGACACGATCGCGCATTTCGAGCGCCATGCGCGCCGCCTTCTGGGCGTGGTCTTCACACCGGATCGGGTCGTTGAAAATCACCACGATGCCGTCGCCGACGAAACGTTCGAGCGTGCCGTCGAATTTAAAGACCAGCTTGCCCATCTCGCCGTGGTAGTGGCGCAGGAGATCCATGACTTCTTCCGGCTCGGCGTTGTCGGAAAAGGCGGTGAAGCCGCGCAGATCGAGAAACACAATGGTAATCTCGCGCCGGTGGGTCTTGAACAGGCTGTCATCGTCGCCCAATATGGTTTCGGCTATTTGCGGCGAAAGATAACGCTTGAGGCGCGCCATGCGCTCGAGATCGGCCACCTGTTTTTTCACCGTCTCGGCGAGCGAGCGGTTCCATGCTTCAAGCGTGTCGTGCATTTCCTTGAGCCGGATCATGGCGCGCACGCGCGCCAGCAGCTCGATCGCGTCAAAGGGCTTGGTGACGTAATCGTCGGCGCCGGCGTCGAGGCCGGCGACTTTATCTTCCTGGCTTGCCTTGGCGGTGAGAAGAATCACCGGAATGCCTTTGTGATCCTGGTTCGCTCTCAGGCGCTTGACCACTTCGACCCCGTTCATCCGCGGCATCATGTAGTCCAGCAGAATCACGTCGGGCTTGAAGCTCGCGGTTCTCTCCAGCGCCTCGACGCCGTCGCCGGCCCTTTCCATGACATAGTCGTAATCGCCCAGCTCTTGTTCGAGCAGGTCGAGATTAAACGGCTCATCGTCGACGATTAAGATTTTATTCGGCATAAACGTCCTGTTACCCAAGGAACGCCTTGATTTTTTGCAGCAGCAAATCCTCATCGATCGGCTTCGGCAGGTAATCGTCGCAGCCGGCCTTGCGCGCCTCGATCTCGTCGCCGACCATGGCATGGGACGTCACGGCGATGATGGGGATTTGCTTCAATGCTTCATTGGCTTTGATGCGCCGAGTCGCTTCCCAGCCGTCCATCACCGGCATGCCGAGGTCCATCAGAATCAGATCGGGCCTGCCCTCTTCGGTTTTTCTGACCCCTTCGGCGCCGTCGACCGCCTCCAACACCCTGTAATCTTCTTCAAGCAACTGCACGAGCAGGTCGCGGTTCCAATCGGTGTCGTCGACGATGAGAATGGTTTTTTTGTCCATAAGCGTTTACCCCGCCAGTCATTTTGGATTTTCGATTTTGGATTTTGGATTGTCGGTCATTGTGACCTGGATCACCATATTCATGAGCGCTATTTTCGAATTCGCAGAGTTTTGATCGACGCCACCTCATCGCGACAATTTCGTCTGACTCCTTGATCAAGCACTGTACTTTATCGACGCATGCAATTTGTGCCTGCACCAACAACTCCAGCCAATAGATCGTCTCGTCAGCCTCTTCTTCGACAATAGCAAGTTTTGCAAGCACATCGGCAGTGGACTTTCCACGACAGGCCGATCGATAATTAGCACCAACCGACGTGGCGGAGCGAAGTAGCTGTCGACCGATCACATCAGCCGTTCTGCTTCTCGGTAGCGCCTCAACCAACTCGATGACTTGGAGCGCTAGTCGTTGCGTGCGCTGCTTGAAGGCTCGTTCATCCATTAGATTGTTTCAGTGGAGTAATTCGACGAGTCTGTTCTTCAATCCAAAATCCAAAATCGAAAATCCAAAATTGCAACTATTGTTTAAGTTCCATCGGCAAGGTGATCGTAAACTTCGATCCTTTGCCTTGTTCGCTCTCGACGACGATGTCGCCGCCCATGAGAGTTACGAATTTTTTTACAATCGCTAATCCTAGGCCGGTGCCGCCGTACTTGCTGGCGGTGGTCTTCTCCGCTTGCTGGAATTCTTCGAATATATGCTCCAGCGCTGCCGGTGTCATGCCGATGCCGCTGTCGGCGACCGCCAGCTTCAAGTTGCCGTTCTCGCGCGCGGCGGAAACTTTGATCTCACCCTGCTCGGTAAACTTCGCCGCGTTGCTCAAGAGATTTAACAGAATCTGTTTGAGCTTGTCGCGGTCGGTCTTGAGCGGCGGCAGGCCGGGGGCGATGTCCCGGACCAGACGCACGCGCCCGTCTTTGAGCAGCGGCTCGACCGTCGTGGCCGCCATATGAATAACCTCGTCGACGCGAAATGATTCGGCCAGCACCTCCATGCGGCCGGCCTCGATCTTGGCAAGATCGAGAAGCGTGTTGATCAGGCTGAGGAGATGGTCGCCGCTGATCAGCACTTTTTGTAAATTTTCTTTCTGCAAGTC
>JBOHVN010000086.1:0-33629 GCA_050735675.1 Binatia bacterium | reverse complement strand
ATAGCCCCAGCGCGGCAGAGCCGCAACCGAATAAGAAGAATTAACCACAGAGATCACAAGGGTCACAAGGTAGGGGCGCGATTGATCGCGCCCTCGGAAAAAGGACCCAGAAGGAAATTTATCGCAGGGAACGCAAAGTGCGCAAAAAAATAACTGGGAATATCTCCCGCCACGGCGCCAAGGCGCCAAGGTAAAAACAATTTCCGAACTTGGCGTCTTGGCGCCTTTGCGGGAAGATTATCCGAGTTCGAAAGGGTTCGAATCCGTGAGATTTGCGCAAGCTCTCAACTATAGTAGTACGAAGAGCTTCGCGCGACAATACCGCAACCGAAGTCGGATTGTCTCGCGCAAAGGCGCAAAGGCCGCTAAGGAAACCCGGTTGGCTATTTCTACCCAAGGGAGAAATCTTTTTTAGATCCCTGGCGTTCCGGTCCGGATGACCGGAGCCGACCTCGCTTTGCGCCTTGGAGTCTTGGCGCGGGCAGATCGCCGTATCTCGTGCCGCTACTCCGAAATGTCCATCAAGATCCCGTCCGGATCGGCAAAAGCGTGTTGGCCGACGGGACAGGCTTCCATGTCTTTCAGCAGACCGCCACCTTGGGGTACGCCGCCGATTTTTTTCGGAGCGCATTCCGGATGAGCCGCGGCGATGTCTTCCAAGTCTTTCTTGGTTTTCTCTACGCTCTCCACTTTAAAACCGATGTGATCGAAGCCCTGTCTCAAGCTGCGATAGTAACCATCGTGGCAGCGCCGGATGATGAGGCGCACCTTCCCATCGGTCAAGGTGATCGATCCTTCTTCGCCGGCTTCCTCGACCCCTTTGAGATCCAACACCTTGGTGTAGAATTCCGCAACTTCTTCGGGTTTCCTGGCGCGAAGCGCGATGTGATTCAGCCAGCGAGGCTGCTCCCAGCCATCGGACAAGTAGCCTTCGCGCACGTTGGCCTGGCCCTTTTGAGATAAATCGAACTGGGTTCCCGTCGGGTCTTGCGCTCGGGTGCCGGCAAAGGGGACGTAGGTCAGCGCCCGCGTATGCAAGAGCTCCGGGTAGAAGCGATTGAGCCGGTCGACCGCTTCTTTCACGTCGTCGACCTCGAAGCCGAAATGATCGATTCCCTGCCCGCTGCCGGCTCGCTTCGCCAAGAGCGCCAGACCGATGACACCGTCGCTAATATGGCCGCGGTCCGGGTTGGACTTGCCATGCTCGTCCACCAAGCCGGTGGTGATCTGCTTCATCGCGAAAATCTTCTGGTAGAATTTGCACTCGGTATCGTAACGTTCCGTGTGGGTGGCGACATGTCGGATTTTTGCGTTCATGCTGGCGCTCCTTTTTCTTCCGCAGTCAAAGATTAACTCCTTCTAGGTTAGGCTAGGTGAGATTGTCAAGGCCAATTCGGGCTGGGAAAAGTTCAAGCGGTTCAAAATCGTTATAGCGCAAAGATTGACGCGGCAGACCCGACCTTGCTAGGCTCCGCGCTTGCGTACGACGCGACCGTCCTCAGAACTGCCGAAGGAGGCTTGGAGCCATGCCGAAGACATTCGCCGGAATGTTTGCCGCGATCTTGTTCCTCGTGCTCTCGCCCGCAGCGGTCGCCCAGCTCAAAAAGATTCATTTTTCGACGACCTCCATCGCGGTGACGGAGCTGCAATTCCGCATCGCCCAAATGAAAGGTTTCTATCGCGAAGAGGGGCTCGATCTCGAAACCCTGCTCATCCGCGGGTCCGTGGGGATGCAGGCCTTGATCGGCGGCTCGGTCGATTACGCCTCGGCCGCCGGCTCGATCATCGCGGCGGGAGTTCGCGGCATGCCGGTGAAGCTCGTGCTGATCGTCAACTCAAGGCCGCAGTTCGATTTGGTCGGGCAGCCCGACGTAAAATCGATTCAACAACTCAAGGGCAAAGTCGTCGGCATTTCTTCGCGCGGCGGCGCCGTCGATCTGCTGACGCAGTTGATCCTTAGCCAGCACGGCCTGACTCCGAACAAGGACGTGACTACCATCGTCATCGGCACGCCCGAGGAGCTGGCGACGGCGCTCAGAACCGGACGCATCGCCGCCTGCCTGCTCAGCCCGCCGCGCCAGTTGATTCTCTATCGCGAAGGGTTTACCCGGCTCGCTTACTCGGGCGATTACTTGACCAGCTATCCGTCCGGCGGCGTCGGCGCGACCGACGAAAAAATAAAAAACAACCCGGCCGAAGTGCTGGCTTTCGTCCGCGCCAGCCTGAGAGGACTGCAATACTATACGCAGCAGAGGACGGAGTCCATCGGCCTCATATCGAAGTACCTCGGTGTCAAAGATCTTTCCTTAGCAGGGGAAGTGTATGACCTGCATCTGAGCCGGCTTGGTGGATTTAGTTATTTAGATGATGCGTGGATGCGCGGCGCGATTGACTTTACCAAGAAAAGTTTAGGCGTAACTAAAGAGGTGCCGCCAAGCCAGGTGTTTGATTTTAGCTTCGTCGAGAAAGCGCTGGGGCGGAAGAAGAATTGAGCTTTCCTAACATTCGAAGTGATGGAAAGCTAAGCGGACAGACCTGACCCGCGCCATCAAAGGGTTCTGGATTGCAGCCTTCCAACCGAGCTAACCTTCGGCATGCAGCGCTTTGCCACCGACTTCGACCGGCTTGGCATCGATGAGCACGAATGCAATCACGCAGGGCTCGGTGCCGCGGTTGACCCAATTGTGGATCGTCCCGCGTTGCACGAGCACGTCTCCGGGTTTCAGATGGACAACGGAGTCGTCCATCTCCATATCGATTTCACCCGACATCACAATGGCATAATCGATCGAATCCGTCCGATGAACCCGCGGCGAAACGCCGGGCATGAACTCGACGACGCGAAACACCGTGCCGTTTTTCAACGTCGTGCCGACGCTGCGCAGTCCTTCGTCGGCCTCGCCTGTGTTGTCGACGGGAAACGATTCCGTCGTCCAGACCACGCAAGCCGACCGTCCCGGACGCCCAGAAGGTTGGTTTTTGGAAATCTCGTCGATCGTAACGACCGCGCGTCCATGCGGATCATGTCCGGTGACTACCCGTCGTAGTTGAAGTGCCATTGTCGTTCTCCCTTCGTGGGAATGGATAGAGTCTCTTAGGTCTGGGAAATACTACCGGAGCCATCGATAGTTCAAGTAGATCTGATAGGCATTTTTCCACTCAAACCTACCGTGACTCCCTCCATAGATGGGGAGCGCGCCTATTAGCAATAAACTCCCTATGATCACCGAAAGTCGTTTATTTCCTTGTGACGGGGAAAGTTTTCTAAGTCTGTAAGATACGTCCAATGAAACAAAATAAAATATCGCCGCGTAAATCAGGCAATGAACAGCGCTTATAGAAATCATCAGCCAAGACTCGATGTTATTCAACGCAATCAACAAGACCGCTAACAACGGCAAAAACCCGGCAACAACAAACATGAAGTAGAATACTGGAACAATCGCGCACATTGAGAAAAATAAAATCCATTTTGTTGCCGTCGTGCTCATGCATCAAGTGGATGCGCAAGATCATTCACTCATCTCGACCAAGTCGAAACGAGATTTGCGGAAATTTCTCGCTTCTTGGTGGCCTATTCCAAGAAAGAAAGTCAACGCTAATCCAGCTTTACATCCACCACGACAAAATCATCCGACGCCAGCGCTTGCTGAAAAACCGGTTTCAACTCGTCTTTGCTAGTCACGGCGAAACCTTTAGCCCCGTAGAGCTCGGAGAGCTTCGGCAGGTCGGGGATGAAGAGTTCGGTGCCGATAACGCGGCCGCCGTAGGTTTTCATTTGGTCGCGTTTCATGCCGCCGTAGGCGTTGTTGCGCAGGATCAGGACGAAGACGGGAATTTTATGGTAGGCGGCCGTCGCCAGCTCTTGCTGCTCCATCATGAACGAGCCGTCGCCGGTGACGCAGATCACGCGAGCGTCGGGGCGGCCGAGCTTGACGCCCATGGCGGTTGCGAGCGCGGTGCCGATGGCGCGGAACTCGCCGGCGTGAATGATCGGGTTGACGGCGTCGATGCCGCGCAAGGTGTCGCCGGTCATTCCCGAAGTCGTCAGGATTTCATTGCCCGTGAGCAGCTCGTTCAAAGCCTTCATCACGGCTTCGTAGGTCAAACTTCCGTTGGCGGTTTTCTGCTCGATTTCGCCCATCCAGGCCTGCTTGGCCTTTTGAACCGCTTCGGCTCTTCCGGCGTTGGCCGAAGCTTTCGGCTGGCGCTTCTTAACCTCGTCGATGATCGCGCGCAGGGCGATCTTGGCGTCGGCTTGAATCGACAGCGCGGTCGGATAGTTGCGGCCGAGCTCATCCGGATCGGTGTCGATCTGCACGATCTTGGCCTTCTCGGGAATGATCTCGCGTCCGAACCGCATCGTCGTGCCTTCGCTGAAGGTGGCGCCCAGGGCGAGAATCAAATCGGCGTCTTGAAAAAATTTGCGCGAGTAAGGGCGGCTGCCGAAACCCAGGCAACCGAGGGCGAGCGGGTGATTCTCGGGGAACACGCCTTTTGCCGTGTAGCTCACTGCGACCGGCAGGGACAACAGTTCGGCCAACTCGCGCAATTCTTCGCGGGCGCCGGCCCAGTCGACGCCGGTGCCGGCGAGCACCACCGGGGTCTTGGCTTGGAGCAAAAGCTCTACGGCCGTTTGTGCGGCGCCGGCATCTATCGCCGGCGCGACAGGTTCGGCGGTCGGCGCGAAGCTCAGCGGCTCGGGCAGATGGGCATGCTGGAGATCTTCGGGGACGATGAGAAAAACTGGACCCTGCCGCCCGCGCGTGGTTTGACGGAACAGTGAATCGAGCAGAGAGCCGAGCTCTTCGATGCGCTCGAGCTTGGCGCTCTGCTTGGTGATCGGCTGAAACAGCCGGACATGCTCCATGCCATGGAACGACGAAAAAGCGCCCTTGGCCGAGGCGGCGGTGTCGATGTCCGACGAGATGACGAACAGCGGCACGGATTCTTTATGCGCCTGCGCCACCGCGGTGACGATATTGGTCGCGCCGCCGCCGGCCGAGACCAAACAGACCGCCGGCTTCTTGGTCGCACGGGCGTAGCCGAGCGCCATGTTGCCGGCGCCGCCCTCGTGCTGGGCGTTGATAAAGCGCATGTGCGGCCGCCGGGCGATGGCGTCGCCAATGGCGAAAGAAGTATGGGCGAGCACGCCAAAAATATTTTCCACGCCTCGTGAGCTAAGATACTCGACCAGCGTATCGGCAACGTTTGTTTCAGGCATCGCGAGCCTCCTATTTACTGATAGGTCTGATTATTTCAGCGGCGGGGAAAAAGCAATAACGATGTTACCGTATATTTTCAGTATCAAGGCGGGGTAAACGCCAAAAAGGGCAAAACAGATTCTTCGCTTTGCTCAGAATGACATCGAGTTGTCATCCTGAACACAGTGAAGGATCTGCATTGAAGACGAATTGCTTTCGACAGGCGCGGCCATCACTCGTCGCCGGGGGCAAAGGCAGACGACCCAGGCGCAATCGTGGTGGCGCTGGAAAGGGCAGGCACGGGGGCGTCCCCAACGATCGTATTCCAAAATTTAACTCGGGACCGGCCCCCGTGGTTGCGGCGCGCCTTCGGCGGCCTGCATGTCATGGCGCACGCCGAGGCGGCGGCCGAAGTAGCGTACGAGCAAGGCGCCAGCGACGGTGAACATGATGATAAAGATGCTGATGATGCTCGCGGCTTCACGATTGCTGACGGACAACGAAGACAGCTCCAGCGCCATTAGAGACAAGGTCATGGTATCCCGGGATGCGAGCAAAATGATGCTGCTGGTCGCGCCGGCCGCGCTGACGAAATTCATCACGGCCAAAAGAATCAACGTGGGCATCAAGAGCGGCAGCCAGATTTGAAAATAGGTTCTCAGCCAGCCCGCGCCGGCGACGCGCGCGGCTTCTTCCATGTCGGCGCCGACCTGGACCAGCACGCCTTTCATGATGTTGACCCCTGTGGTTTTGCCTTGCAGCATGACGACGATGATCAGCGCCCAGATGGTGCCGAAGAGAAAATTCAATCCCGGCGTGCCGATAAAAACCCATAACAAACCGAGGCCGGCGAGAATGCCGGGAATGGCGCCGGAGCTCCAGATGATGAGATCCAGAGTGCTACGGCCCGGTAAGCGCGTGCGCACCAGAATGTAGGCGAGCACGGAAAAGAGCAGCGGGCTCAAGACCGCCGCGCTGGTGGCGAGAATCAACGTGGTGCGCAGCGCTTTGATGAACACCGGATCGTTGAACACAAACCGCCAATGGTCAAGGGTGAATCCCAAAACGAAGTAGCCGATCCGCTGCATGAAACTGCCCAGAACCAAGATGGCCATCGGTCCGATGGTGAGAAGCGCGAGCAACAGCACGATGGCGCCGAAGGTGACGTAGTTCCATTTGCCGAGATCGATGAGACCGGGACGAAAGCTGCCGGTGATGGTCGTGTAACGCCGCCGTTCCAAAATCCAGCGCTGCAGCGGAATGATCAAAGCGATGATCAGAAGGGTGAGGCTTGCCAACACCGTCGCTTCGCCGTAGTTGGGTACCGGGTCGCGAACCAGCGTATAGATTTTGGTCGAATAGACATAGAAGCCGAACGGCAGACCGAGCAAATACTCCGTTTCGAACGATTGAAACACCCGCAAAATTTGCAGCGCGAACACCATGATCATGGGTGAGATCATCAGTGGCAGCGTAACTCTGAAAAACGTGAGCAGGTTGCTCGCGCCGCCGACCCGAGCGGCTTCCTCGAGAGTCGCATCCATGTTGCGAAAGGCGGGCGTCAGCAACATGACCTTGATCGAAATGCCGTGCCCCATGAGGTTCGCCCAGACGATGCCCGGCACGCTGAAAATACTAAAAGGGCCCCGCTCCAGGCCGAAGATATTTTTTAGCGCGACATTGATCACGCCGACGTCGGGGTCCAACAGCGTGATCCATGCGATGGTGGTCGGCAAAGCGGGGACCATGTAGGAGACCCAAAACAAAAATTCCAGCGTGTGGCTGAAGGGAATTTTGGTCCTGGCGAGGATCCAGGCAATCGTCACGCCGACGGGAAAGCTGATAGCCACGGAGAGCGACCAAACCAGCAGGGAATTGCCGAGCGACTTGAGGAGACCGGGGCGTTGAAACGCGTTGACCCAATGATCCACGCCCCAGCGGCGCGGTTCGACGAACCAGTCGACAGCGGCATTGAAGCTGTTGATCAAGAGCAGCAGCACCGGCCAGATGAGAAAATATCCCAGCGACAAAATGACCGCGGCCATGATGAAATGGCCTTTGGTCAAGCGCGCAGTTGGCACGCTCGGCGCGACGGTGAGTTGATCTATGGCGGGAGATGGGTCCACGGCGCGACTGATAGTTCCAGTCGTTCAATTGAGGATGTTAACGACTGGAACCTTTCTTTTTTATTTTTGCCTCGACTCCCAGATTTTCAGCACCCACTTCTGCGCTTCCTCTTGCTTTGCTCCCATGCCCGGATCGGCGTCGGGAAAGGCGTACTCTTTGCCGGGTTCGCGCCGCTGCTCGGACACGACCTCGCCGGTGGGAACATCGGTGCGCAGAGACGAGCGGTCGATTGCGGGGATCATGGTGTGGGTCAGCGCCTGGCCTTCCTTCGAGAGAAACCAATTGACGAACAGTTTCGCGGCGTTGGGGTGCGGCGCGCTGGCGAAGACAGAAATGCAGCAGCCGGAGCCGCCGGCGCGAAGCAAGCCGATCTGTTTCGGCAGCAAGACTTGTTTGATCGGCAAGCTTTTTTTCGCCAGCCGGTTGTATTCCTCGGTGCCGGTGGCGATAGCCTGAAGCGGATAGCGGCCGCTGACCAGCCAGGTCTCGAGTATGCGCCGGTCATCCGTGAACGTGATGACGGCATTCAGCAGGTAAGTCCGGACCCATTCCTGGCCGCGGTCGGGCTCGAAATAGCTGTCGATCATCTGGCGTATTCCCGAAGGGTCGCCCATGCCTTGACCGGCGATCTTGCCTTTCCACCGCGGATCGAAGTAGTCCGTTTGTTTTTTCAAGTTCGCGATCTCAGCGGCATTGATCTTATCCGTGTTGTACCAGGATTCGTATTGATCTTCCTTCGTCGCATGGTAGATGAACGTGAATTTTGAAAACTTGTCGGCGTACCAGTGGCGACCGAGAAACCAGGCGGACTTGTCGAGCACTTCCGGATGAATGAGCATAGCGGCAAACGGCATTAAGGATTCCGACGGCACCAGCCGTTGGTTGTTTTCTCGGGAGCTGATCAGCGCCACGTCGACGGTGTATTTGCCCGCTTTGCGCTCCGCCAACACGCGGTTGACGGTATCCGTGGCGTTCCCCGTCGAGACCTCGACTTTGACGCCAAATTTTTTCGTAAACGCGGCCATGATGGGCCGGTATTGGCGCGAGGGCGCGCCGCCGGAGGCGACCGACAGGGTGCCTTCTTGCTTGGCGGCCTCGATCAGCTTCGACCATTCCTGCTCGAAGTTCGCTTGCGGCGCCGCCGCGCCGAAGACGGATGCCGGAACTAGGAACGATAGGACGAATAGCGCCCATACCGTTGCGACGCGATCATGCACCCGGCCAAATCTCTCTGCGATCTTCATGATATCTCTCCTCCCGTCGTCATTCTTCCTTGTGCGACCAGTCCGATGTCCACGCGCTGTGCCCGTCCGGACGCAGTTTGAGCCAGACTTTCTTGCCTTCCTCGATCGGTTTATGGCGCTCGCCGTAGATCATGATCACGCCTTGGCCGTCGACTTCCACTTGATACTCGATGCGCTCGCCGACAAAAAGCGCGGTCTGCGCCGTGCCGCCGAGCATTCCCAAAGGCGTCTCGCCGTCAAGCGCCGGTTGAATCTCGACGTCTTCGGGTCTTACGCCGATGAAGGCGGACTCGCCGGTCTTCATACCGCCCGGATTGTAACAACGACCGAAGACAACGCAATCGCGAGCGCCCGCGAGCGCGATCGCCAGAATGCCGGAAGCGTTGGCGGTTTGCACCCGGCCTTTGAACAATAAGGTCCTGCCGACGAAGTCGCGCACGAATTCATTGACCGGCTCTTCATAGAGCAGGCGCGGATCGCCCTGTTGTTGCACGACGCCGAAGTTCATCAGCGCGATGCGATTTGATAGACTCAGGGCTTCGATCTGATCGTGGGTGACAAACAGCATGGCGATGTTGAGGCGCTTCTGGAGGAGCTTCACGCTCAAGCGCATCTGCTCGCGCAGCTTGGCGTCGAGGTTGCTGAACGGCTCGTCGAGCAACAACACACGCGGCTCGGTGACGAGAGCGCGCGCAAACGCGACGCGCTGCTGCTGGCCGCCGCTGAGCAGCGGCCCGGGCCGATCTTCGAATCCCGCGAGCCCGACGAGATCGAGCGCGCGCAGGACGCGCTCTTTCACTTCAGCTTTTGGAAATCGGCGCGCTTTGAGCGGGAACGCGACGTTTTCCGCCACGGTCATATGCGGCCAGATGGCGTAGGATTGAAACACCATGCCGACGTTGCGCTTGTTGGGCGGTAGTGAAATCTGCCGCGAGCTCATCACCACGACTTGATCGCCGAAAAAAACGTCGCCCGCGTCGGGGGTCTCGAGGCCGGCCACCATGCGCAAGGTGGTCGTCTTGCCGCAACCGCTCGGCCCGAGCAAGGTAAGAATCTCGCCATCATGAATATCGATCGAGAGATCTTTGACCGCGGGGCTAGAGCTGCCCGGATACGTTTTCCAAAGGCCGCGCAGGCTGACGGCGGTCTTGGTCTTAACTTCGGTTGCGCTAGGCATCGCAACCGGTGTTGATACCGCAGTCGACATGGTGCTGTTCTCTTACACGAAACCTGTTTGGGACTCTAGGAGAATTTCTGAGGGCAGGTTTCAAACCTGCCCCTTGTACAGGACACGCGCTGAATTAGAATTTGCCGGACATTCAGAATCCCTTGGCCTCTTCCTTCATGTAGAAGCCAAGCTTTTTCATGGCCGGCCAGTCGTCGATGGAGAAAAGAATCGTGTCGTTGCGATTGGTATTCTCGTGGTGGTGCCAGGTCCAGGCGGGAACGGCGAAGATATCGCCCGTGCCGTACTCCAAACGCTCGCTTTCGATGACCACCGCGCCTTCGCCTTCGAAGGCGAAGTAAAAGCTCGTGCTGTTGTGCCGGTGTGGCAGGGTTTTTTGCTTTTTGGAGAGCAACTGCGCTTGCCATGCGATCGTCGGCAGTGTTGGCCCGCCGTCAACCGGGCTGGCGAGCATGATCATGACTCCGTCGTACGGGTCGCTCTCGCCGTTTTCCCGGAGAGCTGTCAGCGCGGCGTGAGTATCGGCCCACGGGTAACGCATTGGCGGCAGCGGGAACGGCGCTTTGTTAGAAATCGGCCGCGCCAGACCGAGCGTTCGCTGGCCGTAGGCTGCCGGTCTTTTGATTTCTTCGTACGGCTCATCGTTGGGCATGCGTTCGTTGATATTCACGTTGGGATTGTAGCCGTTGTCGTAGCCGTCGATCCAGATCGCCGGCGTGGTGTCTTTGTTCCAATGATCGTGAAATGTCCACGCCGGGCTGATCACCACGTCGCCGCGCTCCATCGGGTAGGCTTCGTACTCACAGACGAAGACGGCATCCTTCGGCGCCTGGCAGACGAGCCGGGTTTCGCTGCGCAGGTTGCGGTGCGCTTGGGTGCGTTCGCCGGGCATGAGAATCTGCGCGTTCATCCAGATCGGAAACCTGCGCGCCTCAATGCCGACGACGGAGCGCATGCCGGTCATGCCGTTGGGACCGACGGTGACGATCTCGCCGGAGCGCATGAGGCCGCGGTAAATGCCGTCCCATTTCCAGTGTGCGGCCGCGTTACCCTGGCGCGGTGCCGCCCGCCCGTCGCGTCTGAGACCTGCGCCGACGAGATGATGCTCGGCAAGAAAGCGTTCCAAATCTTCGTGGGTGGTCCCTACATCGTTCACGGTTACTACTCCAATACGATCAGTCTTTTCTCACCACGAAGATCACGAAGGACACGAAGGTTATGAAGATATAAATTTAAAATTGTGGAAACAAAGTCTTTTGTTTCGTGCTCTTCGTATTACTATGCTTGAAAATTCTCGCGGCTTGCGCAAATGTTTCCTGCCGAAAGAACCCGGATTCCGCTGCGCTCCATCCGGGCTACGAACGAACTGGTGCGCGGAGCGCACCCTACGAAAACCTTCGTGTTCTTCGTGACCTTCGTGGTGAAATTTCCGTCTCCGCTTTTGGTTGCGGCTTAGCTGCGCTAGGTCCTTCGTGGTTCAATGCTTCTTAATGATCGAGGCGAAAATACTTTACGCAATTATCGACGGTCATCGCTTGCTTTTCGTTTTCGGGCACGCCTTCGAAGGCGTTCGCCAAATGCTTTTGTGAGTTGGGGAACTCGCTGGCGGCGTGGGCGAAGTCGGTCCCCCACATGACTTTGTCATAGCCGATGCAGGCGCGGTGCTTGACGCCGACCGGGTCGTGCAGGAAGCCCCAGTAGTTGCGGTCCTTTAAATACTCGCTCGGCTTGCGCGCCAATTTGTTGAGCCCCCAGTTATCGTGGATCATGCCGATGTAGCGGCGGTAGTGATCGTCGATCTGCCACAAACCGTATTCCAGCCATCCGATCATGGTTTCCGCCCAGTAAAATTGCAGTTTGGGAAAACGGTCCCATACGCCGGCGAACGCCATCTGCAGCGTCGCCGTCATGGCGTCGTTGCTGAAGCGGGTGAAGAATTTAAACGCGTCTTTCTGGTGCACGTCATGACCCGGATCCTTGGGATAAAGATAATCGGGCTCGCCTTTGCCGGAGCCCATGGTGCCGTTGTTGTGATTCGTCAGCGCGATGTTGATGTCGAGTGCCGCCGCCCAGAACTTGTCGTCTTCGGGCGTCGGATAACTCTTGCCGCTTGGATAACGGTCGAGCTTGACGCCCTTCATGCCGAGCTTAGCGCAGTGTTCCAGTTCTTTGATCGCGTCTTCGATGCCGGTGGTCGGGAGTGTGCCCATGCACACCAGACGGTCCGGCGCCGGCGCCATGTACTCTTTGCCGAGAAACTCGTTGTAAGCGCGGATACAATCTTTGTAGAACTCGTCGTCTTGGGTCTGGCGCAGAACAAAAGTGATCTGAGAAAAAAGGATTTCGCAATCGATGCCGTCCTGATCTTGTTCAGCGAGTCGTTGCTCGGGCGTGCCCGTGCCGGCGCAGGTTTCAAAGGTCGGCACTTGCTTGGCGAGGTCCGCGTGGGCCACGCGGACGCTGCGCGTGATACCGATCGTATTCGGCTTGCCGCCGTCGATCACCACCGCGTCGGAGCCGTTGGGCATTTTGACGCGCTTGGGGGCCCGCTCGCGCCATTTGGCCTGCACCCGGTCGCGCCAGATATCGGGGTTGAGATCGATGTGGCCATCGCCGGAAATGCATTTGTATTGACGAGGCATTGCTAGGGTCCTTTCTAAATCGACGAAATTACGTGGTGCAAATTGGAGTACTGGAGTGGTGGAGTGATGGGTTCAGATCCCCGAGACTCCAACACTCCAGTACTCCAACTCTCACCCTTTTTCCTCGCGAAATAAACCTAGGCTTTCCAGCACGGGTCGTTCTGTTACGGAAAACAAAATCGCAGGATGTTTGTTAGAGCTGTTCGTGAAATGGTGCCAGTTCCATGAGGGCACGAAGAAGCAGTCATGCGCGCCCCAGGCCAACTGCCCGGCGGCGTTGCGCGATTTACCGACTGTAGTGACGCCCTGGCCCTGCACGACATGGTAGATGGTGCTGCTCGTGTGGCGGTGCGGCTTTGTCGATTCTCCCGGCGGGATCATTTGAACCCAGCAGCCGATGGTCGGCATCGTCGGTCCGCCGGTCATGGGATTGGTATACTCAAGCAAGACGCCGTCGTGAGGATCGCGGTCGCCGGCGGCGGCAACTTCGTTAAGCGCGCTCAAAGTGTCGCGCCATTTATAAGAGTAGGGCAGCGCGGCGTTGGTTACCTCGCCCGCGCGCGGGCGAATGGCGCGGTACTGTTGCTTGCAGTAGCCGTCGCGTTTCACGATCGGCTGGGCTGGTCCTTCGCCATAGTTTTCGTGAAATCCGGCGTCGAGGTAATTGGTCAGGTGAGCGTCGAGCACATCGAGCCAGACGATGTTGCTCTTGCCCGGATTGAAATGATCGTGCCACGTCCAGTTCGGCGTCAGGACTAAGTCGCCGGGTTCCATCAACATCTGCTCGCCTTCGACAGTGGTGTAGCCGGTGCCGTCGGCTTCGACCACGAAGCGAAGGGCCGCTGCCGTGTGCCGGTGGCATTCGGCCCGTTCGCCCGGTTTGACGAGTTGGATAGACATCTGCAGTGTGCGCGAAGTCGACTTCTTTTGCGTCAACGCCGGATTGACGAGCTGGACGGTACGCCGTTTCGCGGCATCATCGATGCCGCCGAGCTTGACAACCTCGCCGGAGTCCATCAAGCAGGAATAAATTGCCGACCAGGACCAGAGATGAGCGACGAGATCGGGATTCTTCTCGCGCGTCTGCCAGTGGCCGCCCAAAGAGTGCTGCGCCAGGCGGGTGTGGAGTGCTTGCAGCTCCGGAGTATCGGGTGCGGTATGGGGATCGCTCATTTTATGCCTCCCATCGATCAATTCCCGTCTTTGTCAGGATGGCCATCCATTCGCTGTCTTGTTCCGCTAACAGCTTCTCAAAAAAAAAGCAATTTTCGACCTCCTGGCATGCCGTGTAGAAAATTGGATATAAAGGCTGAGGACGTTATCGCTAACAATTGCCGAGTAAGGAGAATGGGTCATGGCTAATCCGAAGCTCAAATTTTATTTTCGCGAACCGACCATTGACACCAACATTCCGATCACCGACGGCACGGTGAAAATCGACGGCTTCGACTGGGAATTCGTTCCGAACGAAGACCAAGCCGATGCTTGGGACTGCGGCTTCGCGGCGCGCGTGCGCGCTTACGCGCAGACCGCAGCGCATATTTCCATTCCGGCATTTCCCAACCGCAAGTTTCGGCTGGCTTACGTCTTCGTCAACAGCAAGGCCGGCATTGAAACTCCGAAGCAATTGGAAGGCAGGCGTGTCGGCATCATGCAGTGGGACAACACGGCCGGCGTCTGGGCGCGCGGCGCGCTGCAGCACTATTACGGCGTGGATCTCAAGCGCATCGCTTGGGTGGCGCCCCGGGTCAAAAAGGAAGGCGTGGCCGAGGGGATCTTCATCGAAAAGATCGAAGGCGGCGGCGCCCCCGATGATTTATTGGATGAGCTCCTGATCGAAGGAAAAATCGACGCGGTCATCGGCCCCAATATTCTACCCTCGATTTCGGCGCGGAATCCGCGCACGCGCCGCTTGTTTCGCGACTACCGCACAGAGGAGCAGAACTATTTCAGAAAGACCGGGATTTTTCCCACCAGCCACATCGTTACGCTTCAACAAGGTTTCGTCGAGCGCTATCCCGGCGCGCCGGTGGCGCTGCTGAAAGCGTTTCGCAGTTCGCGCGACATTGCCTTTGAACGTCTCGAAGGCGCGGACCCACAGGTCATTATCTATTCCTGGATGGCTGCCGCCGTGGCCGGGCAGCGCGAGCTGATGGGCGAAAATTACTGGGCGTACAACGTCGAGAATAATCGCATAGTGTTGGAAGCGATGACGCAGTACGCCCACGAGCAGGGCTTGTCGCCGTCGCGCATCGATTACATAAAGTTTTTTCATCCTGAGGCCGCGGCATTGGCGGGGCATTAAATACTCGCCCGAGTTGAGCGAGACACGAATCAAATCGGTCGCCGTTGGAGTCGCCCGTCGTCTAGGGCACCCCGGTGGTTGGCCGTTCTACTGACAATGATTGAGCCAAGAAACCACCGCCGATCCATCCGCTTGAAAGACTACGACGACAGGAAGTCCGGCGCCTATTTCGTCACCTTCCGGTAGGGGCAACCCCCTGTGGTTGCCCACGTGCTTAGGGGCGGGCACAGGGGCCCGCCCCTACCAAAACAACAATTCCATGGATGTGATTCGGCATCACGACAAGATGGATCGGTATTGTCGTTGCCGATGTCGTTCATCGATTTAAAACCCTTACGACAAGGCGCTACATAAATGGTGTCAGGCAATTTGGGTGGACGCCGTTTCATGAGCGACTCTGGCAGCGCAACTACTTCGAACATGTGATCCGCAATGACGCATCCCTCCAGCGCATTCGGCGATACATGCTGGACAACCCTGCTCGGTGGGAATTCGATCGGGAGAACCCGTCGGCGACTAGGCCGGAAGCCAAGGACGCGTGGCGCACAGGTCCATAGGGCGACCATTCGGTCGTCCGTACGTCTTCACAAAATTGGGGTGAAAATAACCGCGCTGGATTTGACCCGATTGCAAAGAGCCGTAGCGGCCTGGCTGCGCGCTCACGCCGCCGAGGCGTATTTTCGCCGCGGCAACTGTTCGGCGCGGTCGTAGGCTTTGCGCGGGACCCGCTTGAGATCCCAGATGATGCCCAGCCAAGATAGGAACTTTAAGCAGTAATAAGTGATGTCGATTTCCCACCAGTAAAAGCCCTGGCGGGTGCAGCCCATGTGCTTGTGGTGATTGTTGTGCCAGCCTTCGCCGAGAGTGATGAGCGCGAGCCAGAAATTATTGCGGCTTTCGTCGCCCGTGTCATAGCGCTTCTTGCCAAAAATGTGGGCGAGTGAGTTTATGCTGGCGGTGGCGTGAAACAGTACCGTCGTGCTGAGAACGAATCCCCAAACAAACAGCTGCATTCCCGTGACGCCGAGGGACGGCACGGCATGTTCCAGCCACAGCCCGGAAAGGTAGACGCCCAATCCCAATGCGGCCGGAATCGCTTTGTCGAAACGGTTGAGCCAAACCAACTCCGGAAAACGCGCGAAGTCCCTAATGCGTTCATACTGCGTTGCATAGTAGCGGGTGCACATGAACCAACCGGCATGGGAACGAAAGAAGCCGTAATGCACGGGCGAGTGAGGATCGGCGGGCGTGTCCGATTCGCGGTGATGATTACGGTGATTGGCCGCCCACCAAAGCGGGCCCCTTTGCGCCGAAGAAGCGCCGACCATAGCAAAGATAAATTGCGCCCATCGGGAGGTTTTGAATGTGCGGTGAGAGAAATAGCGGTGATAGATGCCAGTGATGGCGAACATCCTGACCAGATAAAGTCCCATCGCGACGTAAACCGCGGTCCAACTCCAACCAACGACAAAAATTCCGAGGCAGCCTAAGTGAAGGATGACAAAGGGTAGGCAGCGTAACCAATTGACCCGGTCAATATCGCGAATTCTTCCCACAGCTCCGGCGGCATGGTAATCGGCGTCAAACCATTGAACGAGAGTCGCGGCTAGGCTGCTTTTATGTATTCTCTTCATTTTAAACACAAAACAATAGCATGTGCTTCATCATCCTTCAATGAAATTCGGTCGAAATGTAGAAATTTAGTAAAACTCACCCTGCTAAGCGGCCATGGACTGCATGAATCAACGAAAATTCGTCACGCGCCAAGCATTTAGCGATAGCTGGTTAGCCATTCAACTGGTTTCTTGACACTCTTCAGGGCCTGGTGATATGAGCCGCTCAGATTGTAGATGCATTTCCGATAGCAGTTGGCAATTATTTAACGATCTGGGGCCCGGCGGAGTTCAACCATGTTCCGACCAGGTGGACGGGATGGACCGATCAATTCAGCGGCTTGCGCCTCAGCGATGAATCGGCTTTTGTGTCTTGGGTTTCAGGCGGGGAAAATTATAGGCGTCAAATCAACCGAGGAGGTGTGACATGGCGTACACGGTTAAAAAAGTCGATGTTTGGGCGGGAGAAATCGCCGATCGTCCCGGCGGGCTCGCCAGCACTTTAGCGGCGCTGAATAGCGCGGGCGCCAATATCGAATTTGTCGTCGCCCGCCGCGCTCCCGATAAGCCCGGCACGGGCGTGGTCTTTCTCGCGCCGGTCAAGGGTGCCAAGCAAAAAGCAGCCGCTCAGCAAGCCGGTCTCGGCACGAGCGACAACTTGCATTCGGTGCGGGTAGAAGGTCCGGATCGCGCGGGACTCGGCGCCAAAATGACCGACGTCCTCGCCGGCGCGGGCATTAACGTGAGAGGCATATCGGCAGCCGCGATTGGCCGGCGTGGCGTCTCGTACTTTGCGTTCGACAGCGCGGCGGATTCAGAGGCGGCGGTGCGTCTCTTGAAGAAGGCGCTGAAATAGATTCAGTCCAGCGGCTGATAACTGATTTTCAGCGAGTCTCATTCAAGCTGGGCGCAAGTGCGCCGCCGCCATGCCGCTGGGCGACTAAAGGTCCTTGCGCCGTTTATAACCCCAGCCGACGGTGGATATGTCGAAGAGATTGCCGTCGGGATCCGAGCCGCGCCCCTCGGCGTAGGTCGCTTCGCGTTCCTTCGGCGCGCCTTCGGGATAGATTTCTTTGATGCGTTTGGCGACTTCTTGGTTGTCTTCGACGTGAAAGCCGAAGTGATATAGCCCGGGCTGATGCCCCGGCTCCTTCGGATCGTTGGCGTTCAAGATCGCCAGATTGACCTCACCATCGGAGAGGTGTGCCGAGCCGTTTTTTGTCCGGTACATTTCGTTCATTTCGAACACCCGTTTGTAAAAGTCCGCGAGCTTATCGGGCTGATGCGTAAGAATAGCGAGGTGGCGAAGCTTAGCCATCGTGGTTCCTCCCCTGCGGCTGTCAGATGCGGTCCAGCGCTACCACCGGTGTTGCGGGCTGTCAATTACTCCGGGCCGGTAATCGTTCACAAGTCGGCGAAGTAACGCGCCATGCGGTCGCGTTCCTTTGCGTCGGGAACCGGTTCGAGCCCCGCGCGCATGTTATCGGCTAAATGGTCGACCTTGCTGGTCGCCGGAATGGCGCAGGTAACCGCCGGATGAGAAACGATGAACTTGAGAAAAAACTGAGCCCAGCTCTGGCAACCGATTTCCTTGGCCCAGGGCGGCGGCGATTTGCCGCGCGCGCGGCGAAATAATCGACCTTCGGCGAAGGGCCGGTTTACCAGCACGGCGAGCTGCTTTTCAGCGGCGAGCGGCAAGAGCCGTTTTTCCGCTTCGCGCTCAGCCAAGGAATAATTGAGCTGAACGAAGTCAAGCTCTTCGCTCGTGATGACGCGCGCGAGCTCATCGTAAGCGCTTGCCGTGTAGTGGGTGATGCCGATGTAGCGCACCTTGCCTTCCGCCTTCCAGCGTCTCAGCGTGGCGAGGTGAGTGCGGTAATCGACCAGGTTGTGGACTTGCATCAGGTCTATGCGCTGGGCGCGCAAGCGTCTGAAAGACTCCTCCATCTGGCGCACGCCGGCCTCTCTACCGGAAGTCCAAACTTTGGTGGCGAGAAAGATTTGCTTGTGGATGCCGAGCTCGACGGCGAGATCGCCGGCGACGCTCTCGGAATTGCCGTACATGGGCGAAGAGTCGATGACGCTGCCGCCCGCCCGCACAAAATCCCGCAGGACTTCTTTGAGCGGCTCGCGCGCCGCCTTGTTTGAGCCAACGTCAAAGGTTTGCCACGTGCCGAGACCGATAACCGGGAGAGCTTCGCCCGTTCGCGGGATCGATTTACGCATGATCAATTCGGCCATCGCTCGTCCTCCCGTAAGCACTACCGCAGCGGTGCCAACCGCACATGCCAAGAATCCTCGGCGTGAGATCGAGTTATATGACAACACTCCATCCATTTGAGTCGACCCTTCCACGCCAGTCTACCTCTACACGTTCAGGACTAAAAGGTTCAGCGCAACGAAACGCGCCTCGCCATGGCGATGGCGGGAACTTGCGATAGCTTTCCCGGCAGAGCTTCCACCCGAGTTTGGTTATCTATCGACGATTGGGGTCGCGGCGGGAAGGCACTAGAAATAGACATGCACGTTCAACAAATATTCCTGCCGGTTGGCGCGTTGGTTGAAATCAAAGCGCAGCGCTAAATTTTTGCTCAGACTAAAGCGTTGCTGGGCGCTGACTCGCCATTCCGGCGTTTTGTCGCCGGCGGGAAAGCCGAGATAGCTCGTGGTTGCCGAAATTTTCCAGCGATCGGTAATATCGGCGAGCGCACCGACTGACAAGCCACCACCGATACGATAGCTGCGATCAAAGGCCCCGCCGTACTCGGTCACGACCTCGGCAAAACTAAAATAAACCTCACGCTTCAACCAATGGCTCTCCGCAGCTAACCCGATGCCGCCGTTTAACCGGCCGGTGCGGCAAAATCGGCAACCATTTCGTTGGATCGTATCGAAGCCGGTATCGATCTTCCATGACGGTTTGAAAAAGAACGGATCGACCGGCGATAAGGAGGTGACGTTCAACAACGTGAATCGTTCGACGCGAGTATGTTTGCGGCGCGGATAGTGGCGCAGGGCGATGGACAAGGCTTCGATTTGCGCGTCCGGCGTATAGCCGTATTCGGGATCAAGCAAATCGTGAAATGCCAAACGGAGGTTAGCCTCACTGAAAAATTCGCCCTCACGCCATCCGATACCGACTCCCGTGCGCAAGATATTGTGACCCTGGTCCGGCGGACCGCTGAAGGGCTGATAGATCATCGGAGGCGCTGATACCGCGAGCTGACTTCGCTCCAGCAGCACCGTTTTGTTGTGTATTTCGAACGGCGCCGGATCGCTCTCGGTCGCGGCTCTATAGAGCAAATAGTCTGAAGCGACGTCCAGGACGGCAGCTTTGCGGGCCGGGATTAAGCGGGCGAATGAGTCTGACTGCGCGACATTCGGGTCGTCGACTATTTGTTGCAACCAATCTCGCTCATCCGCGCCGAGCGCCTTGCGTCCCTGCAGGACTTTGGTTCGGCGCGACGGGCGGAAAACGGCCTCTTGAACCAGGTTGGGGGCCTCGGCGATTGCCCGGACCGCGTCCGAGGGAAATGTGTAGAACCGGAATCGATCCGCAAGATGGAGATTGGCGTCGGCAAGATCGAGCAGGGCGATGATGTGGTAGGCGCAGTTCTCCTTAAAAAAGTAATAATCGAAGGAAGCGTTGCCCATCTCCCACGCGTGCAGGAGAACGCGGTGAAGTTGGTCGCGAGTAAAATTCAGCCGGTACTCCCAAATATCGCGGTTTTCAAAATCGCCGTATTCTTTCGCTTTGAGGTAGTAGGGCAAGGTCGAAAAGTAACCGGTGTAGCCGCCGAATACGCCGAGATAGACATACTCCACGCCGGTGTTGGGCGGAAGTTCGGCGGCGTAATTGATGGTGTAGGCCAAAATCCTGGTCGCTTCGGTTTGGCCTTTTTGATCGACGCGTAACAGCAGATGTCCAAAGGTTGAAGCCGGGTTATTCAAAAAAGCGGACGGAAAGATCAAGCTGAGAGAGTCCGGATTTAGCTCTCTGTACCAGGAGCGAAAGCGTTCGCACGGTTCGGGTGGCAGCCGGGTTTCGTCGATCGCGAGCGCCGCTTTGAGCCACTCATAGCGGGCCATGAATGCGCAGCGCGCGGGCTGGCGCGAACGGCCGACCGGCTCCGCAGAGAAGAATCCGGTTAAGGTCGCGTCGAGCTCAGCCTTTGCGTCGGTTTTTCCCTTGGCAGAAAGAAAAAACCCCGGCTCGTCGATTTCGCTTTCGTAACCGCTGATCCAATTGGGCCGGTAATGAAGCAGCAGTCGCCAGTAGCGCTGCTCGTGGAGTGACGCGGCATGCGCCCGCCGCAGAAGGTCGTGAAGATAACTTTGTGAGGAATTTTGCCCGTTACTGACGCTAGCGTTCAGGAAGACAAAACCAAGAGCAACCGCAAGAAAGAAGTACAAAGGAAGGAATACGGCTCCGGTCGAGTGACCGGAGCCGCACGGGAGTTTACTTTACGATCGCTTTCGCGAGCGTTGGGTGTGACGACATCCCGCTATCGAGTGAAGCGAGCATCGCCGCTGGAGTATTCTTACCTGATTGAATCATGCCGCGATATTGGGCTTGCGCAAGCGTGTAAAATTCGGCGCGATTTTCCTGTGGAATATTTAGAAGCTCGGCGAAAGATGCGAGGTGTTCACCGCCTCCTCTCGCCATATCTTGGGACAGGTTGTCGAAATTCGCCGACGCGAAAACCGTTACTTTGTATTCGGACAGGATGGTGCCGTTGTTGGTACAGCCGGAAGTTCCCGAGCTGATGCCGAAAGTTTGGTTGCCGGAAGTTCCGTTGGTGGTCGCCGCCATTACCTGAACGCCAATACTCTTCTGGTTATTTGCGTTCGCCCACAATTCTTTTCCCAGACCGCAACCGGGCCCAGTGTCGGTATTACTCTGGGCCATAACCGGCGATACACAAAGAGGCGCGAGAAAGACGCCAAGCCACAAGATCTTTTTTCCTGTCATTTACGTTCTCCTCCCTAATGGTTTTTGGACCGCGTGCAAAACACACGATCTGCGGCTCACTCTATAAGTGCTTCGATAGGCTGTCAAGAAAATGCCATAGAAAAAGATGGTCGCTCTTAAACGTGACGCCGAGACGAGCTCGCCCGGCGTATCTCAGTTTGGATCGAGATGAACAGGGGTTGAACAAGATCGGCTTGCCGTTTGTTCCTAAAGTCCCATATTATCTTCCGGCTTGCGCCGCGGTCCTTTGATGCGCGGAATGCCGCGCCAGTCCCCGCCGCCCATCCAAAATTCCGTCAGGCTGCCGAAAACGCCGAGCGGGATGGCGAGCGCCATGATGAAATACCAAAGACTGTCCGTATAGCCGCCCAGGATCGACATCAGCATAGCGACGATCTTGCCGGTGCCGCCGCCAAAAATCGCGCCCATCAAAAGCCGCGTGTTGCGCTGCACGCCGTACTGCGTCGCGTAAATGCCCCAAAGAACGCCGACGAAAAACGCGAGGAACGGGCCTAAAAAAAGCGCGAAGATCGCCCCGGCCTCACCGCCGCGCAAAGACATGTGCTCCAGCTTTTCCTTTTCGGTAAGGCTGCCGACGCGCACGTCGCCTCGAAGCACGCGAAAGAGATAATGCACGGCGCCGTGAATGCCGAGATCGGGCCGCATGCCATCCCAGTAGAGGGCCGCTTGGGCGAGCAGTTTTTCGCTTGCCGCCGGCTCCGCAAGCAGCGGCCGCAGTTGCGCGCCCGAGTGAATCGCTACCTGCCGTTCGCCGCGCGCGACCAACAGCAGCACGCTTCTTTGCCGCTCCGCGTTGCTCAGCGGCAAGCTATCGAATGCGCGCCGCGCCACGCCGTCGATGCTTTCACCGCCGAGGTCTTTAAGCGTCAGTACCACGACGCTGTTCGCCGTTTCGGTATGAAAGCGGCGCAGCCGTTGCTCCAAATCGTCGTAGCTGGCCGCCGGAAACATGCCGGCAAAATCATTGATGCCGGTCTTGAGCGGCGGCAACTCGAGTGCCGACGCGATCGAGCCGGAGAGCAAGCTGAAAAACAATAAGACGATGAAAATCATTATCCTCAAGGGATCGATTGCCTGGCGCGGTCTTCGAGGGCAGCCAGTTCACCTCTGTTCAACGGAAAGCCGAATTGCTCATTGCGCATGCGCAGGCGCTGGGCCGAGATATCGGCGATGATTTTCGCGGCGCGCCGGAACGCCGCTTGATCGCATATTAATTTTTGCAGCGAGCGCGCGCCACTGTCTTTGTGCTCGACCTCATCGCGCAGGATTTCGTGAAACACGCGGGCAATCTTGCCTTCGAAACCGCGCTTCTTGAGACGGCTGCAGATTTGATAGAGGGCCCCGCCGCCGCCTTCGGTGAGCGTGATCGCGGCGCGCTCCAGTTCTTCATCGCTGCGGATGATTTCTTTCGACGTGATTTTCTGCGAGCCATGCAGCAGACCCGCATAGCTCTTGGAATACTTGGCCCGCACTCTGGCGAGCCGGCGGTCCTGCGGCAGCCAGGTGAGATCGCGCGGCGTGATCTTCTTGCCGGTGATTTCTTCCAGCAGATCCATGACCAGCCGCGCGTGCTTGGTTTCGTCCGCCAGCTTTTCGGTCAGCTCGGTGTAATCGTGGCGGGCGACGCTTCGGCCGACGTGTGGATAGAGCGCGGTTAGGGCATCGATGATCGGTTTAATCGCCGAGTATTCCTTAAATCCCTGGGCTTTGAGCCAGCGCAGATGATCTTTCTTGGGTCTGGGTTTTCCAAAAAATGCCCGGACCACCGCCGCTTCGGCGGCGCGGTAGGCGGATGCTAGTCGAGTCAAACGTTTGACGTACTTGTTCATGGGTTTGGGCGTGGACATTAACTTTGCGGCGGCGACTTGAAAGATCTTTCGCGGTACTCAGGATGACGGCGGAACCGGGATGATGTCGCCGCACTTTTTGCACGTGCGTAGTTTCTCGTCGCTGGAGAACTTCCGGTAGACCTGTCCTACGGGATCGGCGCGGTAATCGCCGACCTCGACGGAGGTTTCATAAACTTTCGCGCCGCACTTATTGCAGAACCAGCGGAAATGATCCCGCTCTCCAGCTCTGCGCTTGCGTTCGAAGACGATGAACCAGGAGTCCTCCTCGAGTCGAGGCGAGTGCGGCACGCCGGCGGGACAAAGGAGGATTTGGCCGGCTTGTATATCGGCCGTTTGTTCTTTGCCGTCGGGTGTTCGATAGACCAGATGCTGCACTCCGGTCAGTTGCAACGTCACTTCGTCCGCCGGGTCGATGTGAAAATCCCAGCGCTCTTTGCGCCCGCTGCTCAAGAAAGCGATGGACTCCGAATCCTGCCACAACACGCGGCGGCTTTTGCCCTCGGCTTTGACTTCGTCGATGACGAGTTTGAGATCGATAGGGGTTAGCCCTTTCATGACAGGACTATAACGCTTTCGAAAGGTTTGGAGCAACACGGTAGTGCGGCGGGATGGGACTGGGTCTCGCCTTGACGCTCGAAGGACGCGAATGATAAGTTTTACGAAACTACGAAATCATGGAGGTGTTTCATGGCTGAAAGAGTTTGGGACCGATTTTTAACAGAACAAGATAAGGCTACTTTAGTCGGCAAAGCGGAGCGGCGCGTCGGCTTCGGCGAACGGCCGGCGTTGCTGCTGATCGATCTTTATCGCTGGGTGTTCGGCGATAAGCCCGAGCCGGTGACAGAGGCGATCAAAACCTGGCCCGGCAGTTGCGGGCTCGCCGGCTGGAATGCCTTGCCGTACATTCAGAAACTGATTGCCAAAGCGCGCGAAGTCGGCATTCCGGTCATTCACGTCACCGGCTTGGACGGCGTGGCGGTGGAACCCTGGGCTTTTCGTCGCGACAGCAAGAAGCGCGCCACCATGTCGAAAGAAGATTTGGATCGTTTCCGCCGCCGGTACGACATCGTGGATCAAGTCAAACCGATTCCTGGGGAAACTGTGCTGAAAAAGACTTCGCCCAGCGCCTTTTGGGGCACGCCGTTGATCGGGCACCTTAATTTTCTCGGAATCGACACGATTATCACCTGCGGCGAGAGCACGAGCGGCTGCGTGCGCGCCAGCGTGGTCGACGGCACGACCAACCGCTTGCGCATGGTGGTCGCCGAAGAGTGCGTGTTCGACCGCCACGAAGCCTGTCATGCGATCAACCTTTTCGACATGAACCAGAAGTACGCGGACGTTCTGCCGCTCGACGAGATTCTTAAATACCTCGACGCCTGGCGCGCTGAAAAGGCCGGACAGGTGGGTTACGCCAATGACGGCATGGCGTATCTCAAAGACCTCGGAATCGGCGAAGAGTACAAAGGACTGCGCTGAAGGAATTTGCGGACGATTCGTTGCCTATCGACGAGGTAGGGGCGCAGCATGCTGCGCCCCTACTGGTTTAAACAATTACAGTCACGCTCGACGACTATTTTTTAGGCCGATCCACGTGATGACCAAGACCACCGCCGAGATAAGCGCCATCGCCTGAAAGCCGTTTTCGTAGCCTAGATTTTCAATCAGAACCCCGCACAGAAGCGGCCCGACCATCTGTCCCACGGAGGTCGATGCGCGCGAAAGGCCGAGACTCAAGCCTTTGGCCGCCGGTGGCGCCGCTTGCAGCGCAAAAGTTGTCGAGCCGACATTGCTGAACCCAAAACCCATTGTCATGATCATCAGCGGAATCAGCAGCGTGACAAAGCCGGTGCCGTAAATCAGCAAGATAAACATCGGGATGCCGAGCGCGACACCGAGAAGGATAACTCGCGACGCTTGGATTCGATCGGCCAGCAATCCGCCGCTAAAGCGGCCGGCGGTATCCGTCAGGCGTGAAACCGACACCATCGTGCCGACGACCTCCAAACCGATGCCACGCTCGTTGACGGCAAGAAAGGGAAAGGCCACGCGCGTGACACCGACGAGAAAAAAGAATGACTGGCAGATGGCGAGACAGGAAGCGAGAAAAGCAGGTTTGCGCAGCAGGCTCATGCTTTCCCGCCATAATGTTGTCGATGAGTCCATGATGGTTCTACGGTAGCGATGGGCGCCGCCGAGCAGGACGAGTATAAGCGCGAGCACTTCGGGCACGGCGTAAAGCAGAAAAAGCGCGCTCGGCCCCGACCATTTGCCGATGAATCCGCCGAGCAAGGGGCCCAGAGTGAAACCGATGCCCAACGCCGAAGCCATCTGACCCTGCACGCGTCCCTGACGCTCCGGCGCCGATTGATCGAAGCCGATCTTTCTTAATGACAGCGCGAACATCGCTTCGGTCAGGCCGAAGATCACAAACACAATGAGAAACACCGGCATGACGTCGCGAAAAAGATAACCGATCACGCTCATCGCGAAGCCGATCGTGACCGCCGCGATCATCAAGACACCGGAGCTGAAGTAAGTCGCCATCAATCCGGACAAGAGATCCGAGCAAACGCGCCCGGCGCCATTTGCGAGCAGGGGAATGCCGACCAGAGCGATCGAGTAGCCATGTTCCTTCATGAAAAACGGCGCGAGCATCGCGGCGCCGGAGGACCCGGCGGTTTGGCAGATCGCGGCCAGCCCAAAAAAGACGATGGGAGAAACCTTCATGGCGCGCGATTATAGCAGGTGGCGCGCGCCCGGCACATGGCGGCGGCGGCGAAATTTTTCCGCTGTGGACAGGCCGAGTCGAGATTGATAAAAGGACAGCGTATTCTTGCGGCCGAGCCCAAAAGTCAGAATATCTCGCGCAAAGGCGCAAAGGCCGCGAAGGAAAACGAATTGTCATTTCGACCCCTTCTGCGAGGCTCAGGGTAAACTCCGGGAGAAATCTTTCTTGGATCCCTCGCGTTCGATCGGGATGACTGGCCCCGGGGTGTCACTTGGCATTGCTCGACGTCGCTCAGGACATGCTTGGCGCGAGCAAATCCTGGTTCTAAAGAACCACGGACGAAAACTTGCGCGAGCCGCGAAACTTTTCAACTATTGAGAGGTAATATGGAAATACCGCAGATTCAAATTCACGATGCCAAGCAGAAGCTCGACGAAAAGGCATGTCTGTTCGTCGATATTCGCGATCCAGGTTCATACCGCGCGGCGCATATTCCGGGCGCCATGCATCTCCACGACGGCAACGTCCAGGAGTTCTTGCGGAACACCGAGAAGGAACAGGCCGTCGTGGTTTACTGTTACCACGGTAACAGCAGTCTCGGAGCCACCGCGTTTCTGATCGAGAATGGTTTTAAGAACGTCGCCAGCATGAGCGGCGGCTTTGAAGGGTGGCGCCAGGTGTACGAGCATGAGGCTGAAGGATAGTTTCTAGTTGCGGGTTTCGAGTTTCGCGTTTAACTCGGAACTTGAAACACAAAACTTAAACGACCGAAGGGAGATTGTTATGGGTGTCGTACTAGGAAGCGGTGATTACCGCTACGAAGTGATCGAGAGCTGGGGCAAGTTGCCCGACGAGTGGACCTATCGGGAAGTCGCCGCCGTTGCGGTCGATGACAAGGATCAGGTCTATTGTTTCACCCGCGGCAAGCATCCGGTGATCGTTTTCGACCGGGAGGGAAATTTCCTGCGCTCGTGGGGCGACGGCGTCTTCAAGCGCGCGCACGGCGCAACCATCGGCGCCGACGACTCGATCTTTCTCACCGATGACGGCGATCACACGGTGCGCAAATGCGCTCTGGATGGCAGAGTGTTGATGACGATCGGCGTTCCGGGAAAACCGGCGCCCTATCAGGGCGGCGAGCCGTTCAACCGTTGCACCCACGTCGCCTTCTCGCCGCGCGGCGATATTTACGTGTCCGACGGCTACGGCAATTCGCGCGTGCACAAGTACTCGCCCGACGGAAAATTGCTTTTGTCGTGGGGCGAGCCGGGCTGTGATCCCGGGCAGTTCAACATCGTGCACAATATCGTGACGGACAAGGACGGCTGGGTTTACGTCGCCGACCGGGAGAACAATCGCATACAGGTCTTCGACGGCAACGGCAACTATGAAACCCAGTGGAACAACATGCATCGGCCCTGCGCGCTTTACATGGACGCGACCAAGAACGGCCCTATCTGTTACGTCGGCGAGTTGGGTCCCGGGTTGGGCGTCAACAAAGACGCGCCCAACCTCGGCAATCGCGTCGATATCTACGATAAGAAAGGCAAGCGTCTCGCCCGCCTCGGCGACATTCACGCCGGCGAGAAACCCGGACAGTTCATCGCGCCGCACGGCATCGCCATCGATTCGCGCGGCGATATTTACGTCGGCGAAGTATCGTGGACGATCATGGGACAGCATTTGCAGCCGCCGCGCGAGCTGCGCACCCTGCAGAAGTTGAAGAAACTGAATTAGAGAAAATTCACCACGAAGGACGCGAAGGTCACGAAGTTTGGTTCTCGTAGCGGCGACCGGCGGGTCGCCCGGGCGAGGAGGCGGTCATGCAAAGCAACGTTACTCAGCAGCGAGTGCCGATCCACGGCGACCCGGGCCACTGGATTCACGTGAGCGAAAGTCCGCGCCATGTGCGCGTCTTGTTTGGCCGTGAAACGATCGCGGATAGCAAACGGGTCAAGCTTGTGCGCGAAGCCGAAGTATTGCCTGCTTACTATTTTCCCAAAGAAGATGTTCGCACGGATCTTTTTATGCCAAGCCGGCACACGAGCCGGTGCCCGGTCAAAGGCGACGCCTCATATTGGTCGGTCCAGGTCGGTAACCAACGCGCGGACGACGCGGTCTGGAGTTACACCGCGCCGCTGGCCGGGGCCGTAAGTCTCACCGGCCACTTTGCTTTCGATTGGCCTAAAATGGACAAATGGATGGAAGAAGATGAAGAGATTTTCAAGCACGCGCGCGATCCATTTAAACGCGTCGATGCGATACCGAGCAAGCGCCACGTTCGCGTCGTGATCGACGGCCAGACCGTGGCGGAAACGCGCCGGCCGCATTTGCTGTTCGAAACCAACCATCCGGTGCGCTACTACATACCTCAAGAAGATGTGCGCATGGAGCTGCTGCTTCCAAGCGCGACCACGTCCCGATGTCCCTACAAAGGGCCGGCCTCCTATTGGTCGGTGAAAAGCGGCGCCGACGTTTTCACCGATTTCGTGTGGGGCTACATGGAGCCGATTCCTGAATGTCCAAAGATCAAAGGTCTCCTCTGCTTCTTTCACGAGCGCGGCTGCGACATCTACCTCGATGGCGAATTGATTCCTCAGCCGAAAACCAAGTGGGCGAGCGCTCTCAGGTAAAAGGCAATCGATTGTTCGAGCCGGGCGAAACGTCACCGCAACCGACTGTCATCGGATTAAAGATGTCATTCTGAGGAGTCCTCCGGCTACGCTCGGGATAGACTCCGCGACGAAGAATCAGTTTTTTTCACAGTTTTTTCACTTGTTCGAAACGAGTTCACATGCGTGCTCTCTACTGGGACGGTCATGAGCTGAGCGTCACTCCATCCTATCCAACACCGACAGCCGGTTCGAAGATCGACGATGGAGGATCGAGGATCGTGGGGGCGACTGGCACTCGCCCGGCGAACCGGAACAACCCGAGCGCATTGATCAAAGTTCATCTCGCCGGCATCTGCTCCACCGATCTGCAAATTTTTAAAGGTTACATGGGTTTCAAAGGCGTCCCCGGTCATGAATTCGTCGGCAGCGTCGTCCATGGGCCAAATGATTTTGTCGGCAAGCGCGTTGCCGGCGAGATTAACTTCGGTTGCGGCGACTGCGACGCGTGCGCGCGCGATTTGAGTCGTCATTGTCCGCGACGCAGCGTGATGGGAATTCTCAACGCCGATGGCGCCTTCGCGGAATACGTCTCGATACCGGCGCAAAATCTCCACCTCGTGCCCGATAACGTCGACGACGAAGAAGCGGTGTTTACCGAGCCGCTCGCGGCGGCCTTTGAGATCTTGATGCAAATTCAAATCAATCCGGGTGACGAGGTGCTCGTTTTGGGCGATGGCAAGCTCGGCAACTTATGCGCACAGGTGCTGCGGCTTACCGGCGCGAAAGTGACCGCGCTCGGCAAGCACTCCGATAAACTTGCTTTGATCAAGAAAGCGGCCGCGCGGACCATTCAGCTGAGCGACTGGGAGCGGCGGCTGTTCGACGTCGTCGTCGAAGCGACGGGCTCCGCCTCGGGACTTGAGCTGGCGCTCAGCGCCGTGCGCCCGCGCGGCACGCTGATTCTCAAAAGCACCATCGCCGGCATTCATCGAGTATCGCTGGCAACCATCGTCATCAACGAGGTCAACGTCATCGGCTCGCGCTGCGGGCCGTTCCCGGATGCCATAGGAGCCTTGTCGGCAAAACAGGTTTCGGTGACACCGCTGATCGAGGAAATTTACTCGCTGAGCGACGGTGTCGCAGCGATCAGCCACGCGGCGAAAGCAGGGGCGAGGAAGATCTTGCTCAAAGGGTCGTAGGTCGGGGGCGAAAGTTCACAATAGAGTAGATCGATATTCCAGGTTGCATCGAATCACAGTCCGGGAGAGGCGATCGTAGGGGCGGCTTTCCCCCGCCCTTACGGGATGCCGGTTTTCACCGGCATGACGGCCCGCGTGGATGACTTTTCCAACGAACTTTACTTCCACCGCTAGCGTCAACCAATTATTTCAATCCGTGCAGGATTGACGGCGCGGTGAATCGTGCCTTGTACGATTCTAGAATGCCGATCCGGGTTCCGCGAGGAACGTCGATTCTTCCGGTGTCGATCCTCGCCTGAGGATTTCGTTGCGGTGCGGGAAGCGGCCGAAGCGCGCGATGATGTCGCGGTGGCGCACCGCGAAATTCAAATACTCTTCAAAAATGCTCTCCTGCTCCGCCGCTACGCTTGCAACTAAATCGCTGAAGCATTCGACCGATCGCTCTTGATGCGCCAAAGACTCTGAGTGTTCGAGCGGCAGGTAGAAGAACACTCTTTCGATCGGGCGCAGTTGCCGATCCATGCCTAGATCGAGACCTTCGAGAGACAACGCGAGAGCTTTTCCGTCGTACGAAAAAGCTTCGGCCGTGTCGCGGTAAATATTGCGGGGAAATTGATCGAGAAGAATGATCGATGCCAGGCGCCCGCGCGCTGTGGCGAGCCAGTTCTCAAGCTCGCCATGTGCCGCGGCGCGCAAGCAATCTTGGAAGCGCCGGCGAATGTCGTCATCGGTGTCTTTGTTTTTCGACCACCAGAGCGCGGCTTGCTGTTTGGCGACGACTGCGTCGTTGGCTGTGGCGCCGAACCAAAAATCGAGAATCGTATCGACCTTCATCGGAGCGGGTCTCGCCGGAAACAGGCGCACACCTTCGCTAGTCATCGGCCAGCAGCGGTTTAAGCTGTCGAAAGAATTCTCCGATGGCGCCGTTGTGCACGAGATCGGCCAGATCATCGAGCGGGGTCGGGTCGCGGTTGACGATGGCCAGCAAGGCGCCATTTCGTTTGGCGATGACCGGGAACGACGCCGCCGGCTGGACTTGCAGCGACGAGCCGATGACGATGAAGATCTCGGCCTGCTCGCTCCACGCCTGCGCGCGTTGCATCGCGGCGGCCGGCATCGACTGGCCGAAGGAAATGTTCGCGGATTTTAGAAAACCGCCGCAGTCTTCACAGATGGGCGCGGTAAAGTCTTCAGGCAAATTCTCGTAGACGTCGACGGGCTCGTAACGTTTGCCGCAGTTCAGGCAAGTGACCAGACGATCGGTGCCGTGAAGCTCGACTAACCGTTCATCGGCGGCGCCGGCAAGCTTGTGCAAGCCGTCGATATTTTGCGTGATCAGGCCGAGCAGCTGGCCGCGTTTGGCGAATTCACAGATGGCGTAGTGGGCGAGATTCGGCCGCACGGTCTTGAAGAGTTCATAGGTCGCTTTCTTGAGTCGCCAATGCTGCACCCGCGCCGATTCGCTGGCGAGGAAATCTTGATAGAGCACCGGCTGATACTTCGTCCATACGCCGCCGGGGCTGCGAAAGTCCGGTACGCCCGACTCCGTGCTGATTCCCGCGCCGGTAAAAAAGACGATGGCTTGAGATCGGCGCAGGCGCGCGGCAAATTCATCGAGATCCATCGTCGCCGCTCAGCCGGAATAAATTATTTCTTGGCTGGTTCCGCCGGCTTGGCCGGTTGCGCGGCTGCGCCCGATTTCCCCGGGGTTGCGGGCTTAGCCGGTGTGGCGGGCGGCGGGGGCGCCGGTTGGATATCGACAACCTTGACATCGAAGAACAGGGTCTTTCCCGCCATCGGATGGTTCATGTCCATCACGACGGTCTTTTCCTTGATCTCGCGTACCGTCATCGGCATGACCGCTCCCTCGGGACTTCGCGCTGCCAGGACGGCGCCGACTTTGAGCGCGTTAGGGGGAATTTTGTCTTTGGGAACTTCCTGAACGGCGTTCGGATCAACCTTGCCGTAACCCTCCTCGGGTTTGACCGTGACATGTTTTTTACCGCCGATCTTCATGCCGGTCAATTCTTTTTCCAGGCCCGGGATCATCATCTTCTCACCGTGAATATACTTGAGCGGCTCTCTGCCCTTGCTCGTTTCGAGTACTTTCCCTTCCGGGCTCTTGAGCGTGTACTCCAGGCTGACCATCAAGCCGTCCTTAACGACGCGGTCGTTTTTAGTTTTCTCCACAGTCGCAGAAAAAGCGGGCTGGCTAAACATGCCGAGCGCTAAAAGCGCGACGAGCGATAACAGTTTAATGCGCATTGATACCTCTCTTGAATGGATGGATGGATCGCGATGGAGCGATTCGAGCAGCTTAGCATTGCCGGTGCGGAACTCAATGGAGCGCTGTTTGAAGCCGGCTCACAGAGCAATGGCACAGCGCGGCAGATCGCAAGCCTCATATCACCACAGAGGCGCAGAGTTCACGGAGTTCGATTTTTTAGATAAAAATTCTTTTCTCGGCGTACTCCGCGTCTCTGCGGTGAATTGTCTTTGGCTTGACAAAACCCGGCTCTTCATCAGGAGCGCATTCGATGGCCGATCGCGAAAGCAATGGCACAGCGCGGCAGATCGCAAGCCTCATATCACCACAGAGGCGCAGAGTTCACGGAGTTCGATTTTTTAGATAAATCGGCGTACTCCGCGTCTCTGCGGTGAATTGTTTTTGGCTTGACAAAACCCGGATCTTCATCAGGAGCGCATTCGATGGCCGATCGCGAAAACGCCTTAGTATTTTGCAATCACCCGCTTGCCCCACGCCTCCATCACTTGATCGTAGATGGCGTTGGGCGGCGTGATGAGGATTCGCTTGATGCCGTCGGCTTCCAAGCGTTTCACTTTGTCGAGGCACTCCTGCGGCGTGCCGGCGATGGTAAAGCGATCGAGCAAATAGTCAGTGACAAAATTGGGATCGATGCGCTCTTCGATGGGCTTGGAGATATCGAAGTGGTCCATGAAGCGCTGGACGCCAGCGGCTTCGCCTTCGGGCACGGTCTCCATCGTAAAACGAAAGTTATGATGCGCGCGGTTGGCCATGCGCGAGCGCACGCGCCGGCGCGCCAGATCGCCGTCGTCGTCGACGACGATCATGCCGGCTGGCATAATGTCGATGTCATCCAGGCTTCGCCCCGCTGCTTTGGCTCCCTCCGCGATCCGCTGGCGCGCCCAATCGGTCACCGGTCTGGCGAAGCCGGTGCCGAGAATGACGCCGTCGCAAGTGCGGCCGGCGACGCCGAGGGTCTTCGGGCCCTCGGCCGAGATGTAAATCGGCACGGGACGTTTGCCGGCTTTGAGCTTGACGTTGCCGCCGGCGCGTTCCTGGCTCTTCGGCACGTCGATGCCGCGGTCGTGCAGCAAATCGCGGATCGTGCGCAAGCCGTTTTCGAAGTCGACGAGCCTGGTCGCGGTTCTTCCCAAACTGTAAACCGGCCCGTCACCGGTGCCCATGCCGATGATTGCCCGGCCTTGGGAAATCTCGTTCAGCGTCGCGAAGGAATTCGCCGTGATCGTCGGGTCGCGATAAACCATGTTCGTCACGGCGGTGCCAAAGCGGATTTTCTTGGTGTTGACCGCGCACATCGCCATCACTTGATACGGATCGACGTTGTTCATCTGGCTGTCGGCGAAAAAGATCGCTTCGAAGCCGAGCTGTTCGGCGCGCTTGGCGCGCTCCACGGCTTCCTGAACCGCGCGCGCCGAACCGTGTAGACAGAAGTTCATAGCAGGTTTCTCCAGAGGTCGAGCCAAGATTTAGCTCGTACCGTAATTTTGCTCACCACGAAGGGCCCAGTGCGGCAGAGCCGCAACCGAATAAGAAGAATTAACCACAGAGATCACAAGGGTCACAAGGTAGGGGCGCGATTGATCGCGCCCGCGGAAAAAGGACCCAGAAGGAAATTTATCGCAGAGAACGCAAA
>JBOHVN010000085.1:0-42645 GCA_050735675.1 Binatia bacterium | reverse complement strand
TAAACTCCGGCCGGCATCCAGGTTCGTTTTCGCCTCAAGTTTAAAAACCGCCTGGATTCCGGCTTCCGCCGGAACGACGGGATTAAGAGTCGACTTCCAGTCGACAAATTCAGAACCCCTCGGCTTGAAGCCGAGGGTCGTTCGGTTCACGAGATTACGTCCGAGGAGCAAGCCTCTCCGGTCGCGCGGCCAATGGGCCTGTGCCTCAGCAGAGTTCAATTCGCTCAAATAGTTCCAATCGTTCAAAACGTTTTGAACGGCTTGAATAGCTCGAACGTGTTGAACCCAATTCGTGAACCGGCTGACTCCTCGGCCGACACTTGTTGCGGATTCTCCGCGCGACTGAATAATGCGGGCTAACCTTTACGCTATTCTGAGATGTGAAATTTAGGCTTTGCGATGGGGTAACCGCGGCGCGGTTACCGCGTGAGGCGCTTGCGTTTGTTGTTGAGGTAATCGACAACGATATAGTTGCCCATCTGATCAGGGGTCGTGTAAAAGACCCGGCCAGTGTTGAGCCGGGACAACTGGTCGACAAAACCCTGGCGATAGAAATCCGCCCCGAGCATGAAGGTGTTGATCTTGATACCGCTCTGGGTGCAGCGTTTTACTTCCTTGAGTGTCTCGTGAACGATGCGGCCGTGCAGCAGGGCCGAGCCCCAGCCGCTGTGCAGCCGGCCGCCGCGATCGAGCGTCGCCGCCGTCGGTTCGCCGTCGGTGATGAGAATGATCTGGCGGTTGGCGCTGCGATTCGACCCGAGCAATTGGCGCGCATAGCGCAAAGCTTCCTTGATATCAGTGCCGTGCTCCATGAAATAGGTGAGTGAGACGATCGACGGCAGGTCCTCGGCCCGAATGAGTTTGGCGTTGGAACGAAACGCCACCAGGTGAAGCGTGTCCTGCGGGTATTTGGTTTGAATCAGCCGGTGCAGGGCGAGCGCCACTTTTTTTCCTGCGTGCAAGGCGTCGTTCATCAGCATCGAATAACTCACATCGATCAGCAGCGCGGTTTCGCTGACCGTCGAGTACTCGACGCGATGCACGGAGAAATCATCCGGCGCGATTCTGAGCGGCTCGCCTGCTTTGCGTTTCTCCAAGGCGTTTAACAACGTTTCGCCGATGTTGATGTTGAGCGGATCGCCGTACTCGTACTGCTTGGTCTCTTCCATGAGATCGCCCTGAGAGCCGCGCAGCGAGGTCGCGTGGTTGCCCCAGCGGCCTTTGTTGAGCATTTGAAAAATCTCGCGCAAAGCCTTGTCGCCGATTTTACGCATGCCCTTCGGCGTCAGGCGAAGGCCGTGACTGGTCCGGACGATGTAACCTTCGTCCTCCAGGGTCTGCTCGACGCCCTTTAAGTATTGCAGCTGCTCGTAGGCTTCTTCGCCGAGGATCTCGCGCAATTCTTCGAGATTGAGATCTGAGGGATCGCCCATGCCGCGTTGGCCCCAGCGGAGGAAGCGCTCGAGACCGCGCAGCTGGCTGAGAATCTGTCCCGCGTCGCCCATGCCCATGCGCTGGGAGCCTTGAAAGGAAAATTGGTTCATCAGCTGCTCGAGCTGCTGCATCTGGCTCATCATGTCGCTCAGCTGCTGCAACTGCTCTTGGGTCATGGAGTCGAGATTCTCCAACATGCTTTCCAAGTTGTTAATCGCGTTGTCCATCATGCTAGGAAGATTTTTTAGAAAGTTTTCATCCTCCAGGAGCTTTTGCATGCGCTCGAGCATGTCCATCATGGACTGCGGATCCTGACCGCTCATGTTCGACTTGCCTTGCATGCCGCGCTCGGCGATCTGATTTTGCAGCCGGTTTCGCAGCTCTTGATAGCGCTGGTAGGCCTCCTGCATTTTTTGGTTGAGCTCGTCCATGCGATCGGCGAACTTGCCGGACATGCGCTCCATGAAGTTGCGCATCTGCTCGTGGTAGGCCTCGAGCTTTTCCGCCAGGCTGTTGAGCTTTTCGCTCAGCGCTTGTTGCTCTTCGGGCGTTAACTTAAAAGAATCGGGTGAATATTTGTTAAGCAATTCGCGCCGTTTCTCGTCGGCTTCACGGAGGAAATCGCGCATGCCCTTGACCGAGCGCTGGCCGTCTTCGGACGTAAAACCTCGGCGCATCAAATCGCGCAGCGCGCGCCGCACGCCTTCTTCTTCAAGCAGATGGTCGGAGAGATGCTTGAGGAGATCGTCCGTCGTCGGGAAGACAACCTTTTGTGTGCCGTCCCACTGAGTGTAACGATGGATTCTCATTTGACTTTGACTATAGCGCAGTTTGGTGGTGATTCAACCCCCAAATCCAACTGTGAAACGCGCAATTCTGGCAGATCTCTGGAAGGTGCGCCGAACCCTTTGGAATTGACAGCGACTTCGTATAGTAAATGAGAGAGCAGGTACTTTGAGAATGAACAATTTCGAAATTGTTATCATCGGCGCGGGCTTTGCCGGGGCCGCAACCGCGTATCACTTGGCTCAGCGCGGCGTCAGCGACATTTTAATTCTGGAGCAGGAGAGCATTCCGGGTTTCCATTCATCGGGGCGCAACGCCGCAATGGTGCGCCAGTGCGTGCCGGACCCGGATTTAGCCACGCTCACGCGTGACGGCGCGGCGTTTTTGCGCGAGCTGCCGCGCGACTGGCCCGAACCGGTGTCATTTAAACACAACGGCTCGTTGCTGTTGGGTTCCGGCGCGAGCTGGATCAAACTTCAGAAGGACGCCGAAACCGGCCGCCGGCTTGGCATTGATGTGGAATTATGGACTCCCGAGCAGGCGAAGCGCCACGTGCCGGTTTTGAAAGGAGCTGAATTCGAAGGCGCGGTGTGGTGCGGCAGCGACGGCGTCGTCGACGTTCACGCGCTGCTGTCGGGATATTTGAAAGCGGCAGCCGGCAAGGGCGCGCGCATCCGTTACCGCACTCAGGTGCGATCGATTCGTGCGATCGACGGCGATGATCTCGAAGTGGCCACAGACAGCGACATGATCCGCACAAAGAAAGTGGTCAACGCCAGCGGCGCTTGGGCGAACGTGATTGCCCAAATGGCGGGCGCGCGCGCTATGCCTTTGCGGCCGTGCCGGCGCCATCTTTTCGCATCGACGCCGATTGACTGGGTTGACTCAAGCTGGCCGTTCGTATGGGATATTGCGCACGACATCTACTTTCGTCCGGAAGGCGCGGGGCTGCTTCTCTGCCCTTGCGATCAGACCGAATTGCCGCCGGGCGATCCGCCCGTCGAAGAAGGCGTCAGAGAGTTACTGGCGGAGAAGATCGAACAATTCATGCCGGCGCTCTTGGGGGTGAGTATCCATAAAGGCTGGGCCGGTGCTCGGACTTTAACGGTGGATGGACGCTTCGTCATCGGCTGGGATCGGCAAATTGCAAATTTTTTTTGGGTCGCCGGGCTCGGCGGGCATGGCATGACGGCGAGCTCGTCGGTCGGCGCGCTGGCCGCGGAGCTGCTGATCGGCGGTCCGGACAAAGAATCACCGCCGTTTTCGCCTGAAAGATTCGCGGCTAGATAAGCCGCGACGGCGAATTCCATGCTGGATGACACAAGTTTCAACATCGCACCGAGGCAATGGAGTCATAAAATGCCGGGAAAAACATTTGTTGCAGCATCGTTGATCCTCTCGAGGGACGAGTGATGGCGCTGAAAATCGAACTGGGAAGAAAATACCCGGCGGATGAGGCCAAGGCGATTGTCGATCAACTTTACTCCATGGTGCGCGAGCGCTGGGAAATCAAGGTCAATCAGATGCCGTTCATGCAGCAGCTAATGGCCGGCGAGCTGCCACTCAAGGTGTTGCAAACTTTTTTCCGCAACTGGGGCGCTTACACGATCGAAATCAACACGCTCACCGCCTGCACTTATCACCGGAATATCACGTTTTTCAAAGTCAATCGCGATCTGATGGGACCGATCGGCGAGAAGATCGCCGACGAGTTCATTCACCCGAAACCGCCGGGCCATTTTCTCGTCATGCTGCAGACAGCCCAAGCGTTCGGGCTCACGGAAGAGGAAGTATTCACCACGCCGATGCTGTCCGAGTTTCGCGGCAAGATCGACTTCATGCGCGGGATCGTTTATGAGGGCACGGCGGCAGAGTGGTACGCGGCTGTTACGACGGAGGAGCAGATCGGCCACTGGTCGGCGGCCTGCTACAAGGCGCTGACCACCCACTACGGCTTTGACCGCGACAAGGCGACTTATTTTGCCACCCACGTCGAGGCCGATTTGGCCGAGCACGAAGAGGGCGTGATGGGCCACGCGAGCTTCAATCGCATGGCGCTGCAGCGACTGCTGCAAACCGGCATGGCGGATGAGCGGCCGACGTACGGGCTCGATTACTGCGCCATGACCTCGGTTGATCTCCACGGCATCATGTTGCGCTCAGCGCTGGAAGAGGCGGGGCGGGGGATGGGGAGAATGGAGTAATGGAGAGATGGAGTGGTGGAGTATTGGGTGATGAAATTCAAAGATGATTCACCACGAAGGATACGAAGCAGGCGAAGTTCGGAAATTTTGTTTGAGCTTCGTGACCTTCTTATGATTAGGTTTAAAAGTTTTCGCAAGCCGATCGCCGACGATCGCCGACGCCGTCGATTATTCCATCTTGAGGAGTTGCGATGAGTGACAGCCGAAAACCGGTGTTATCGCTTGCCGCTGGTTATCACCTGCGCGCACGGCCCATGTGCGACGGCCGAGTCAAATTGAAAAACTTCGAGCTCAAGGCCGAGCCGTTCGAAAACGACGGCGAAGGGCACGATCAGTTCCTGGCGGGAAAATACGATAGCGGCGAATTTTCACTCGCCAATTACTGCGCGCTCAAGAGCCGCGGCAAGCCCTACATGGCGATCCCGGCCTTTCCCAATCGCAAGTTTCGCCACTCTTATATTTTCGTGCCGGAGAATTCGCCGCTCAAGGAGCCGGCGCAGCTCAAGGGAAAGAAAGTCGGTATTCCCAGCTGGCTCAACACTTGCGGGCTCTGGGTGCGCGGCATTCTCAGCGACGAATACGGCGTGAAGGCGAACGATATTCACTGGATCATGCCGCGCCCGAACAAATTGGACTTGTCGTTGCCGGCCGGGACGCGTCTGGACGTCGTGCCGAGTGAACGCTCGCTGGCGGCGCGCATGCTTCAAGGCGAATTCGACGCGATCATCGTGCCGGATTTTCCCGAAGAGAAGGGCTGGCGCCGGTTGTTGGCGGAGGCAAAATCCGTGGAGCGAGATTATTTCCGCCGTACGGGCATCTTTCCAACCAGCCACGCGATCACCTTCCATGCGTCCTATTTGGAGCAACACCCGACTGCGGCGCAAGAGATGTTCGATGCTTGCCTAGCAGCGAAGAATTTGGCGCTGCGGGATGATGCGGATGCGACGTACTCCAATTTCGCCTGGAACCGCCAAGTGTGGGAAGAGCAACAGGCCGTAATGGGCGCCGATCCATGGAAATTCGGTATCAAGGGCAACCCAAAGCCGCTCAATGCCTTAATCCGATACGCCGGCGAGCAGGGCCTGTTGGCTAAAAAGGTAACGGTTGCTGATTTGTTCGTCCAGATCGAGGAGCCGGGCGCATAGACTGGCAGGACATCTCCTTAACACAAGAAAACGCAAAAAAGATTCGACGCAACGAAGGTTTATGGGTGCGACGGCAAACGGCATTGAGGCCATGTGGCAAGAGTTGGTGCGATTGTGCAACGAGCAATTTGATTCCGCGCCGTTCCAGCGCTTGCTCGGGACACAGTTCACCCAAGAGAGATCTCAGCATTTTTCCATTCAGATGGCCTTCTACGTGCAGAACCGGCGCGACTGTTGGGGCTACGTGCAAGGCTCGGCGCCGCTGGACATCAAGCAATTGATTTGGCATCACGAGGAAGATGAGCTCATCGGTCAGAAGGCGCAAGGCAAGGTCGATCATATGACTCTGGCGGTCAAGGAGGGCGAGGTGTTCGGTCTGACCGCGGAAGCTTTCGAGCGCACGCCGCGGCTCGAAGGCGGCGAAGTCTGTTTCAGCGCCTGGATTCGTCTGGCGCAGCGATCCTGGCTGGAGGCGATCGCCGGTTCGGCCATACTCGAAATGCGCAATTCGAGCGAGTTGATCAAAAACGGCTCGCTGTCTCATCGGGTTGCCCAGATGCTGGAACGCGATCTCGGCATCCCTATGAAAAAGCAGATCAACAACGCCGAGCATGTGGTGATGGACGTCGAACACGCGCATTTGCTCATGCAAGTGGCGCGCAAGTACGCGACCACCGAGTCGGCTCGCCAGGCGATCCTGCGCGGCGCCCGGGAGAGTCTGATGATCGACCGGGTCTACCGCGGCCATCTCGCCGATATGATGTCGGCGCTGCCCTGAACGCGACGGAATTTTTCGACGAAGCACGGAGGCAATCGAAAAATATGGATCTCGTAGGCGACTTACTGAAAACGCTAGACCAGATGGTCAACGACCAGTTCGAGAGCGTCGAGTTCAAAAATTTTCTCAGTGTGCCTTTGACTATAGAGCGGGCACGATTCTATGTCGTCCAAAACGCGCTTTACACCAGCAACCGGCGCGACTGTTGGGGTTACGTTCAGGGCAGCGCGCCGCTGGCGGTGAAGCGGGTCATCTGGGAACACGAAAGCGACGAGCTGGTCAACGATCCGCGCGCCGGCATGGATCATTACACGCTCACGGTCAAGCAGGGCGAAGTGATCGGCCTCAAACCGGAAGATTTCGAGAAGGCGGAGTTGCCGGCGATGGTGCGCGCGTGCTTTTACGCCTGGCATCATATTGCGCTGCGCAGTCACTGGCTGACCGCGTACACGGCATCGCACATGCTGGAGCGGCGCAACAACGGCAAGATCGTCAAAGGCGGCGGCATGTCGTACCGAATGGGCAAGAAATTCGACAACGAGCTAGGCATCACTTTAAAAAGAATGATCTCTCTCGCCGTCCACGTAGTCGCCGATACCGAGCACTCGGAAAACATTTCCGAGATGTTCGAGCGGTACGTAAAAACCACCGAAGATCGCGATCTCGTGCTGCAGGGCGCGCGCGATTCCATGGCGATCGATCGCGCCTATCGCGGCGCGCTAGGCTATTACATGGAGCAGATTCATTAAAGCTAGATGGATAGCAGCGACATTGCGGCCATGGCTGGCGGCAGTCGGTGACGAGAGTCGAACAGAAAAAAATATGGGAGGAAACGCTATGAAAAATTTAAATGAAGCCTCCGCGTTTTCGCGCAAGAGTCCCTACGAAACCTACCAGGAATGGGAAGAGATACCGGTCTACAAGGATTTCATCATTGCCGATTTGCTCGAACTAAAGCTCGGCGATTGGATGCGCAGCGGCGGCAAGGCGGCTTTCGTCAATATGGACGGCGCCGGCGGCACTTGCGACACCGTGGTTGAGGAAATCGCGCCGGGCGGCCAACTTAAGCCGCAACGCCATATGTACGAGAAGGCTATTTTCATATTAGAAGGGCAGGGCGCGACCACGATCTGGAATGAAGGCGGCAAAAAACACACTCTGGAGTGGCAGAAGGGCAGTTTATTTTCAGCGCCGCTCAATGCCTGGCATCAGCATTTCAACGCCCAGGGAAAAACGCCGGTTAGAATATTGTCATTGACCGACGCGCCGGTGATTATCAACCGGTATCGCAATCTCGATTACATCTTTAATAACGGTTTTGTATTCACCGACCGCTACAGCGGCGGCGCCGACGAGTGGGGCAAAGGCGGGCGCTACATTCCCGAAGTCAAGCGCGGCCGCGTGTGGGAGTCCAACTTCATCGCCGATCTGTGGGGCTTTCAACCGAAGGATTACAAAGAACGGGGCGGCGACAATCGCACCACGCTTTTCGAATTCGTCGACAATACCATGAGCGCGCATCTCTCCGAGTTTCCCGTCGGCAAGTACAAAAAGGCGCACCGCCATGGCGCGGGCGCACACATCGTCATGCTGACCGGTTGCGGCTATTCGTTTCTCTGGCCGGAAGGCGAGTACGGCACCAAGAAGCGCGTCGAGTGGGGACGCATGAGCATGTTCGTGCCGCCGATGCAGTGGTGGCATCAGCATTTCAATCCGGGACCGGAGCCGGCGCGCTATTTGGCGCTCAAGCCTTGGGGATTCAAATTCAACGTGGAGGATCTGAAAGACACGGGCGAAGACGTCAAAAAAGGCGGCGCGCAAATCGAATACGAGGATCAAAACCCGGAAATCCATCAGATCTTCGTTAACGAATGCAAGCACCGTGGCGCGGAAACGCGCATGCCGATGTTCGGCACGTGATTGTGCCCGTACGGTCACCGGAATCGCCAGTCAGTCATGAAAGGAGGCCAAGCATTGCTGAGGGCAGGGGTTTTCTAGCCATTTTTAGAATATTGTGCTATTTTAGCCCTCAAAACTACTGGACTTCACTCACTAATGCAGATCGGTGAATTGAAAAAAGCGTCATCGAACGAAGGTTTTACTCTGCTCGAGCTTATCGTTGTCGTCGCCGTTTTAGGGATCCTTGTCGCCATAGCCATACAGCAATTTCAGTTGCACCGCGCGCGGGCCATCGATGCGTCGATGCGCTCCGATCTCAAAAACGCGGCTCTGGCCATGGAAAGTTACTATGGCGAGTTTCTTTCCTACCCGGCAACCGAAACAGCGATCTTGATGGTCGGTTACAGAAAGACCAGCGGCGTTAATCTATCGATCAGCGTTCCTACGCCGTCGACATTTAGCTTGACGGCCAGCAGGCCTCACGGCAGCCAATCGAGTTTTACCTTCGATAGCACGACAGGTTTGATCAACTGACCACTCCATGCGGGTGATCCGAATCGAATTAGTATTTGAGCCAGACCGCATCGCGTAGGGTCTTACGCAAAATTTTACAAACTTGACGGAAACAAGGCTGCGGCCGAACCGTGGCGGCTCGTCTGTCGCCGCGTTGCCCTCGACTATTTACTTCGGGGTGCGCAGAAAAAAGGTCTGACCGGTGACGAATTTTGTCGCGTCCGAAAGCAGGTAGCGCACGAGACCGACGATTTCGAATTTGTGGGTGAGGCCGTCCATCAGCGGCGGGATTTCTTCGCGCTTTTTGAATTGATCCGGCGTGAAGCCGATGCGCGACATTGGCGTATCCGTCGCGCCCGGGCACACGCAGTTGACGGTGATATTGTCGCTCGCTAATTCAACGGCCAGCGACTTGGTAAACGCGATCACCCCGGCTTTGGAAGCCGAATAATGCGCCGAGCGCGGCGCGCCGGCGACGCCCCGGCCTGAAGCGATGCTGAGTATCCTGCCTTCTTTGCGCGGGATCATGTGTTTTGCCGCGGCTTGAGCGCAGAGAAATACGCCTTTCAAGTTGATTCTCATGAGGCGGTCCCAAACTTCTTCGGGCATATCAACAACGGCGATGCGGTCCATCACACCGGCGCCGCAAAAGGCGTAATCGACTTGGCCGTACTTGGTGATCGCCTCATTCATCATTGCATTGACGCTTGCGGGATCACCGACATCGACTTGCACTGCGATGGCGTCGCCTTTGTTGTCGCGAATTTCCGCGGCGATTTTTTCCGCTGCTTCTTTAGCGTAGTCTGCGACCACGACCTTCAGTCCATCGGCGGCCAGGCTCCGGCAGATCTCGGAGCAAATGCCGCCGGCGCCGCCGGTGACAACGATACTCTTACTCATCCTTCGCTCTCCTCTTTCGTGAAATGCTGCGGCGACGCTATCACCACGTCCACGCGCCGGTCAATCATCTCGGCTCCGAAGTGAAATACTACGACGAGCGAAATAATTTCGCTGCCGCACGCGGAGCGCGTATCAATTGAATCTGGCGGCTTCAGTCGGAGATAAAGACCAGGCGGCGTCTTCTGCGTGAATAATCCTGGCGACAATCTCTAGGCCGTTTACCAAGCGGGGACCGGGGCGGCTGAAATACGCATTACCGTTGAGCGCGTAGACGTTGCCAGCTTTCACCGCCGCCAGATCGTTCCAGCCCTCGAGGCGACGGAGCGGCGTCGATTCTTTAACCGTGCGGCGCACGTCGAAGCCGCAGGGCATGAGTAAAATCACGTCCGGTTTGGCGTCGACGACGCTGTGCCACTCAATCTTAAAGGACGGCTCGCCATTTCGGCCCAACACGTCGAAACCGCCGGCGAGCGCGATCATTTCCGGCACCCAGTGGCCAGCGACATAGAGCGGCTCGAACCATTCGAGGCAGACAACCCGCGGTCGATAATCCGGTTCCCCCATGCCGATTCGATCGATGCGCTGGCGCAGATCTTGAACCAAAGACTCGGCGGCGGATTCGCGCTGCGTGGCGGCGCCGATACGCGAGATATCTTCGAGTATTTCATTCAACGAGTGCGGATTGAGCGATAAAATCTCAGGCATGCGCGGCAGCCGTCGCGCAACTTTAATCACTTCGTTGTAGTCCAAGGCGCACACATCGCAGAGCCCCTGGGTAAGAATGACATCCGGCGCAACTGCAAAAAATTTCTCCTCGTCGATGCTGTATAATCCTTTACCCGCCTGAAGAAGCTCGCAGACTTTGCGGTCGATTTCTTCGCTCGACATCCGGCTCGGATCGATGACGCTCCGCACGACGATGGGTTTTTGTTTGGCCTCCGCCGGATAGTCGCACTCGTGGGTGACGCCGACGACCTGGTCGCCGAGGCCGAGCAAATACGCGATTTCGGTGCCGCCGGGCAGCAAAGAACAGATACGCATGACTGTATGATTAGCTTAAGTGTGGTACTTATGCCATCGCCCGGCTGTTCATCCGGGCAGGAACCGGCAAGGGAGCGGATCGCATCCGCGAGATCGTGGCAACTTGAGCAACGCGAAAACAAACAGGTCCTTCGGTTATGCCTCGGAATGACGATGTGTGGATCGCAGGTGCGCTCAAAAATTGCACCGCCTAATTCGCGCGAACTCTGATCGATTAAGTCTAGATGCCGGCGTACCATTCGTAGCCCTGGTCTTCCCAGTAGCCACCTTTGCCTCGTCCAATCCTTTCCAGACTGGCGACAAAATCGATCTTGTGGATGTACTTCGCATGCTTGTAGCCGAGCTGGGTTTCGACGCGTAAACGGAGCGGCGCGCCGTTATCGACCGGCACCGGCTGGTCGTTCAACTCGTAGGCGAGGATCGTCTGCGGATGAACGGCGTCGACGAGATCGATGCTTTCGTAATAGTGGTTGCCGTTGTTGTCCGTGTCCATGCAATGAAAGACGATGTATTGAGCTTCGCGCCGCGGTTGCACTTTGTCCATGATCTCTTCCAGGCGAACACCTTTCCACTTGCCGATGACGCTCCATCCTTCGACGCAGTCGTGACGCGTGATCTGTGTTCGTGAAGGCATGGACTTTAGCTCTACGAGCGAAAATCGCGCAGGCTGCTTGACCGCGCCCGTGAGTTCAAGACGCCAATTTCTGAATTGGTTCGCGGCATCCGCCGCATATTCCGTCGTGTTTGGCGGCGGGTTACCGTTGGGGCGAAAAACCGGCGATATTTCTTGCGCGCTAAATTCCTGGGCAAGCTTGCCCCTCCCCGTGAGCAAACGCTGTACGCGGCGATTGGCGTGCTCGGCCGATGCCAAAATCGAATAAACGGTCTCGCTACGGCTAAGACCGTCAAAGACTCTCTCGCATCCGCCCAAAACCAACACTCCCATCCCGTGCAGGGCGCCAAGGAGCAAACCTCGCCGCGATAACTTAGGATTTAGGTTCGGCATCTTTCTCTACCTCCTTCTGTGGTGTGGATGGAGCATCGGGCGATGATTCGATTGAAGGCGCGGCGGGCTCTTTGGTTGCCGGCGGAGTTGGGGTTTCCTCTCGCGGCGGTGGCGCCTCCTCGCGCAGGGCCTTGGCGATATCGGGTTTCGGCTCGGGTGGCGCACGCGTGGGTTCATTGCTGGTCGAGATTTTTTCTCTGTACCAACCGGTGATCATGGAACGCATGTTATTGAAAAATCCTTGGGTCAGAACCATGAAGACGTGACCGAAGGCAAATAAGAGAAAAGCAAAGGTAAGAATAAAATGAATCGCGCGTGCTGACTGGCGGCCGCCGAACACCGCCGGCAGCCAGTGGAAGGCAACGTTCAACTGCGGCGACATGGCCATGCCGCTGAGCAAAATCAATGGCGTCAGAATCACAAATACGCCCGTGTAAGCCAGCTTTTGCAGCGGATTGTATTCGCCGCACTGCGGCGAAGTTTTTCGAAAACGAAGATAGCGGGCGATCATCGCCGGAACTTGCCGCGCGTCATTGAAAGTGAAGAAAAATTTCCGCATGTGGCCGACGGCAAGATTGTAAGAGACGTATAGCAGTCCATTGATTGCAAACAGCCAACCGAAGAAAAAGTGCCAGCGCCGCGCGTCGGCGAGAGAATAGTAGCCTGGAATTGTCGCCCAGCTCGGAAACGCGCGCACGGTCGGCGCCAGCTCGCCGGGCTGCACGCCGAGGTAACCCGTGGTGTCGAACTGGCGGCCGTAGAGTTGCACGAACCCGCGCGGCTCACCATCGTCGTTGATCGCGCCGATAGAAAAGAACGCGGTATCCGGTTCCGAAGTGCTGCCCCAATATAAGCGCGGATGAGCGTTAAAAATTTGCAGCCCGCTCATGAAAAGAATCAGCAGAGCGAGCGCGTTCAGCCAGTGGGTGAACCGGGTGACGCGATTGTGCCGATAGATCAATTCTGCGCGCTTGGGCTCCGCTTTCATGCGATCTGGCTCCCAAACTTAATCTTTGAAGGTTAGATGCCCGCAGCTAACAGCGTCGTCGTTGCAGGTTCATTAAACCACGCGGAATGCAGCTGGGCAAAACAACTGAGCTTTGCCGGAACCGTTGGCGGGCGCGGCTCAGGCGACGCCCTTGCCCAGCTCGGTTGTGCAAGGGCACTGATCGGGAAATCGCTCACACTCCATTTCCATCGGCGCGCCGGGTTGAAGGGCGGGTTTCTCCTGGGTTGCTTGCACACGCAGCTTTTGCGTGATGACTAACCAAATTACAACCGTTGCGAGAATGACCCAAGACATCCAGCGGGTGTCGAGCGGCATATCCAACATGCCGCCCGGCGCCACTTGCCCGAGCCAGAGGAGAATAGCGACGGCGCCAAGCGCCTCGGCGACGCGCGCAGCGACGCCGTCGACGACGATTTTCACCGAGGAGCGTTCCGCCGTGTCGACGGGGATGAAGGCCTGTTCCCAGATCGACCGGTGCACCGACGAACGCAAGCCGCCTTCGGTCACTCGCAACACCGAACGGCTGAGCGCGGTGGCCGCCGCCGTTGCGAAAGTCGCGCCGCCGATAAGCGCAAGAGGCAGAACCATCAAGCCGCCGCGCAGGCCGATTTTGTCCTGGATTTTCGGCGTGGCGAAGAGTTGCAGCAGCAACGAACTGAAATTGAGCAGAACATAAAAATTCGCGAAAAAATTGGCGTTGCCCCGCGGGCCCATACCGGCGCCGGCCGCCGCCGCATAAAATTGAAAATCGATGAGCAAACCGGCCAGCGCGCCGGTCATCGAAATGAACAACAGCGTCAAGGCGTACTTGTTCTTGAGCGGAGTCAAAAATCCGGATTTCTTGTTGTCGCTGTCTTTTTTGGCAAGGTTTGTGGGAAAGGCGCAGTGAATGTGGCGCACGAGCGCGACGACGCCAAAGATAACGACGGCTCCCGAAAAAATGAGCCATTTCGGATCGAGAAAGGGCGCAACGCCTTTCGAAATCAGTCCGCCGGTCATGCCGCCGGCCAGGGTCGCAGCGCCGATCCTGCTGAAGGCGCGCGCTGCTGCGCGCCTGCCGGTCTTTTCGAAAATATCCGAGGCGAGCAGCCAGAGACTGGCAAACAGCAATCCGAAAATCGCCGGGATGAACATGAACATGGCGAGCATCAACGTGTTATCACCGGATTCCAAGAAGGGCGCGGCACTGCCCATCATGGTCGCGGCTAGAGTCAAAACGCCGATACGCGCCGGCCGCGCGCCCCAAAGCTTCATCGCCTTAACGAAGATGATGGCCAGCGGCAGCGACGCGACGCCGATGTTGATGTAGATGAGCGGCAACTGGAGCAGTCCGCCGCTGCCCTGGAAGAAGAGCGCGTCACGCCCCGTCTTGGCGGTGATGAAGGCCAAAGTCGTGAGGCCGAGTGCGAGAGCGGGGAGCCCTGTTCGGCGATCTTCCAATGTGCCGGTCATGATTTCGTGTTGATGAGTTTGAGTGGTGCGACGGTCATTCCCCATACTGTTGGATCAGCTTGGCGACGAGGGCGGTCCAGCCGGTCTGGTGGCTGGCGCCGATGCCGGCGCCGTTGTCGCCGTGGAAGTATTCGTGAAACGGAATCAGATCGCGCCAATGGGGATCCTTCTGAAATTTTTCCGTGCCGCCGAAGACCGGGCGGAGGCCGTTTTCGTTCTGCACGAATATTCGCGTCAGCCGCCGGGAGATTTCCCCGGCGATTTGCCACAGGTTTTCCATCGTACCCGAGCCGGTCGGGCATTCGATCCTGTAACTGTCACCGAGAAAAAAATGGAATTTTTGCAGCGACTCGATCAGCAAATAATTGACCGGAAACCAGATCGGGCCGCGCCAGTTGGAGTTGCCGCCGAACAGCCCGGTGCTTGATTCCGCCGGCTCGTAGTCGACGCGATAATCCATGCCATTCACCGGCAGGCTGTAGGGATGAGTTAGGTGATAGCGCGAGATCGCGCGAATCCCGTAGGACGACAAAAATTCGTTTTCGTCGAGCATGTAACTCAAAACCCGCTTGAGCCGGTGGCGATTGACCAGAGACAAAAATCGGCGCGGGCCAGCGTCGGTGGCTTCGGTTTCGATATGCTCGCTCAAGCCCGGCCGGTTCTCGATAAACCACTGCATGCGGCGCTTGAAGCCGGCGAGCTTTTCGACGGTTTCCGGGTCTAAAGTTTCCACCGCAAAGAGCGGGATTAGCCCCACCATCGAGCGGACTTTGAGGGGCATATTGCCGCCGTTATCGTGGTGCAGCACATCATAATAAAAGCCGTCGTGGCGATCCCAGAGCTCGATCTGCTGGCCGCCGAGATTGTTCATCGCTTCGCAGATGTAGACGAAGTGCTCGAAGAATTTGCTGGCGACATCCTCGTAGGCGGAATTTTCTTTGGCCAGCTCCAACGCGATGGCGAGCATGTTCAGGCAGTACATGCCCATCCAGCTGGTGGCGTCGGACTGCTCCAAGTGGCCGCCTGTGGGGAGCGGCGCGCTGCGATCGAACACACCGATGTTATCGAGGCCGAGGAAGCCGCCTTGAAAAACGTTGCGCCCCTCGGCGTCTTTGCGATTCACCCACCAGGTGAAGTTGAGCAACAGCTTTTGGAAGATCCGCTCAAGAAATTGTCTATCGCCTCCGCCGCGCCGCTTCATTTCAACCTTGTACACGCGCCAGGCGGCCCAGGCGTGCACCGGCGGGTTGACGTCGCCGAAGGCCCATTCGTAAGCCGGCAGCTGTCCGTTTGGGTGCATGTACCACTCGCGGGTCATGAGCAGCAGTTGGTCTTTGGCGAAATCGGCGTCGACCAGCGCGAGCGCGATGCAGTGAAAAGCTAAATCCCACGCGGCGTACCACGGATATTCCCATTTGTCCGGCATCGAGATCACGTCGGCATTGTAGAGGTGGCGCCACTCTTTGTTGCGCCCGTGAAGCCGTTCGCGCGGCGGCTGCGGGCCCGCCGGGTCGCCTTTGAGCCAGCGGTTCACGTCGTAATGATAAAATTGCTTGCTCCAGAGCAGGCCGCCGAGCGCCTGGCGCATGACGTTCTGGCGGTCGGCGGAGATATTTTCCGGCACGATGGTGCGATAGAAATCGTGGGCGTCTTCCCGCCGCTGGCTAATCTGTGCATCGAAAGTGCCGTTGAGTGCCTGCGCGCCGGACGGTGCAGCGGAGGAGAGCCGCAGCCGGAGCGTATATTTTTCGCCGGGCGGAACGGTTGCGACGTAATGTCCGGCTGCCTTGGTGCCGTGGCCGTCGGGATTGACCGCGGTCTTTACGCCGCGGACGACAAAGTCATTGATGCTGTCTTTGACGTGCGGCTTTTCGTTGGCGCCGCTGAACAAGCGCTGATTGTTAGTTTCGTTCTCGGTAAACAGGAAATTCGGATTGTTCTCGAAATAAAGCCAGCGCGAACCATAGTAAAAATGATCTAGCTTGAGCGCCGCGACTTCTGTGGACGGATCCCGGCGCAATTTCGGTTTGCGCTCGTCGAGGCCCCAAGCCCAGGTGTTGCGAAACCAGACGGTCGGCAGCAGGTGCAGTTCGGCGGCTTCGACGCCGCGGTTCACCGCTTCGATGCGGATCAAGATATCTTCCGGAGTTGCTTTAGCGTATTCGATAATCACGTCGAAATAGTGGTCGTCGTCGAAGATGCCGGTGTCGATCAGTTCGAATTCCAAGTCGCGCCGGCCGCGCCGCCGATTCTCTTCGGCGAGCCGGGCGTAGGGAAATTCGCGCTGGGGATATTTGTAAAGAAATTTCATGTACGAGTGAGTCGGCGTCGAGTCGAGGTAATAGTAATATTCCTTGACGTCCTCGCCGTGATTGCCTTCGTTGCCGGTGAGACCGAACAACCGTTCTTTGAGAATCGGATCTTTGCCGTTCCAAAGCGCCAGCGCGAAGCAAATGTATTGATGCCGGTCGGAAATGCCGCCGAGGCCGTCTTCGCCCCAGCGATAGGCGCGGCTGCGCGCGTGGTCGTGAGGAAAATAATCCCACGCCGTGCCGTAGGCGCTGTAATCTTCACGCACCGTGCCCCACTGGCGCTCTGACAGATAAGGCCCCCAGCGCTTCCAGTTGGCCTTGCGCGCGCGGTCTTCCTGCAGCCGCAGCTCTTCCTGAGTCACGGTTTTTTGCGGGCGGTTCGAAATTGTTTTATCAGCCATTGTAGCACATCCTGCCTGGGTTGGAGTCAAAGTCCGCAGCGTTTGTTGCCATCTTGCGGTCAGTTTCCAACGCGCTCACTGAAGTAATTGCGCCAGCTGTCGGGAAGGGCTTTGACTTCGGCGGCGCGACGCATGCCGGCCAAATCATGGCGATCAAAGGCGTAGAGACGCGTGACGTCGGCGACAGACACGCGGCTTTGATCGCGGCTCAGAAAACGAATGAGATCTCCGGCGCCGATCTCACCCTCGCGGACAACCGATAAATAGAATCCGGTGCGCCGGCTGCGAAGAAATCGTTTAACCATGTCTTTCCTTGCGAATTTCGCATTGAGCTTGTAACAGGGAAGACGTGGCTCGGTGACGATCAACTCCACCGATCCGATGCACAGCCGATCGCCGATGTTGATGTCTTTTTCGGCGATTCCGGCGGTGTCGAGATTTTCGCCGAAGCTGCCCCACGCCAAATCGACTCCCGGCAATTCTTTGCGCCAAAATTCATAGTGCTCGGATGGATAAGCATAGACCGCTTTGTTCGGTCCGCCGTGAACCGTCAGGTCGGCCTGCTGATCGCCGTCGATGTTAAGCGCCTTCACTCGCACGCGCCTCGCCGCCGGTGTCTTAAAAATTCCGCTTCGGACCATTTTGCCGTCGTGAAAGATCTCGCGCGGCAAGCCAACGTTTACGGAGATGATTTTCATGACGGTCAACCCAGTACTTAGATGCCATGGGACGGCGCGAGGATGCTACTTCTGGAGAAAGACGCGCTCCATATGCATGTCATTCTGAGCAGCGCTGCGCCAAGCAATCCGCTTCGATGAATCTGACTAAAACAGATTTTTCACCGTGGACTTAGGATGACATGGGGAGGGTTCCACCGCTATAGTCACGGTCAGAGGCCGGTTAGCCGAGGACGATCCGATCAAGGCGGATCAACTCCGCCAGCGACCACGCTTGAAAAGGGCAACCGCGAGGCGTGTGCGGCAATTCGGCATCGGCGATCTCGGCAACATGCCCGAGACCGCCGGCATTGAGATGATCCAGGAGCGGCGTGAGAAAGCGCGAGCGCGCCTCCCGTTTGGCTTCACTCGTTTTGCCGCGCACTCGAACCCAGGCTTCGACGAAGGGACCGATCAACCAAGGCCATACCGTGCCTTGGTGATATGCGCCGTCGCGCTCACGTACGCCGCCTTGGTAATGCGGCGTGTAACCAGACTTTTCGGGCGCGAGAGAGCGCAAGCCCAAAGGCGTCCAGAGACGGCGCTCGACAACATCGACAATTCTTTTTGCCGGTTCGCCTTCGATCAACGCCAGCGGCAAGCCGCCGACGGCAAATATTTGATTGGGCCTGAACGAAATATCCAGTTTGCCGGTTTCATGATCGGCGTCGTCGACGTCGAACAGGTAACCGCCTTCGCTATTCCAGAATCGGCGTCGAAAGCTCTCTAAGCCACGCGCCAGCGCGGCTTTCCAACGGTCATTGAATTGACTGCCATCCACAGGGCGTTCAACCACAGCGCCTGGACTTCCACCGGCTTGCCGATGCGCGGCGTCACCACCCAATCGCCGACCTTGGCATCCATCCACGTCAGCTGTGCTCCCGGAACACCGGCGGCGAGCAGACCATCTCTTGATCCATGCGAATGCCGTACCGGGTGCCCTGGGAGTAACCGGTAAGAATGGCATCGACGGCTTTATGCAGCGATTTCTTCTTCGGTTGCGTATTCATGCCGTTGCTCTGCGTCGCCGCGAGAAAATCATGCACGGCGACGATGTACCAAAGCGACGCATCGACCGAGTTATATTCCGGCCGTTCGCTCTGGTCGGGAAAAAGATTCGGTAGCATGCCTTCGGACACGACGTTGGACCACTCGAGCAGGATGTCGCGCGCGTCATCGAGCCGGCCTGTGGCCAGACACAGGCCGCGCAGCGAAATAAAAGTGTCACGCCCCCAGTCGGTAAACCACGGATAACCGGCGACGATGGTTTTGCCCGCGCCCCGTTTGACCAGGTAAGCGTCCCAGCGCGGTCTAACGGAGTCGAGAAAGCAGTCCGGCGTCTTTGTTCCTTGACGCGAAGGTCGGCGAGCCATTCCCCTGCTGTTCGCTCTTGCATGAGCTCGTCATCGGCCAAACCATCGGCGGCAAATATCAGAATTCCTTCGCCGGCAGTCAGGTCGAATTGAAAGGTGCCCGGCGCGGCGAGGTCTTCGGTGAAATCCAGACCGCGCTCCCGTTCCTGCTCGTAGACAAAGTTGCGGTACCAGTCCGGCTGGTGCCGATATTCGCCATTGTGCAGGGCGATGATTCCGGGAATCTCCGGATACGGATGCCAAGCCAACCGCTGCTGTTTCATCTCGGCTTGAAACTTAAAACCGTCATTTTCATGGTGCAAGGAGTGATAGTCGCGGCCGGACATAAACGGCTTTACCGTCATGGTTGCTTTGGGTGTTGCATCCAGCACTCGCCAGGAAAGCGCGACTATCGCTGCGCCGTTGGCGGCGAAAATTTTCTGCTGAATCTTCGTGCCGTCTTCGAGGGCGAAGATCCATGTGGGCCATGGTTCGCTCTTGAACTCGACGATGCGCGATGCGCCGTCCGGATGCACGACATTGGGCGGGTAGAGTTGCGAAGACAACGAGCAGGTTCCGCTCGCCGTTTCTACCGCTGCGTCGAAGCCGTTGACGAGAACGAGGCGTCCCATGGGCGGTTTGGTTGCCGCCAGCAACAGCGCATGGTAGCGGCGAGTCCGAATGCCGGAGACGCTGCCCGAAGCGAAGCCGCCGCGGCCGTCGGCTTCGAGCCACTCTCGCTGTTTCAACTCGTTTAGGTCAGTTGCCATTTTGCATTTGCGTCGATTCGTTAAAGTGAGATTCACCTGGTTCCTGTGTCACAACTCCCTCGCCCATTCCGATGGGAGAGGGAAGGGGTGAGGGTCTAGCTGTGGTGCCCCCTCACCCTAGCCCTCTCCCCCACAAAAATGTGGTGGAGAGGGGATATACTTTTTGGCCATAACTCAGATTTCCACATCACCCCCCATGCGTTTTCATCCGCACGTCCACGCTTTGACAAAGATCATCATTTACTTTGTTCAGGATGACCCATCTATCTTTCAATCAGTTGCAGACCATGCCCGTCGGGATCGCGCGCCAAGAAACCTTTGGCAAAACCTAAACTGTTATCCGGCAGCTTGGCGATTTGTCGCGTTATCACCCGAGTCCGAGCGGCACGCAATTTTTGGACGGCGATTTCTGCATTTGTCGTCGCGAGCGTGGTTTGCCAGTGCCAGATATCGTTGGCCTGCGTATCTTTCGGAGCGGGACGGCCATTGCGCGGCGTTAGGTATTCGAGAAACTCGATTCCGGGTCCGGCCGCGGCTCTGAGACCGGTGATCTGCAACCGGGCGCCCGCGACGTTGTTTAAATGTTCCTGTTCGGTGCCGTGGTTCATGCTTTCGCCGGCGAATTTCAATCCTAGATGATCGCGGTAGAATTTCAGACTATTCTGCGTGCTCGATACGACGATCGCCGTGTGATCGATGCCGAGAAATAACTTGTCGCCCTTATTCTGCCAGCGCGGATCGCCTTTTCCAGATGGGAAATAGATGATTTCCAAGTTGTGGCCGTCGGGATCTTTGAAATAGAAGGCGCGAATGCCGGCGGCGGCTTTGTTGCTCGCCGGGATCGTTTGCGGTCCGGTGGAGGCATGGCGCACTTTGTGGGCGCGCAGCTGCTGGTAGGCTTTGTCCATGTCGGTCACGACGATCGCGATATGCTGAAACCAATGGTCGTTGCTGCGCGAATCGGCGGGAATGGGCCTGCCCTCGGGCGCAAGATATTGGGTCAGCTCGATGGTCTCGGCGCCGAGCTTCATGCGCACGACCCGCATGCGCAAGCCGAACACGCCTTGCAGCTTCTCGTATTCGCGGCCATGCACTTCGACGTCGGCGATCTTCTCGAAGCTCAAAACCCTGGAAAAGAAGTCGACCGATCGATCCATATCGGCAACCGTCATGCCGGCCGCGTCGATGGACTTCACTAACTGCGCCGACGGCGCAGAATTGGAAATTAAAAAGTAAAAAGTAAAAATTATTGCCAGGACGGCAGTTCTGGCAATGGACTGGGCCTCCCGCTTTTTTAATTTGGAAATTTTCATTTTTAATGTCTCGCTCGGGGAGGGTTGAAATCCCTCGCCCCTTCGACCTTGCTCAGGGTAGACTTCAGGCGAAGTGAAAGTTCGTCATGCCGGTCCTTCGATGCGCTCAGGATAAACTCCCGCCGGCATCCAGGTTCGTTTTCGCCTCAAGTTTAAAAACCGCCTGGATTCCGGCTTCCGCCGGAACGACGGGATTAAGGGTCGACTTCCAGTCGACAAATTCAGAACCCCTCGGCTTGGAGCCGAGGATCGTTCAGTTTGCACCCCTAGCGTATCCTCTCGATCAAGTGTTCCCCGACGCGCAGCGCGTTGGCCATGATCGTCAGTGCCGGGTTCACGGCGCCGCTGGAGACGAAAAAGCTGCCGTCGACGACGTAGAGATTGTCCAGGTCGTGCGCTTTGCAGTTTACATCCAGCGCGCTTGATTTTGGGTTATTGCCGAAGCGCACGGTGCCGACCTGATGGGCGACACCGGCGAGCGGGATTCGTTGGCCGACGAAGAGATTGCGGGCGAACAAGCCCTCGTGGCACTCATGGCCGTGCACTTTGCATTGGCTCTGCTGCTGCATGAGCGCCTTAAGCTTGGCGATCAAACGCTTGTGGCCTTCTTGGTTGTTGGGCGTGTAGCTCAAAACGATGTTGCCTTCGTGGTCGAGCGTGACGCGATTGTTGGGATCGGGCAGATCTTCGGAGGTGAGCCAGAAGTCGAGCGAGTGCTTCGCCATCAACTCCAGTGTCCAACCCGGCGTCAGTGCAGGCGCGCCGCCCTTTAACGTTTCGCCGTCGAGCTTGCCAACGAAGGAGATATGGCCCATCGGATAATTCCAGCCCGCAGCGCCGAAATAGAAATCGTTCAGTGACAGCGATTTCTGAAAGATCGTCGGATTCGGACACTTCGACAGCGCCATCAATACGGAATTGACGTGGCCCATATAATGGCGCCCGACGATATCCGTGCCGTTGGCGAGGCCGCGCGGGTGTTTATCGTTGCGCGAACGGAGCAGCAGCGCCGCCGAATTGATCGCGCCGCAGGCAACTACGACGATGTCCGCCGAGAGTTGCTCGCGACTGCCGTTGCGCCGGACGACGACGTTCGAAACCCGGCGCCCGGGAGCGTCGGTTTCGAGTTTTTCGACGTAAGCGGCGGTCATTAAAGTGACGTTGGCGTGTTGCAATGCCGGGTCGACGGCGCAGACCTGCGCATCCGACTTCGCGCCGACGAGACACGGAAAGCCGTCACAAGTCCCGCACCGAATGCATCGACTCGCGTGCGGATTTTTCTCATCCAGCATTACACCCAGCGGCGTGTGAAAGGGATGCAGGCCAAGGCTCTCGAAATCGTCGGAGAGTTGCTGCAGGCGCGGCTCGTGGCTTACTGCGGGGTGTGGGTATGGCGCGCTTCGGCGCGGTTCGTAGGGGTCCTCACCGGCGTTGCCATGCACATGATAAAGGCGTTCCGCCTCGGTGTAGTAGGGCTCGAGCTCGTCGTAGCTGATCGGCCAGACCGGTGACAGTCCGCCGTGATGTTTGATCGCGCCGAAGTCTTCCTTGCGCAAGCGAAATAACGCGGCGCCGAAAAATTTCGTATTGCCGCCGACGCAATAGTTGGTGTGCGGGTAGAGCTCGCGGCCGTCTTTGTCGCGCCACTTTTCCTTGGTCTGATATTTTCCTTCGAGGTTGACCGCGCGGGGATTCCAGTTGTCCTTTTCGCGCGGCACGTAGCCGCCTCGTTCGAGGATGAGAATTCGTTTCCCCGTCGAGGCAAGTTTATGCGCGAGAGTCCCGCCGCCGGCGCCGCTGCCGATAATGATGACGTCGTAATGATTGCGCTCCGCCATGTCATTTCCTCCGAATGTCGCCGCGGGATCGACGATCCATGGACTCTTTACGCCCTCGGGACGTTAGATGCACGCAAATTCTGAAAAGTTGCGGTAACGATCTCTATCAACCGCCATGCCCGCGTAGAGCGCGTCCAGGAAGCGCGGCGGGCTCAGAAATCCACAAGCCTGGATCCGGCTCGGGAGCGAAATCGTGGTTTATGATTTCGCCGACGCTAACGGAGCGGTGGTGAAGTTGACGCCGAAACGGCGGCACCAGATGGTCACGGCGCGATATTTGTTCAGATCCACGCCGGCCGGCAGGTCGTAGTTCTGGTCGCCCATGTTGCCCTTCAAGTCAGCGATTCGGATGAAACCGGCCTTGGTCACCGTCTCATTGTCTTGCGCATCGGCCGCGGCGACGAGATAGACCTGCACGTCGGGACCATTCGAAGTTTCGAACCCGCTGAAGCGCAGAACCTGTTTGCCGTCCGGCAGTTTGTAGATCGACGCCCTGCCTTTGGTCTCGTGCGCGACGCCGTGGAAACTGCCTTCCGCCAGCTTCATCGGCATCGATGCGAGCGCGTCGAGCGATGCCTGACCGAAGTTCACTCCGAAGCGTGCACACCAGATCGTGACGTTTTTAAATTTGGTCAAGTCGACGTCGGCCGGAATGTCGTAGTTCTGATCGCCCTTGTTGCCTTTCATCGAACCGAGATCGATGAAGCCGGCTCCTTTGATCGCGTCGTTGCCCTTCTCGACTTCCCCGGCCGTCAAATAAACGTGCACGTCCGGCCCATTGGAAGTCTCGAAGCCGGTCAAGCGCAGCGTGCGCTTGCCGTCCGCGAGCTGGTAGATCGATGCCAACCCTTTGGTTTCGTGCGCCAGAGTCTTGAAGCTGCCTTGGATAATCGCGATAGGCCCTTTGTCGATCGACGCCATCGGCGCCCCACCCGGAAACTCCTCACTCACCGTTTTGTTGATAAACAACAACTCAGGCCGAAACGCGTACCAGGCAATAGCCAGTACGACAACGCTCACGCCGATTATGATGTTACGCTTAGTCATGTAAAAACCCTCCTCAATTGTTTTAGTAATATGGGTTGCATCCTGTCAGCCGGATCTCCAGGCGAGATGACCCGGTTCGTTTGTTTTGTTAGATGAGGCAAAAAGGAGAATTGATGCAGTCCCAACAAATTTCCTGAATCCTGGCGCTACAGTGATCAGGAATCAGATTGCAACAGCGGTAAAATCGCCGGCAATCTTGTGGGTTGCGGAGAGGTGGCCTTTTTTGGGCCCAGCTTAGCATTCGTGTGCGAATTGCGTATTTGCTTCTCAGGCTCGGGCCGCGCGATTGGGCGCGCCCGCGACAATGCCGTTTCCTTCCTCCAGCTCTTTTGCCGCCAAATAGTTGCCGCACGTTTAATGAGGATTTCGGCGTGCTGTGACAGTACTGCGAAAATATTGTCATTGGGCGCCTGATAACTGTCAATTTTGTAGTTGATGCGTTAACAGATAGGATGCTGCTGGGAATTCCAAGTATTTTTGATGATTCATGCTGGGTCGGTTCGTGGCACAGGGCTTGAATTAGAACGCAGAGCGCTGACGATGCTTGTCCCGAAAGCATGCCCATCGCCGAAAAAACTAGCCGATTTTTCGTTGGAATTGACGTTCAAGTGAGCAAGATTCCGTACAGGTGCCATTCTCTATCTCTTAATTATTGAAAAGGTATCGAGCCGCTAGAGTTTCACTGGATATCTCAACGATTGACAAAAGTTCAGACTAGAAGCGCACGCGCGAATGGCAAAACATTACCAACCCAGTCTGCACGCCCGCTTGATCCATCTTGTTCTGTTAGCCGTCCTTCCGGCACTCGCGCTGATGCTCTATAGCGCGGGCGAGCAGCAGGCCAAGGACAATCAGGACGCTAAGCGGGAGGCGTTGAGACTGGTTCGCGTCGTGGCGGCCAGCCAGCAGCGCCTGGTAGACAGCACTCGCTATTTGCTGATCGCCTTATCCCGGCTACCGGAAGTCCGCAATCAAGACGGCAGGGCATGCAGTGCGTTATTTGCAACACTACTCAAGGAATATCCACTTTACGCAAACTTAGGCGCGGCAAACACTCAGGGCGAGCAGTTTTGCAGCGCTCGGCCGTTGACGAGACAAATTAACATCGGGGATCGCAGCTATTTTCAACTAGCCATGCAACGAAGAACCTTCGCCATCGGTAATTATCAAGTCGGCCACGCGACAGCCAGAGCGAGCTTGAATTTGGGATTTCCCATCCTGAGAAATGACGGCTCGCCCGCCGGAGTCGTTTTCGCTGCGCTCGATCTCGAACCGTTCAATGGGGTCGTCGGCACTGTCAAGTTGCCGGACTATGTATCTCTCGCGGTGTATGACCGCGAAGGAACAGTGCTCGCCCGCTATCCAGATACGGAGGAGTTGGTTGGGAGATCCGTCCCGGAGGCCGGCATCGTCAAAGCGGCGTTGGCTCGCGGTGAAGGAGTTACAGAAGCGGTCGGCTTGGACGGCAAAGAACATCTCTACGGCTTTGCTTCGATCGGTGACGCGTCCAATACCGGTCAGATTTTTTTGCATATCGGTATCCCGACGGAAGTCGCGCTGGCAGACGCCAATCGGCTGATGCGACGCAACCTTGGCGCATTATTATTGGTTAGCATACTGGCACTCATCGCAGCGTGGTACGGTGGCCATATATTTGTGCTCGACCAGTTGAGGGCGTTGGTCAACACCGCCGAGCGGCTGGGTTCCGGTGATCTTGGGGCGCGGACGGGGTTGCCGCATGACCCAAACGAGATCGGCAGACTCGCCGCTTCCTTCGACGGAATGGCCGCGTCGCTAGAGGCAAAGAGGAGCGAAGCCGACGCCGCCGGTCAGCGGTTCACGCGAAATCTTGAGCGCATCAAGGCTCAGCACGAAATCGACATGGCGATCACATCGACGTTGGACCTACATCCGATGCTCGTGCTTCTTTTAGAAAAGGTCGATCTTATCCTGCCCGGAGCCGTCACTACGATCAGGTTAATCAATAAGGAAACGGGAAAACTGGAGCCGGCCGCCTGCCGAAATATCGATGAGGGTACATGGCGGGCCGGGAATCCGCGGCCGATGCATGGTTTTGCCAAAATCGTATTGGAGAACAAAATCCCGCTGACCGTCGCCAACGTGCAAACGGATCCGCGCAACGATGGCCATCGTTTTGCTCTTCGGTTCGGCTTGGTGTCCTATCTCGGGATTCCGCTCATTGTTAAGGATCAAATACTCGGCGTGATCGCTTTTTATACCAAGGAGCGGCACGATTTTAGCGACGATGAGATCGATTTCCTCACGACCCTTGCGGGGCAGTCCGCCATCGCCATCCACAACACTACGCTTTACAACGAGACCAGACAAAGCGCGGGCGAACTTGCAGCGTTACATTCGCTGGCGATCGCCGCCACGCAATCGTTGGATTTAGGTGCCATCCTGGCTTCGGCGATAGAGAAAATCACCGATATTTTTCACTTCGATGCGATCCGAATATTTTTATTCGATGCCGAAATGAACGAATTGCGAGTCGCCGCGGTGTTCGAAGCCGAGCCGGAATTGTGGATGCAACTGAGCAGCTTTCAGCGCGGACAAGGAATCGTCGGTCGGGTGGCGGAAACCGGGGAGAGCCTTATCTTCGAGAATATTAAGAACGATCCGCGCTACGCGCAATTCAGTCATAGTAAAATTCTTAAGCACACGGGCGCTAATTTTTTGGCGGCGCTGCCGATTGTGACAAAACTGAAGACCTGGGGAGTGATGGTTTTTGTCGGCAAACAAACGCGCCGGCTCCTGCCGCATGAGGCGCGGCTCTTGAACTCGATGACCAATCAAATTGGCATCGCGGTTGAAAACGCCACTTTATATTCCCAAACCGCCGCCAAGGCCAAAGAACTCTCCGCGCTCTATTCCATCGCCGGAATTGCCAGCGAGTCCTTGGACATCAACACGGTGCTGCGAAAAACCATGGACAAAGTGCTGGAGATTTTCGCTTTTGACGCCGCGCGCATCTACCTGCGCAGCGATGAGGGCGAAGAGATACGTCTGGTCGCCCACCAGGGGATCCCCGAGGGCGTGCCGCTGGTGTTACAGTACAAGGTCGGAGAAGGGCGATTAGGGAGGGCGATTGAAACCGGTGAAGCCATGTTCGTCGAAAACATGGCGACCGATCCGATCTATAACAACCAGGCCCACAATAAGCACATGCTTAACGCGGGCTTCTACAGCTCATTTATCATTCCACTGAGGATCCGCGGCGAGGGGTTGGGCGTGATGAATTTCCTAGGTAAAAAGCCCTATCGTTTTTTACACACCGATATTCAGCTGATCAACGCTGTCGCCTATCACCTCGGTGTGGCCGTAGGGAACGCGCGGCTTTTCTCCCAGCTCAAGAAAAAGACCGTGGAACTGGAGCGAGCAAGCCAGGGCAAGGATGAATTTCTCGGGGTTATCTCGCACGAGCTCAGAACGCCTTTAAACGTGATCAAGGGATATACCGAGATCATGATGCAAGGGATTCTTGGCGATATTACCGAGCAACAAAGAAGAGCCATGGAGACGATCGGCAACCAGTCGCTGGAGCTGTTCAACATGATCAATGGCGTCTTGCAGGTTACCCGGATCGAGGCCGGCGCTGTCCACGCGGCCACCTGGGAAGTGAACCTCGGTAGTTTGCTCGACGAATTGCAGCGCAATTACAGCATACCAAACGGCAAGGATCTGACCGTGAGTTGGGACTATCCGCGCGACTTGCCGATGATCATGACGGATGCCGAAAAATTGAAGGCCGTGATTCAAAATTTGGTGAATAATGCCATCAAATTCACCGAAAATGGCGTGGTGGCGGTGTCCCTCCAATATATTGTTGGGGCGGACGAGATAGAATTCAGAATTGCGGATACCGGAATCGGAATTCCAGAAGAAAAAATCAAAACGATCTTCGACATGTTTCAACAGGTCGATAGCTCCGCAACGCGAAAGTTTGGTGGCGTCGGTCTAGGACTTTATATCGTCAGAAAATATACCGAACTGCTCGGCGGTCGCGTGCAAGTGGAAAGCGAGTTGGGGCAGGGATCCATGTTTATTGTGACCCTGCCTGCAAACACAACTCAATCCAGCGCAACTCCGCCTAATCGAAGGCATCATGTCGTTTCGTCCTTTCCGGCAGATCCTGACGCGGAAGCAGATCTATCATCGCGCGTGCGATAACATTTGCCTCAAAACATTTCTCGATCCGGTCGCGACTCCATCGTTTGATTGGCACTATGAGAGTCTTCCGGAATTTCTTAGGAAATTTTGCGTCAAGTGAAATATCAAGCTCAATTCGCCGATCGTCATGTCGCTCGTTGCTTGCGGCAGTAGTTCTGCGGTAGAGAAAAGGGAGCCAGTCATCGACCGCGCAAAGCCGAGCGGTTTTATGGCTTGAAGCCGTTGGTTAATGAGCAATAAGCACGGCGCAAGCTCCCGAGCGCCGACGAATAATTCTATGACTCGACCACCGCTGTTAGGGTCTCGTTAAGTAATCTTGGTTCTATGGCGCTCTCATCCTTGACTAACGCCTATGAAGTTTCCGGTCTGGTCCATTCAGGGCGGCAGGCGCTGTTGCAAAGAGATTTTGACAAAGCGCGGGAATGTTTCGAGAAAGCAGTTGACAAGGATCCGAGCTACGTCGCGACAGCGGCGCATTTTAGCGAAGGAGTGTGGAGTTACCTTGGTCGGGCGCAGTACGCCACGGCGCGCTTCCCTGAAGCAAGACAATCTCTCGAACGAGCGCTTGCGATCTGCGAAGAAGATCATTTAGCGAGGCTCTATTTCGGTATGACATTGCTGCGGCTCGGCGGTGACGCGGTCGGATTACGCGAGTTACAGGAAGGACTGCAACGATTACACGATTGGATTGAAAATACCGTTAACAGTAGACCGTTCGAGACTTACTGGGATCCGAACGGTCAAATCCGCTCCGAGATCAGAAATGCCCTCGGCCTGATCGCAGCGAAGAGCGATCAAGCAAATCTTCTCAGCAGCGTCGAATGGCTCGGTCACGAAATAGAAAACGAGATTGATCGCGCTCGGCGGGACGAGAGCCGCGATCGCTCGCGTTGGTGATTCCGCTGGGCCAGATCAGCGGATCGCCCCCCCGTCAACTCATTTAAGAATGTAACCCAAGGGCCCTTTACGCTTCTCGGTCGATCATGTTAGTTAGGTTGCGGGGCTGAAACAAAAACTTCTAGGAGCGGTCAATGCGGATTATCGAGAGAGCGTTTAGCGCCAAGGAGCATGGAGTCGCGGGTTTCCTATCCTGCCCGGAACGTGCCGAGCCCGGACCGGCGTTGTACTTGATCCATCCCAAGGGCGGCCTTGGTGAGTATATCAAGACCGAGACCCGAAAATTCGCCAAGCTCGGATACACGACATTCGCCATCAACGTGTTTGAACAGCTTGGTTATCCCGAACCGACTCACATTGTGACGGGATCGCAGATTCAAGCCAAAACACCGGACCCGGAGTTTACCCGCGTGCTAAGCGAGGGCTGGCGATTTTTACTCAAGCAAGCGACGGTAAATAAAAATCGCGTGGCGGTTTGCGGTTATTGCATGGGCGGGCGTATTGCGATTCATTTTGTTGCGGCGACGCCGGAAGTGCGCGCGTTCGTCGGCTACTATCCCACCGTGCGCGCGGAGCCCGACTCTTCGCTCAGGCCGGTTCATCCGTCGGTCAGCGCGAGGAGGATTCGCTGTCCATCGATCAATCTGTACGGCGCCGACGATGTGACGACGGTCTTGCCCGTTCAAGAACAGATGTGGCAGGCGTTCAAAGAAAACGGCCAGCCGTTGGAGTGGCACTTCTTCCCGTTCGGCGGGCATGGCTATGTCGACCCGGGGGCGCCGGGCTACAATGCCCACGCCGCGGATCTTTCGTGGCCCCTGGTGGTCGATTTTCTGGAGCGCAATCTGAAGTGGATCTCGCCGGAAGTGGAAAATCCGAATCTACCTGCCTAAGAACTCCGTTCTGAAAAGAAAATCGCCACCTCACGTCGCGGCCGGAGGTGGCGATTGGTTTTTTGTGCCGAAAGTTCTTGCTGCCGAATTTGAACCATTTGCCGCGGCACAGGGGTTTGTACTATTCGCTCCCTCGTAGCGTACTCTTAAATCCATCAATCGTGAGCTTGCCGGTCACAATGCGTTCGAAGTCCGAACCGCTCACGTAGTGATTTAATTCAAGCATCTCAAGGTCCCAGTGAAAGATCGCGCCGATATGCGGAAGCTCGGAAGGCAGTTCCCTATCTTTATGCGAGATGGAAATATCTTTGCCGCGATAAACCCCGCGGACATCGGCGCGGTTCTTTTGACACCACGCCAGCACGTCGGCGAATGTCATGAGCGCTCCGCCTTCGCTTCCACGGGATTGAGCAAGTGTTCCTTCAGGCCGGTGTGAACACCGTAGATGACTTTACCGATTTTAGGTCTTGGTTTAGGTTCGGTGCTGACCTGATAGAGGATTAATCGTTCCGTGCCGGTGTTATTCAGCTGGTAAAAGAAGCCGGCGGGAACATGGACGGCTTGGTGTTGTTTTAGGACGAACTTTTCGTCTTCCTTGAGGCCCTTCATGGTGCATTCGCCCTGGACTACGAAAAAGGTGTGATCGGAGCCGGGATGGCAATGTAGCTCGTCGTTGACGCCCGGTTCGTAGCTATTGAGCGCGATGTGGACGCGGTCGGTCTGCGTGGGGCGCGCATAGTTGCGCCCGGTGGGCCGTCCCCACTTGGCCTCTTTCTCTACGTCCACCACCGTAATCTTGTCTATTTTCGCCATCTTTTTCCCTCCCGTGATTTAGTCGGTTCCAGATTCCCGGATGTAGAGACTCTACCGGAAGTCATTGTCACAAGACAAGCTGCGGCAGTAAGTCCGGCGTGTCACATGTACAAACTGATCCGAGCAACCCGATAGCCGCTTCGCTCAATCTCTCGCTCGGGGAGAGTTAAAATTCCTCGTCCCTTCGATCGTACTCAGGGCGACTTCAGGCGAAGTGAAGGTTCGTCATGCCGGTCCTTCGATGCGCTCAGGATAAACTCCGGCCGGCATCCAGGTTCGTTTTCGGTTCAAGTTTAAAAACCGCCGGGATTCCGGCTTCCGCGGAACGACGGGATTAAGAGTCGACTTCCAGTCGACAAATTCAGAACCCCTCGGCTTGGTGCCGAGGGTGTTCAGTTCAATATCTGAGCGACAATGGATCACAAGTCAAAAGGGGCTCGATCCTGATGTTTTTATGCCTTGGCTCGGATGAGTCGGTTCGAGCCTAGGGCCTGGCGAGGTAGCGGGTTTACAGGAAGTTTGGTCAGGTTTTTTAGCGTGTTTTTAGTAGGTTGCTGCCTTTTCCTAGCTTATTGTTCAGATTTTCGCGCTACCTTCCAGGGCAATTATTTCAATATTTTTCTAACTATTTGAAACCACAAGAGAAAATGGCCTTTCACGCATGTAGTTCAGGCGCCTCTCGTTGACGTCTAATATCTGAATGATAAGCCTTTAGGCAGACGGATGGAGGTGGGTATGGCTGCAAAGATTGACTGCATGACCTGCCGGAAACGGCCAAAGAAAAAGCAAAGGAATAAATAGCCAGGTTGAGAAACCCAAGGGTAGTTGCCGTTATCGGCAACCCAAGCAAAAGGCCGCGTTCCGTCGGAACGCAGGCCTTTTTATTTTTCGCGCGAGCGCTCGCGACTAAAAGAATGCCAAGGTGCGCATTTCGATGCTTTCGCGCGGCGGCGCATCGGGGCGGCAGGCGGGATCGTCGAAAGCGCAGTGTGCGGTCCAGCGCGCGCGGCCGTCTTTCATGGAATCAAAACATTTGAAAACCATGGCTTCGTTGCGCTGCATCTTGGGAAAGTAATACCAACGGTGCTCCGGATTGAATATGCAGTGATACACCTCGCCGACGCGATCCGGGTAAACGCGTGAGCTGGGAATCAGCTCCTTTGTGCCGATGCTCCGGGCATCGGCGATGGCGAGCGGCTCTCGCTCAACTGGATTGCGAATCGGCCGCCAGGTTTGGATCACGGCAAAGCGCTTCTTGAGTAATTCCCCGGCTTCATCCGGCAGCAAATCACGGACACGCTGGGGTCCCGACCACTCGGTGTAGTCATTGTGAGCGTTACGCACCGGGCCGCTGATTTGTTTCGTCTCGCGTATGGCGCTGTCGGCGGAGCGCAGCGTGTGATCGAAGACCAGCACCCGCTTCGCGCCGGAATTCTCTTTAACTAGCTGTTCGGTCTCGGGATAATAGACCGAGCGCACTTCGGCTTCGTCATAGAAGTCCTTTACCTTGGTTGCATGGTTGACAAAAATGAAACCTTCGCGTTCGAGAGAGAGCCGGTCGGCGACGGCGCGGCCGTCGTAAACGGGCATTTTGTACTCTTGATATTTGCCCTTGCGTTTCTGCTCGGCCACGGCGGAACTGACGCCGCCGTAGCTCGCCGGCTTGTCGCCGGTATCGATCAAGTAATTGAGCAGAGCCTCGATGGCCGGCAACGATTCTTGGGTGGGTTCGGGTAGTGACATACGGGTCTCCGTCCGCTTGGCTTCGCTGTTAGCGCCGTGGGAGCATTTCACATGGCGTCTGGCGCGGTCCCAAGCTCTCGTAATATCCGTTTTTCTCGGGAATGTAACGGCCCTGATTGAAGTCTCCGCCCTTCTGGCTGCGAATGATCACGGCTACCGTGCGCTCGCCGACCGTGATTTCGGTGTGGATCTCGTAGGGCTTTACCAGATCGATTTCACCGGAGCTGACGAGCACGTTGCTGCTCTCGGAAATCTCCGCGTAGTCGGGCTTGGAGCGGTCGTCGAGCCGATCATAGCGCACGACCCGTTCGCGCCCGTCGAGCACGCCGTAAAGGGTATAGATATGCGCATGATCGTGGATGCGCGCGGGCTGTCCCTGGCGGGCCTCGCCTTTGGTGAGGCCGTTGATCGCAAAGCCGTAATCCGGGTCTTCGTAGAAAAGGAGATTTTCCGCCCGTCCGTTAGCGGGCACACAATCCGGCCAGTGCTTTGCCGCCTCGACGACTTCAGGGTCCGCCAAAAGTTCCGCTAGGATCGGACGCAGCGCAGTCCAACGTTTGTCCAGGTCGGGTTCCGTGGCGAAGAGCGCGCGGGTCTTTCGCACAAAGCGCTCCATGGCGTTTTCGCTTTGCGTCAGGCTCGGGGATTGTATTGCGGTTTGTGTTTCCATATTCCCTCCCTATGGATGCAGCGTTTGTTGGGGGGTCTCATCGTCGTTGGATGTGTTCGTATTAACCGGACTCCCGGCACCGTAAAAGCGCGAGCAGTTGTCCCACAAAATTTTCCGCTTGTCTTCATCTGACAACGCCAGCTTGAGAAAGCTTTCGACGGCATGCGGATATTTCGAATCGCCGTGCGGGTAATCTGTCGAGAAGACCAGTTGATCGCAGCCGAATTCTTCAATGGCATGGCGTGCCGGCGTTTCGTCCGGCTCTACAGAGATAAAACATTGGCGCTTGAAGTACTGGCTCGGCGGCATCTTGATATCTTGCATAAAGATGTCGCCTTCACGTTTGTAGCCCTCGTCCAAACGCCACAAGAGCCACGGCAGCCACGAACAATTGGCTTCGAGAAAGGCGACCTTCATCTTCGGATGGCGCTCGAGAATACCGCCGCCGAGGAAACTGCCAAGACCGAGCATCTGCTCGAAAGGCTGGGCGTAAACCCGGCGCATGCCAAAGTTAGGCTCGAAATTTTCCGCGCATTGACGCGAGCGCGATGCCGATGCCTCATGGAAACCGAGCGGCAGATTCAGATCCTCCAACGCATCCCAGAGCGGTTCGTAATACGGGTCGTACCAGTTTTTGCCGTTGACGATATTCGCACGCAAGAACACCGAGCGAAACCGGTATTCCCCGGCAACCCGGCGAGTCTCCGCGACGGCGTCTCTGACATCGTAGACGGAAATCATCGCGGCGCCGAAGAGGCGGCTCGGATCGGCTTGGCAAAAATCGTGGAGCCAGTCGTTATACCCCCGCGCCATGGCGGCGGCGAAGCGCGGATCTTGATCGGGGTAGGTGAGGATGCCTAAGCCGCGCGTGGGAAAGAGCACGGCGACGTCGATGCCTTCGGTGTCCATCGCTTCGAGTTGCACCGCACCGGTCCAGCCGCGCGCGGCGTGATCGCGGTAGATATCCTGATTTTTATTATAATTGCGGCCGCGATGAGGTGTGCCCTTGGTGCGCCGGGTGTCGGCCGGGACATTGGGAAAAATCATGCCGAGATCCCGGACGTTTTCAGAAATGCGACCGCGCGGCGCCCGGTTGCGAAATTCCGGGTCGATGTAGCGCTCCCACAGATCGGGCGGCTCCATGACGTGCATGTCGCTGTCGAATACTTTAAAGCCGTTTTTCGCCATCACGATTCCCCAGTACAGCGAGCGTAATGCCGTCGCAGGGCAGATGTCAAGGTAATCGGCATTTGCCCGCCCTCAATTGACAATATCGACCCTTCGGTCCTAAAGTCATCTCAGCCAAAACTTGCTTTCGGGTTCCGATCAATGCGTCTAACGCTAGCCCTTCATCCGATCAGCGAAATCCGTTTCGGTGCCGGCACTCGCCTGGAAGGATCCGTTCTCATCGTCGACAGAGATCCGTTGCGCCAGCTGGTGTTGCAGGATTCCCGCATCGAGGCCGTCAATTTCGAGATCGCTCGACCGGGTGAGAGTTGCCGCGCCGGGCCGGTGTTCGACATTGTCGAGCCGCGCGCCAAAGAGCCGGGCGGAAGTCCCGATTGGCCCGGCGTTCTCGGCGCGCCGCTAACCGCGGGCAGCGGTACGACACATGTTTTGCAAGGTATGGCGGTGACCGCGCTGCGCGAACAGTCTCCGGGAGAGTCGCGCGGTGCAACGGGTTATGTTTTGGAAATGAGCGGTGAGGCCGCTGCCGGCTCGCCTTACGCGGCGCTCCAGCATTTGATCGTCGTGTCACATACGAAGGCGAATTTAGCGGCGCATTCGCGGCATAAAGCATACCGGCTTGCGCAATTGAAAGTCGCCGTGCAGTTAGCGCGGGCGGCGTTCGCATCGCGACCCGCCACAACCGAAGGGCTGGATAACTCAATCAGCCATGATCGCGTTGGCCTGCCGCGGTTGGCCTACGTCGGGCAAATTTTTTCTCGCCAAAGAAAACCTGAGGCCGAGGAGTCAATTCTCTACGGCGCCGACACGGAGGGCATGCTGCCCACATTGCTGCATCCCAACGAGTGGCTCGATGGCGCGGTCCTGCCGTCTTATCACGCTTCGCTCGGTGGCGCGGAGACTTACTTTTATCAGAACCATCCGGTCATCAGCGCGCTCAACCGCCGTCATCAGGCGCGCGAATTGAACTTTGCCGGCACGGTAGCGACCGTCGCTTCGGCGGATAATTTTGACCGCGAGCGAAATACCCGTTTCGCCGCCAATTTGGTCAAGTGGGCGCTCAAGGCCGACGCCGCGGTGCTGACGAAATTCGGCGGTGGCGTGCCGCACACCGATTTGTCCGAGACCGCGCGGCTGCTGGAATGCGACGGCATCAAGACTTCGGTGCAAGTGACCGATCTTGCGCGAGATCATCGCGTCGAATCGGCGCTGCTGTTTAATTTTCCCGAGGTCGATGCCATCGTTTGTATCGGCGGCAACAGCACGGGATGGACGTTGTCGCCGGTGGCGCGCGTGATCGCGGCGAACAGCGGCCTCGCTGAGTTACTCGCCGGCCCGTTCGAAATCGATTCGCTGAACGTCGTCGGCGTAGCCAACCAGCAGGGCGCATCACGGTTGCGGTCGATGATTTACTAGCAGGCTGCTGAAAAAGACTCATATGCTAACGCCGATGGCCCTGAGCTTCGTCGAAGGGTGCGCTCAATCGCCTCATCGGGACTGGAGTATTGGAGTGGTGGAGTGCTGGAGTAATGGATTGAAACCCAATACGCCAATACTCCTGTACTCCAACACTCCCGTTCGCTCACTCGCCTTTGAGATCTTTTTGAGCAGCCTGCAATCGGAGTTTTTCAGCACTCTGTTAGACGAGAGGCTTGAGGCGCGCGACATGTGCAACGGGTTTAAGCTTTAGCCGCAAAGATCGCAAGGGAGAAATCATCATGCGAGTCGTGCATTACCTAAATCAGTTCTTTGGCGGACTCGGCGGCGAAGAGCAGGCTGGTGCGCCGCTCGAAGCGCGTGACGGGGCGATTGGTCCGGGGAAATTATTGGAGCAGTCGCTCGGTGGCGAGGCGCGGGTTGTGATGACTCTAGTCTGCGGTGACAACTATGTGGTCGAGAATCAGGAGGCTGTCATTGCCGCAGCCTTGGAAAAGATTCGCGAAGCCGAGGCGGAACTATTCGCTGCCGGTCCGTGTTTTTTGGCGGGACGATACGGCATGGCCGCCGGCGCGCTTTGCTCGGCCGTGCAGGCGAAAATCGCCATACCGGCCATAACCGGCATGGCGCGGGAAAATCCCGGCGCCGATCTCTATCGCGAGCCGTTGTACATCGTCGATTCCGGTGAGAACGCCGCAAAAATGCGTGACGTCGTGGAAAGGATGGCTCGACTCGCGCGGAAATTGATCCATCATGCAGTTATCGGTTCTCCTGCGGAGGAAGGTTACATCGCGCGCGGTTTGATCCGCGACCAATTTGTTGACAAGACCTCCGGCGAGCGGCTGGTCGACATGGCTCTAGCAAAGATGAGAGGCGAGCGCTTTGAATCGGAGATGGCGCCGACGGCCTTTGCGCCGGTGCCGATGACGCCCGCAGTGAAGGATCTACGAAAAGCGAGAGTCATGTTGATCACCGACGGCGGCCTCGTGCCAAAGGGCAACCCGGATAAAATTCAAGGTTCGGCGGCGACGCGCTGGGGCGCTTATAGCATCAAAGATTGCGCCGATCTCAAGGCCGAAAACTTTGAGATTTCGCACGGCGGTTACGATCCACAATTCGTGCGGCAGGATCCCAATCGGCTGATACCGCTGGATGTCATGCGCGAGCTTGAAAACGAGGGTGCAATCGGCGAGCTGTGCGACGAGTTTATCTCGACATCGGGCTTGGCCAATCCGTTGTCTAATACCCGCCGGATGGGGCGCGAGATGGCCGCGAGGGCCAAAAGCCTGGGCATCGACGCGATTATTCTCACATCAACGTGAGGGACCAGCACGCGCAGCGGCGCTGCGATCACGACTGAACTGGAAAAAGCCGGTATCCCGACAGTGCAAATCACCTCGGCTTTGCCGATTGCTAAGATGGTTGGAGCCACTCGCCTCGTGCTGGGTAACGGTATCATCCATGTCGTCGGCGATGCCGCGGTTTCGGCCGCCGAAGAAAAAAAGCTCAGGCGCCGATTGGTTGAAAAGGCACTGGCAGCGTTGCAGGCTGACGAGTCATTCATAAATACGAGTGAAAAAAGAGGGTGACTTGTTGATGGATCGCAGGGCCAAGCGATGCATCAGCTCAAAATATATTTGCGATTGACTTCTGCGCGCTAAACGAACGCGACTCGATCGTGTCATTGGTTGTTACTTTGATCTGAAGTCCATATACATCTTAGCTTTGAAAATCGAAGCCATCGAGCCAGCCTATGCAGCCCGTTATAGATAGACTAAAATAACTCGGTCATATGACGAATCGACGATTAATCGGGCCGACAGCGATCTGCCTTGTCATCTCCGGCTTGCTGGCGGATCACCTGTATCTAAGCCAATCGCGATGGAGCGTCCTGGCGTTTCTGTCCAGAATCGTATCGATCATCGCGGCGATATTTGGGCCGGCACTCAACCCTGCGTTATACGGGTGGCTGAATGATGTTCTCGTCCCCGCGACCATGATCGTGCTTGCGTTGGTTTTGCTATGGCTAACCGTCGCCCGGGCAAAAGGGGCCATGAGCAAGGCAACACTGAACGTGGACGAAGTAGTTTTGCTGGCGGCGCCGAAGTCCATTCCGATTCCGCAGCCGGCGGAAGCTGCCGAGCTCGTGCCATCTACGCCATCGAGTCCGCCGTGGAAATGGCGCTTGGCATGGAAGCTGACAATTTCTTTTGGAGCCTTGGCTCTCACTTTTGGCGGCATAGTGAGCATAATCGCATACACTCGCGTGGCGAGTATGTTAGAGAAAGAAATGAAGCATCGAGCCAGTCTTTCAGCGATGATGCTTAGCGAAATCGCCACAAGCTATGGCGCTGCTCACGGCAAGACAGGCTTGCGTCGCGCCATCGAAAATCATCTTTCAAATGATACGGTTGCCTATATTTATGTTGAAGATGCCGAAGGCAAGATCATCGAGCATCTGCGGCGGGAACTACCTGAATTTCTCCGACAGGATGCTCCTGAGTCCGCTGTGCCGGCTGTCAATGGCGTTGATATGGAATATCGCGGCCTGCCCGTCTTTGAGATTTCAGCGCCCGTGGGGGAACCCAGAGGCGGTTTTGTTCATCTGGCTATTTGGAGTGACAGAATTCACGAGGAGACTCGCCGGGCCTTGATGCCGATCGTTACGGCGATTCTCATCTTACTCTGCGGAATTAGTGCCGTGTTTGCGTGGGTGGTCTCGTCTCTCACGTCTCCTTTTAGCGAGTTGGTGCTTTATGCGGACCGCATCAGCCACGGCGAACTCGATCTCGATATAGCAATCAAAGAAAAATCCGACGAGGTTCGCGATCTCGCGCGTTCGTTCGCCCGCATGCGCTCAAGTCTGTATGCGGTGCTGATTCGATTGAACGAGACGCAACCGACGAATCACTCCAATGAGATCAGTTAGGCGCCTGGATCGCAAACTGCGTCCATCTGCTGTCGTCAGCCCTGCATCAGATTTCCCGAATATATAGAACTCGCACCGATGAGCGCGGAATCTTTCAATGAGCGTGAATTCGGCGTCGCGTAAACGGCTGACTTGCTCGCACAGCGTTATGCCGGATTCACTTGAGACACCGCCAGATCATTTGGCTCTTGATCGGCACTTTCCATCGGTCGGTTTGTTCGGGCTAGGATTTTTGGGTTGAAATGTCCGGCGTTTTTGGCAACTATAGGCGAAACTTGGCTTTTTATGGCAGCTTCAGCTAGCAAAATACAGCGTCATTTTCGCGTGGCTCACGAGTCTTACTTTGTTGTTTCTCATAGCTTACGGTTCGTCGATTGCCGGTATTAATTCTATGGGATGAAATGACCGCGGGGCTTTGGCGACACTGAGTTCACTCTAAGATCACGGCACGCTTGACCGCCTCGCGATGAACGCAGCTGTGCAAATGGAAGTTGTTTTTTATGCCTTGATCGGCGTCTGCGCGCTTCTGTTAGCGCTGCGCGTGATCATTTTTGCCATACGCGTCTATCGCAACGAGCGTCCACGAGTGCGCCCGGAATTACCCGTGAGTTCGAGGGCGACCTGGCGAGCGGAAAATACATACGAGGCTGTGCCGCTGGAGCCGTTTCAACCGATTCTGTCGGCCGGTCACGATGAGCGTGAAGCGAAACATTCGGACACGCGTGCGCGCCGAAGGCGAGTTTGGCGTGGCTTAGGGTCCACCGTTTTCTACGGACAGGGTCTGACTGGCAAGATGGTCATTTCATTTTCGGCAATTATTGCGACTTTCGGATTACTGGCGATTGCAACGGTTTATTTCACGTTGACTTCTTCGCTCAAGCGCCACGCCAGTGAACGAGCGAGCGTCACGGCGGTAAATATTCGCGACAGCGTACCTGAGTTTGTTTTCAAGAAAGATATCTCCGGCCTTCGCGCGCTCCTGCGCAACTATGCCAGCCAGAAGGGCGTCGCGTATGTTTTGGTGGAGAATGGCGCCGGTAAGATATTGGCTCACAGTTTCGCCGTGCTCCCCGAAGAGGTCAAGCGAGAATCATTGCACGCTTCTGTGCCTGAGGATCGGCCGCGCGCGTTGCAGGTGGGGCAACGTGCGGTCCACGAAGTGGCGGCGCCTGTATCAGACGGGAGAGTCGGCGGCGTGCGGCTCGGAATTTGGCGCGATGAAGTCAACGACGAAGTCTTTTGGACCGTAATGCCTCTCGTTAAACTCATCTTGTTTGTTATTGGCGTCGGTATTCTTCTGGCGATCTTTCTGGCATGGAAGATTAACCGGCCAATTCGTAAATTGGTCAAAGCCGCCAAATCGATCAGCACCGGGGATCTCACTGCGCCGTCGCTTGATGTTGAAGACCCGACGGAGTTCGGCGAGCTGTCGCGCGCGCTTGAACGCCTGCGCTCCAGCGTCAATGCGGCGATGAACCGGTTAAACGCAGAGCGCTAGCTCAGATTATTCTTACCCGAGGAGAACCCGCGCCAGAGTGTAGGCCGAGGAGTAAGCCTCGTAGAGAGCGGCCACGGGAGGGCAAAGTTACGCCGACTCGTGGGGTGCTGGGCGGTGGTTTGCGGACGGAATGCACCGGCAGCGCGCGAGTCTGCGAGAATTGTAAAAATCCCGTTGGCTCAACCGGTATGTTGTTTGACATTTTAACCGGCGACGAGCTGCTTCATAAACCAATCCGCAATGTAGGTTCGCCGATCGAAGCGTTTTTGGCCGTGACCGACGCCGTCGAGCATCGAGCGGTCAGCGGAGTTTACGGCGTTTTGATGGAGATTGAGTGCGCCGCGCGGGTCCATGACGCGGTCATCGATGCTGTAACCGACCAAGAGCGGACATTCGATCTTGTTCGCTCGGCCGATGAGCGTAAACTCCTGGATCTTCTCTCTCGCTTCCTTTAAATCTTTGGCGCCCATCAGCCAGCGCAGGCGGTCTTGGATCGGCGGATAATAATCGAAGATATCGTCGACCAAATTGTACGCGCCGCTCCACACGGCCACGGCCTTGATGCGCTTTTCCGCCGTCGCGCAACGCGGTCCAGAGTAACCGCCCATGCTCGAACCGTGCAGACCGATGCGCTCCGGATCGACATCAGCGCGGGTGACGAGATAGTCGACTACGGCTTTGGCAAACCGTTCCGAGTCGGGCGGCGCATAGAGTTTGTGATGGCGCAGTGTGCCGCCGTGGCCTGGGCCGTCGACGTCGATGAACGACATGCCGCGGCGCACATACTGGCCGGCGCCGCCGTCTTCGCCGCGCAGCAAAATTCCGTCGGCGCCGCCGTAATTGAAAACACACGGCAGCTTCGTTCCGGCTTTGCCGCGTCCAGGCCAGAAGAGCGCGGGCAGCTTGTGTCCTTCGTAGGGAATTTCGACGCGCTCGAAGGGCGGCGCGACCCTATTCCACGCTTTGGCAAAATTTTCTTCCAGCTTGTTGAAGGTCGGCAGCATGCGCGCATCGCGGTCGGGCATGTAGACGACCGCGCGGCGGTAAAAGTCGGCGGCGCGCAGGTAGAATTCGTGGGCGGTTTGATGACGCTTTTCCTCTTCAAAACCAGCCGCGAGATCCTCGTTTTTCTTCGCGACCTCCGTCCATTCTTTGTGCCAACTTTCAAGATTGAAAAATTTAACCCGACGAGCGACGCCGCGGATGTCCGGGTCGGGATGGTCCGGCGAAATTTCCATACGCACTTCCAGCTGGCCGCCACCCGGCAGGCCTTGCGCCGGATAGAGCAGCTTCGCCGCTTGTTTCTCATCAAAAACCTCGCCGCCGGTTTTATTGGCCATCACTAGTTCTCCTTTCGATCTCAGGCAAATGGAGTTCGCTCTCCTCTTTGCCCCAGGCACCATTGGATTGCAACCGGCTTGGAACCCATAAGCAGAGCGATCGCGCAGCGCGTGATCGGATAAGAAGGGCAAAGAGGAGTAAGAGTTAAAGTGAGCGAGCGATCAGCGCGCGGGCGCGGCTTCTGTCTCGAGACGGTCTTGCTTGGTGCGCGGAAACGTGATCGTGAAAGTCGAGCCGTGGCCGCGGCTGCTGGCGACCTTGATCTTGCCGCCGAGGATCTCGGTGAATGTCTTGACGATGTGCAATCCCAGGCCGACGCCGCCATGGGCGCGAGTTCTTGAGCTATCGACTTGGCGAAAACGTTCGAAGATCGTCGGCAGGTCTTCCGGCGGAATACCGATGCCGGTGTCGGCGACCGTCAGTTCGACCTCGTCCTGTTCGTCGATTTGCCGCGCCGTGACGGTAACGCTACCGGTGTCGGTAAACTTGAGCGCGTTGTTGATGAGGTTCTGCAAAATATGCTTGACCTTGTCGCTATCGCTGTGAAGCGACGGCAGGTCGTCCGGATAGTCCCACTCCAAGCGCACGTCTTTGCGACGCGGGTAATCGTACAGCGACTTGAGCTCGTCTAGCAGATCGGTCAAAAGGAACTCGTGACAATCTATCGTTACGGCTTCGGCTTCGATCTTGGTCGCATTCATAATGCTATTGACCATGAACAACAGCTCATCAGCGTGGCGACCAACTTTATCGAGCGCCTTACGTTGTTCCGGGTTGACCTCGCCCATCACGCCTTCCTGCACGAGTTTTGTGTAACCGGAGATCACATTGAGCGGTGTTCTAAGCTCGTGCGACATGACGCTCAAAAAATCCTCCTTCACTTGATTGGCTTTTTCCAAGGCGGCCGCCTGGCGGCTGGTTTGCTCGTAGAGCCCGGAATTGTGGATGGCCACGGCGGCTTGGCCGGCCAGGCTGCGCAGGAAGTTGGTTTCATCTTCGCCGTAGCGGCGTTCCTCTTGGGAATAAAAGGACAAGACGCCGATGACCTGGTTTTGCGCGATGAGAGGCAGCCCGAGATAGGAACGAAAACCTTGGCGGATAAAATACGCGGTATCCAGTTCGTCGTCGA
>JBOHVN010000084.1:0-10613 GCA_050735675.1 Binatia bacterium | reverse complement strand
GCGGGCGTGATAGGCAAGATGTTGACCAATCCCGCAAGCGCAGCGTTCAAGAATCGAACATAAATCGAGCAGAGAGTGTTCCACCTCGGGTCCGTGGCAGCCACTCAACGAACCTGGAGAGCTATTTCCCCTAGTTACTTTTCCTCTGGGAGGCCTTCACCAAGAAGCCGAGATTTTCCTTCACCTTGTCTGAAAGTGAGGTTATCTGCTTTACATAACCATCGATTTCTTCCCCCGACACCGGTTCAATATGGAGCCGAGTCTTCTTCGCTTCCGCTAAAAATTCAGAATCCCTCAAAGTCGCCACAAAGGCTTTACGCAAGGTCTCTAGCCGCCCCGTAGGCGAATCGGGCGGGAGAGTGAACGGGCGCTGAAACTCGTAGGAAGCCGCCCAGGTGTTATACGTTGCAAGATTGGTTTCGCCTTTGATGACGTCGGTGAACAGCGGCAGATCCTTGACTTCGGGATCTTCGAGCTTTTTGTGGGTTATAAAGGGAATCAGCTCCTCATCGCCCTGCGCGTCGAGCATGACTCGATTCGAAACCCGCATCGATTCCCACCCCAGACAGGCCCCTTCGACTTCTCGCTTCCGCATAGCCATGCGAATGATGGAGGTGCCCGGATAGCCCGATATCACGTCAAATGTTGTTCCCGCCACATTGTTTAAAATCCTCGGTACATCGTCATAAGAAGTTCCCGCTCGCATGCCGCCCATCCTGATGGACCGCTTTGAATTGAAAACATCATCCCAGGTTTTTAATCCGGTGAAGCCCATAATCGCACAGGTAGGTGCTCCCTTGCTCGGCGCGCCGATCCAGCCGAATTTTCGCCCGTCAAATCGCGCGCTGCGATCGCCTAACGCTTGGCGGATAATCTGTCCGCTGATCCAAACGCCGATGGTTAGCCCGTCCGGAGCGGCTTTGTTGTAGACGTGATTGGCCGCAATCAGCGAACCTGCCCCGTCCATATTATCGATCACCATGGAGGGATTCCCCGGAATGTGCTTGCCGAGGTGCCGCGCAATGGCTCGGGTATAGGTGTCGTAGCCGCCTCCCGCCGGGGCGCCGACAACGAAGTGAATAGTTTTGCCCTTGTAAAAATCATCCGCTGCCCGAGAACCCGTTGGGAAAGCAACCAGCCCGACCAAAACAGAAAAGCCTATGAGAGCTGCAGTCTTACTCATAACGCCTCCTTGTTCACTTCGTAAATCCGATTGGACGGTCAAAGCCTCGCCGCTCGGCTAATTTTTCTTAGCCGGAGCGAGAACCATGAGCTTTTTCTTGACCGCCGGTGAAATCGTTAGAATCTCTTCCACGGACTGCTCGATATCTTCACCTGTCACCTTATCGATGACCAACTTGCTTTTTCGTGCTTCCGCCAAAAATTGCGGGTCAGTGATGGTTTTCTGTAACCCCATGCGCAATGCTTGTAATTTATCTTTTGGGGTTTTCGGCGGAACCATCAAGGGCCGCTGAAAATCGTACTGATTGGCCCAGGCCTTAAACGCCTTCACATTGTCCTCGCCTTTAATCACCTTGGTGTATTGGGGAAGATCCTTTACTTCCGGATCTTCGACGTGGCCGTGGATAATGAAAGGAATCAATTTGTCGTCACCCGTGGCATCCAGCATCGCCCTGGCGGTCACCCGCATGGATTCCCAGCCGGAGCACAGCGCGTTGATTTCTCGGCGCTGTAGCGCTACGCGGATCGGGCCGGTGCCTTTGTATCCGGAGATAACCGGAAGATTGGTTCCCATCAGCGCATCCATGAGCTTGGGCAAATCATCGGAGGAGGCGCCGGCCCGGGTCCCGCCAAATCTGAGCTTGTCGCCTGATTTAAGGACATCGTCGAGGGTTCTAAGACCGGTAAATCCCATCACCATGCAGGTCGGCCACCCCTTGCCGGGCGATCCAACCCAGCCGAACTTACGGGCGTCGAAGCGGATCCCTCTTGCGCCCAACGCTTGCTGGGTCACCATGCCGCTATTGAAATTGCCCACCGTGAGCCCGTCGGCATCAGCTTTGTTGAACATGTAATTCGCCGCCAGGAGGCTTCCGGCGCCTTCCATGTTCTCGACGACAGCCGCGGGATTGCCAGGGATATATTTGCCGATATGGCGCGCGATGGCGCGGGTGTAGGTGTCGTAGCCGCCGCCCGGCGCATAGCCGACAATGAAGCGTATCGTTTTACCCTGATAAAAATCTTCCGCGGCCGCCGGCCGCGGAGAAGCGCAACAGAACAGCGCGAGACTGGCGAGTAGTGTGAGCGGAATGGGTTTTTTCATGATTTCCCTCTCCTGTCGTTGCGGCCAGCTATGGACTTTTCTGGCCTGCCAATTCTCTTCGCGGCTCTTCTCCGCGAAACCGACTCAGCCAACCCTCTAGGAAATTTTTTCCTGCTTACCGATCAGAAACCGGAGCTTTCTTTTTGTGTCCGGAGAAATCGCCAGCAGCTCGTTCACCGCTTGCTCTACTCGTTCGCCGCGAACCGGCTCGATCAGCAATTTGGCTTTCTCGGCCTCCGCCAAAAAGGCCGGGTCCGCGAGCGTTTGCTGATAGGCTTGGCGAAAGACTTCCAAGCGCTCCTTCGGGGTGTTCGGCGGCACCGCCAGCGGGCGCTCGAACTCCTTCGGTTTTTTCCAAACCTTGAACGCGGCCAAATCGTCCGGGTCTTTGATCGCGTCGGTAAATTGCGGCAGGTCTTTTACTTCCGGATCTTTAGTCGCGCCGTCGATAACGTACGGAATAAGCCGCTCGTCGCCGCCGGCGCTTAACAGCGGGCGCGCCGTGACCTTCATCGACTCCCATCCCCAGCACGCGCCGTCGAGCGCGTGGCTTTGCATGGCGACTCGTATCGTCGCCGTGCCCGTGTAGCCGGAGATCACGTTGAAGTTTGTCTTCAAGAACATGTTCATGAGCTTGGGCAGATCGTCGGTCGTCGACCCGGCGCGGGTGGCGCCGATTTTGAGAGCCCGCTTCGAGCTCAGCACGTCATCGAGGTTTTTAAGCCCGGTGAAACCCATGACCACGCAGATCGAGCGCGATTGGCTCGGCGCGCCGATCCAGCCGAAGCGCCGGGCATCGAAGCGCACCGCCTGGGCGCCGAGCGCTTGCTGCAGGATCATCAAATTATTCCAGCTGCCGATGGTCAGGCCGTCCGCGCCTGCTTTACGGTAAAGATAATTGGCGGCGAGCAGACTTCCCGCGCCGTCCATGTTCTCGACGGCGAAGCTCGGGTTTCCCGGAATATGCTTGCCCATGTGACGCGTCACTGCGCGGGCGTAGGTATCGTGACCGCCCCCGGCCGCGAAGCCGACGACCACGCGAATGGTTTTGCCGGCGTAAAAACCGGACGCGTTGGCGTTCCAAGGAGCGGCAAACGTGAGCAACCCGCCGATGAGCGCAGCGATCGGGATGGCCGGCGAAATGTTATTTTCCATTGCCCTCCTCTCCCGGCGCCGCCGTTATCGGCGCGCCGGTCGCCTACAGAACAGTTTGCCAATCCTCCTTATTTCTTACTCACTGCTTGAGTGCCGTAGAGCTTGGCGAGAAAACCGCTCTTCTTCAGGTTGTCGACAAAGCGGAGATCGACGAAATCCTTCGCCTTGGCTTTCGCGGCTTTGGCATCCCACGTCGCCTGCACCGCTAGCGTGTCGCTCAACCCCTCGAGAGTGGGATATAGATCCTCTTCGAGAAGCTCCGCGTACGCCACCCAGGAACCTTCAAGAACTTGAGGTTTCGCTCCGCGGGTATATTTCGACATGATCCGGATCGTTTCTTTCTTGTTGGTCTTGAAGAAGTGCACCGCGCTCGCCATCGCCTTGACCACCTTCTCAACCGTTTCGGGACGCTCGCGGACAGTCTTTCCCGACGCGACCGTGCAGCTAAATTGAAAGGGGATTTTGAGCTTGGCCATGTCGATAATCAGCTTCATGCCGGCGTTTTCGCCCTGGATTTTTCCTGGTTCGGTAACCATCGTGAAGTCAGTTTGCCCATTGATTACGGCGGCAACGCGCGCCGGCGAACCGCCGACCATGACCGCCTGGATGTCTTTGTACTCGATGCCGAATTTACGCAGGGCCAGGCGCACGGCGAAGTCAGCGGACGTGCCGGGGATATGGGTGGCGAGAGTTCGGCCCTTGAGATCCTCGGGCGATTTAATACTCGGCTTGCCGATAATGTAATAAGGCAGCGTGTTAACCAGGCTGTCGATGATGAAAATATCGCCGCCCGCCAGTTTACCGTTGATTGCCGAAGTGCCGACGGCGCCGGTAAATTCCAGGTCGCCGGCAACTAAACTTTGGATGCCTCGAGTGCTGCCATTGATGAAGATCAGCTCCACGTCCAGTCCGTGTTTCTTATAGAAACCCGCTTCCTTGGCGATCCAGTAGGGAGCGGATGACCCCGGCGAGTCCGAGATATAGGCCATGCGAATTTTCTCGTCCGCGCGCGCCAGCGCGAGCGGCAGCGCTGCAAGGACCAAGGCGGCCATTGCCCGGCTTAGTGAAAATCTCCTCGGCATAGGAACCTCCTTTTGCGGCTGTTTAGATTTGCGCCAACTCAGCATGCTCGCGCTCGGAAATCGGTCGTTAGTCGCCGCGCAAAAAATATGTTCTGCGCCGTCCTTTGCCGACATTCACGTCCCTGAGCAGCACCACCTGGCGCTTGAAACGCGCCAGGATCGTGTACCCGCCCGGTGGCAATTGAATGTAAAACCACGGCGCGCCCAGTGGGATTTTCTCGACCTGGCGGCCGTTGTTGGCGCCGATAATCACAAAGGCCGGCGTCGTGAGGGTGCCGGCGCGGCCTGCGAAAACGATTTTGAGATTGTAGAGATGACCGGCGCGCTCGATGATGCGTTGCTCGTCGAAGCTGGTACCGCCGTTCAAGTAGGGGTATCCGGCGGCGGTCTTGCCGCGAATCAAAGTGGCTTCGGGAAATTCCCGCGTAAGAGCCGCAGCGAAGCCGGGTAGAAACAGCAGACTTAAAACGGCCGCGAGCCCCGCTTGAAGTTTCCAGTGGCGAAAAAACGTGACCGATAATCTTGTCGTCATCATTGTTTCCGCCCCCGGCCAAAGCCTTACTGCTTCTATACCGATCCGCCCGGCGGCGCCTCATGCAATTGCTTTTGCAGTTGCCGGCGCGTCATGATTTGCGTGCCTTCAATCGGGTGTTCGAGCAGTTGCCGGAGAAACCGGTTGGTTTGCTTGCCCAGTCGTTCCACCAGAATGATGATGTCCATCGAGCCGTTGAGATCACGCAGATTGAAAATTGTCTCGGTGACGTTGATCAAGGACCCTCTCGAAACCACCACGGTCGTATCAAAGATTTCGTGACGCGCATGATCGAGCGCCGCCTCGTTGTCGCCGGCTTTGACCACCTGGCAGCCGGCGGCTTGGAATCGTTTTTCTAGAATTTGCTTGTTGTCGATGCCGACCAACATGATTTTCCCACCTCTGGGATGGGCGTTGTTTTCCGCCGACATTGCTACTCACTCAATCAGCGCCGGAATGCGTAGCGTTCGATCAGGCGTTGATACGGCCGCCTCGCGTACCTAGAGACGCACGCATCAACGCCCTTACAGCGCGTTTCCGGCAAAATCCTTGGTTCCGCTGGTGATAGCAGTTACCGACTCGCTGTTGTTGCGAGTCATTTTTCGACTAGACCGAAACCTCGATAGTTTTCTTGTCGTATCTCCCTCTTTATTGGCGCTCGCTGATTTTCAGATCTTGGCAAGACCATCCGGAATTTCGTGAAGTTCAGATACACACGCGATTATGTTTCACTCGATATTGATAGCGGAGAGGTTCGCGGATACGTTTGCGCGGGTTCTTTTGCGATTCATGGGTAACCCGCCACTGCATCAAACCGAGCCGCAGATAGTTTGGATTGATGTTAAGGACTTCGCAGATCTGCTCGAAGGAATATGGCCAAGAGCTGTCCCGGCTGGAAATCCATGCGTCAGCTTCGCCAAAGAGGTTGCGGTGCCGGCGGCCGCTGGCACCGAGGTATTTCTGAAAGCACTCTATGGCGTCCGTCAAAACCGCGAACATAAGTTTCTCTTCCGGCCCGAAGTGCGATTTTTCCCGGAACACTTTGAAGTATTGATGCGCAGTCAAGATGTCCGGCTCGAAATACGAGCTCAGCGGAATCGACCGTTCGTGCGCCACGACATTATTCATTGCACTCCTCCCCGAGTGCAGCGAGGAGCAAGATTGGAACCACCTGCGAATTACAACGAAGATACGGTAACTTAGAGGAAATCAGCGAACCGGCTGCAGACGCTACTGGGGGAAAGGTAAAGGATTTTCACACTGCGAAGGTGAGCGCGGCCAGCCGTGTAATTATTTTTCACACGAGACCAGTGTTCGCCAGATTCACGAAGCAAAAAACATTTTGCGTTTCAAGAGGTTAGACTTTTGTGGAGATTCCACCTGTGAGCATAATGTGCACACTAGGTTAAGTCGTGCTTCTTAATCTTGTTGTAAAGAGCACGCCGGCTAATGCCGAGGATGCTTGCCGCCAGCTTCTTATTGCCGCCGACATGAGAGAGAGTTATGCGGATAAGTTCTTTTTCAACCGAATCAAGAGACGCTCCCACGCGGAATGAGCAGGTCGACTCTCCACCGTCACTCGCGGCCACAGCGTCTCGAATTCGCTCCGGAATGAACTCAGGCTTGAGTTCCTTGCCATCGAGCATCAGGAGCGCGGTTTGAATCACGTTCTTGAGCTCCCGTACATTGCCAGGCCAGGAATAGCGTCGCAACAGACGATACGTCTCAGGTGAAACTCGTTCGATTTCTTTGCCGTAAACAGCAGCAAAATGCGAAAGAAAATGGTCAGTTAGCACAGTGATGGCACCCGGCGGCCGCTCGCGCAGCGCCGGCACCCTGATATGAAACACATTGAGACGGTAGAACAAATCTTCGCGGAAGCGTTTGTCGATGACATTTTTTTCCACATCTTCGTTGGTGGCGGCGATGATGCGCACGTCAACGCCGATATTCTTGATCCCGCCAACCCTACGAAAGGATTTCTCCTCTAAAACACGGAGCAAGCTTACCTGTGTCTTCTCGTCCATCGTCGCTATCTCATCCAGGAAAACCGTGCCGCCGTCCGCCTGCTCGAAAATGCCCGGTCGCGCTTCTTGAGCGCCTGTAAAGGCGCCTCGTTCATGGCCGAACAGTTCGCTCGCGATAAGCTCGCGGGCCACTGCTCCGGTATTTACCGGGATGTAAGGTTTGTCCTTTCGCCGGCTCCGTTTGTGGATCGCGGCTGCGACCAGGTCTTTCCCTGTTCCCGTTTCACCCGTTATCAACACTGGGATGTCAACTGCCGACGCCTCGATGATGCGGCGAATTACCGCCCGCATGGGCAAACTGATCGCGATGATCCCCTCAAATTCAATTGGCAGCGGGACTTCGGGAGTGTCTATCGTGCGCTTTTCCATATAAACACGTCGTCCGGCGTCACTATTCATCGCCGCTTATTGCCAGTCCACACTTCCCACGCGCAGGGACCATGCCTTTATTTTTGCTTCAGCGCAAGAGACAAATCCTAGATTTTTACAGCCGAATTTAGAGTGTCAAGCTCGCGCATTTCACGGCAGTAAGGCTAAGCGATGAAAGCTGACAGTGGCAAGGGTCAAATGCTGGGATAGTCGGATGTTCGATCAACGATTTGACACCTATCAACAAGCGCATTGGGCCGGCCGCAAAGCGGAATCTGGCGGGACGCGAGCGTCGCAAGAGCCAAGCTTGCATAATTTCTTGCGAAATCTGTAAACGGCGAATGGACGTGGCAGGTTTCGCTACCGGACAGTTCAACTCGCAGCCCCGGTGATTGTCGTCTAGCGGGATGCGGTGCGTTCGGCGCCTCGCGCCGCTTCAGACCACCAACTGATGTCTTTTTAGCTTGTTATAGAGCGCCCGGCGGCTGATCCCGAGAACATGCGCCGCTAGCTTTTTGTTGCCGTGGAAACGCAGAAGGGTTTTGTGAATCAGTTCTTTCTCCACGAAATCGAGCGTAGCGCCGATCCGAAAGGAGCAAGCGGAATCGTTGCCGTTGTTGCCGTCGCTGACGGCATCCCGTATCCGTTGCGGAATGAAATCAGGCGTGAGCTCTTTGCCATCCACCATCAGAATTGCCGTCTGAATTACGTTCTTAAGCTCGCGCACGTTGCCCGGCCACGGATATTTCCTGAGCAGCCGGTAAGTTTCGGGCACAACTCGATCGACTTCCTTGTTGTACACGGCGGCAAAACGCGACAGAAAATGATCCGTCAGCACGTTGATGGCGGCGCGCCGCTCGCGCAGCGGCGGCACGCTGATATGGAAAACATTTAAACGATAGAACACATCTTCGCGGAATCGTTTCTGAGCGACGCTCTTCTCGAGGTTTTCGTTGGTCGCCGCGATGATCCTCACGTCGGTCGCAATATTACGAACGCCGCCGACGCGGCGGAACGTCTTCTCTTCCAAAACCCGCAGCAAGCTTACCTGGGTCTTTTCGTCCATGGTGGCGATCTCATCCAAGAAGACTGTGCCGCCGTTCGCCTGCTCGAAGATTCCCGGGCGTGAGTCTTGCGCGCCGGTAAACGCGCCTCGCTCATGACCGAAAATCTCGCTGGCAATCAGCTCCGGCGCCATCGCACCCATGTTGACCGCAACATAGGGCCGGCCCGCACGTCCGCTCCGCTTATGAATCGCCGCCGCGATGAGATCTTTGCCGGTGCCGGTCTCCCCGGTAATGAGAACCGGAATATCAACCGCCGCGGCATCCACAATCCGTCGAATCACCGCGCGCATCGGCAAACTGACGGCGATGAGCCCTTCGAACTCGATGGGCAAGCTCATCTCGCCCAACCGCGACTTACTCGCTTCATCGCCAAGCTCGAACGGCAAGTGGTTCTCTACCAGCGACATCAACTCTTCGTCGTTGAGCGGCTGCTCTCGGATGCAAACATTGCCGGCGCGAAGTGCCTGCGGGTCGGTCTGCTGTGCAGTCGTGAGCACAATGGTTCTCGTTCCGACTGCTCTTTCTGAAAGCCGCATTATTTTTTCGCAGATTTCCGGCTGCGCGCGCGGATCTGCCGAGGCGTTCCATATGATCAAATCGAATTTGTGATTCGCCAGCTTTTCCATTGCGGCGTCGATGCCGGAAACCGACTTCACTTTGACATCGACAGCCAGCTGGCACTGCAGCAGCGCGTGCGTGCGACCTTCCTTCTCGACTACAAGTATTCGAACCATAGTCACTCTCAGATGCCAAAAACGTCGATCGGACTGATTGGCGTATTGATCTACTCTTAAAGTCGTAGGTCGTCAACCGCTAATTGCTTTTTTATACATAAAAATGATTTATCGATGCCTTCTCTATCCACCTTCCGACAATCAACTAGACTGAAGAGAAAGTTTAATAGAACTTATTAAGACTTGGATTTTTCGCTATATTTTCCCACTGCGACGCAATTCCAGACGGGCCATCTGCTTACCATAAGTCTTAGATTTAGTTTACTACGACTTTAGAAGTATTTTAATACGCCGCCGTCTTGGTAGGAAGATAATCGATTAATCGTGCAAATTACCGGGATGCGATGCTGCGGCGAGCCAAAACTTGCGATGCAAATCGGCTGATAAGATTGCTCAGAACACCGGTATAGAATTCTCGTTGACGCCCGGACGCCAGATCTCGTAGGCGGGCAGCGCGAAGTGAAGACTTTTCTTCGCCACCGCAAGAATGCCGTTCGCCTTCGCCGCCCATGCGCCGACTTCGATCTCATCGAGAGTGACCGGCTTGGCACCGAAGCCGTATGCGACCACCAACCCTGCGCCGGTCGCGGCGCTGATGGTGCTCGCGTAGTCGATAGCCGCGGGTTCGGCAGTTCCATGCGGGGCACCGGCGGCGATGCCCTTGACGCGAGATTTGGACGTGCGGTATTCGATGCGACCTGAGTCGCCGAAGGTTTGCTGCTGGAGCGGCTGGAGGCTACAGCCGCTCCAGAGCATCAAAGACACCGTGAGAACTAGCCAGCGGAAGGAGTCGCCGTTGGCCATTTCTGTATACGCGGTGCCCGCTGACGACTGCGGCGAGGCTTGAGCGGGAAAGGGGAGTAGTACGGCCCCTTCCCCGCACCGCAGTCAACGAAACCTAGAACGTATATCGCCAGTTGAAAAACACATCGACCCAGTCGCCGCCTTTGCCGTTGCGGCAGCCAGTCGCGTTCGTCACGTTCGGCGTATCGCAGATACCCAGATTGTGCGCCGCCTGGTTGGCGCCGTTGCGCAGGTTCGAGGCATCGTACCACAGCACGCTCATGCCGACGCTCATGCGCGGCCGGATGAAATACCACAAATCCCACTCTCTAAGGAGAATGCGGTTACGGTGGAATTGCGTAAGGTGGCCGCCGGCGCAAGGAATTCCAGTCGAGCCGTTACAGCCAATCGAAACATCCACGCGCTCAAAGTGCGTGCCTACAAGGATCGATCCCGCGGTATTGACTGAGCCGGTCAAGAAACCCTTCGGACTCCACAGAAATAGATCGTGTCCGATCAGGAAAACTTGACCTTTCTTTTGGCCGCGCGTGCCCAAGCCACCGGTCTGTAGGATGCTGCC
>JBOHVN010000083.1:0-46001 GCA_050735675.1 Binatia bacterium | reverse complement strand
CTCACGCCGACCTTGATCGTCGTGGGATTGCTCGGCTTTATGTCGGCGGCCCGGGACATCAGTACCGTGGTCCTCCTAGGTTCAAGCCAATCCCGCACGATGGCGCTGCTTGCACTCGACTATGCGTTTGGCGGACAATTCGAGCGCGGATCCGTGGTGGCGTTCATGACCTCCTTGGTTGTGATTGTCACCGCTTTGATTTCCCACTTTGTTGGCCGAAGGGTGGGCATCGGCGAGCGTTAGGGCCCGCTAGTCGTCCAGGGCTGCGCCGGGACAAGTGGCGATTCCCCGGTTGCAAGTTCGGTGGCTGTCAGGACAGATTTTTGTAAACGCGGTATTTTTGCAAAGGACGAGAAATGAGCGCGTCACGTATCACAGACTTGAGAAGCTACCTGGAAGCCCTGGAAGAGGCCGGAGAACTGTCCCGGGTTAAAGTTCCAGTCAGCCTCGATCAAGAAATCGGCGCCATTTGTCTCCGCAACCTGCGCGGCAACGGTCCCGGGCTATTATTCGAACGTCCGGGTCATGGAAATCTTCCCCTGGCGGTGGATTTGATGGCGTCGCGCGGGCGCTACGCCTTAGCGCTTGGCATCAAGCCAGACGAACTCGCGACGGAATGGAACCGGCGCACCGGTACGCCTCTCGCGCCGGTGATCGTCGAGCGCGGGGCATGCCAGGAAAACGTGATGATTGGAAAGGACGTGGATTTGTCCAAACTCCCTGCGCCTATTTGGAACGAGCTCGATGGCGGGCCCTATCTTACGTTATCTTGCCACGTGACCAAGGACCCGGTTACCGAAATACGCAACGTGGGTCTCTATCGTAACCAGGTCCATGACCGCCAGACCCTCGGCATCCTTGCGGCCCCATACACTCATCTCAATCTCCAGCGCAACAAAGCACCGAACGAGCCGTTTCCGGTGGCTCTGGTGTTGGGGCCCGATCCAACGGTAGTCATGACCGCCCCAGCGCCGATTCCTTATGGCACCGACGAATTGGCGATCGCCGGCGCGCTGCGCGGCGAGCCGCTGGAGCTTGTGCCGTGCAAGACGATTCCGCTGGAAGTGCCGGCCATGGCTGAAATCGTGATCGAAGGTGAAATTTGCCCTGGCGAGTTGCGGGAAGAAGGTCCCTTTGGCGAGTTCACCGGTCACTACGGCGGCCACAAAGCGCCGCGCCCGGTCATCCGTGTTAAGGCGATTACCCATCGAAACGATCCGATTCTCCAGGCCACCTACGAAGGCATGCAGCCGAACGAATCGGGTTTTTTGACCGCAGTGCCACGGGAGGCCGAAATAATCCGGCAGGTGGCTCTGCCGGGAATAAAAAAAGTTAATGTGACTGTGCCGGCCGGGGGGGCATTACACGCGGTGGTGGCGGTGGAGAAGCCTTATGAGGGCTTCGGCAAGTACGTGGGCCTTGCAGTGCTGGGTACCGTCGCCGGGCGCTACATCAAGCGGGTCATCGTCGTCGATGCCGACATCGATCCTTTCGATCCGATTCAAGTCGAGTGGGCGGTTGCCACGCGGGTGCAGGCCAATCGCGACATCGAGATTCTAAAACAGCTCACTGGAATCGTTCTAGATCCCTCTTTGCCCAAGGAAGAGCAATGGAGTACCTCGCGGACGTCGAAAATGATCATCGACGCGACGCGCTACGACGCCAAAAATTTTCCGCCAATCTGTTTACCGGCAAGCGAAGCGATGGCCAAAGTGGAAAAGGAATGGGCGCGCTACGGCATTCCACTCGACGGTAGAAAAGATTGACACCTGTGCAGGCGCTGTTTTATCTCTGGCTGATCGCTGTTTGACCGGAAGTCTTGTCGCATCGGATACTCAAATGGAAGAATCGCTTGCCGTGCATGATTTGCGCAGCTTCCTGCACTTGCTCGAAGACAGAGGCGAGCTTGCAACGATAAAATCTTCGGTCTTGCTCAATCAAGAGATCGGCGCGGTGTGCTTGCGCAACCTGCGTACCAGCGGTCCGGGGCTCTTGTTCGAGCGCGCCGGCAATCTTGATATTCACTTAGCCGTCGATCTCCTGGCGTCGCGCCGCCGTTACGCTTTAGCTCTCGGCGTAGAAGCCGGCCAGTTGGCTGCGGAATGGAACCGCCGGACCAAAAATCTCATCCCTCCCGTGATGGTCGAGAATGGCCTGTGCCAACAGCATGTCTGGGTCGGCGACCCGGTCGATTTGACCAAACTGCCAGTGCCGACGTGGAATGAGCGTGACGGCGGGCCTTATCTCACGCTCTCTTGCCACATCAGCAGAGACCCGGAGACTCAGGCGCGAAACGTCGGTGTCTACCGCAATATCGTTCACGATCGCAACACACTCGGGATTCTCGTTGAGCCTTACGGTCACCTGAAATATCAGTGGAGCAAGCGGCCCCAGGAACCATTCCCGGTGGCGATCGTTCTTGGCGCCGATCCGGTTGTGCCGATGGCGGCGGTGGCACCTGTTCCTTACGGCAGGGATGAACTGGCGGTCGCCGGCGCGCTGCGCGGCGCGCCGGTGGAGTTGGTTCCCTGCGTCACGATTCCCCTGGAAGTTCCCGCTTCCGCCGAAATCGTCATCGAGGGCGAAATTTTGCTCGATGATCTACGCGACGAGGGGCCGTTTGGCGAATTTACGGGATACTACGGCGGTCATCGCGCGCCGCGGCCGGTCATACGCGTCAAGGCGATCACGCACCGCGATCGTCCCGTTCTTCACGCCGTCTATGAAGGCAGCCGCCCTCCGGTTCGGCGATCATCGTGGCGGTGCCGCGGGAAGCGGAGCTGATGCGCCAGATTTCACTGCCGGGCGTCAAGCGCGCGCATATGACGCGCGGTGGGGGAGGAGCGCTACACGCGGTGCTTTCCGTCGATAAACCCTACGAGGGCTTCGGCAAGTATGTCGGTCTCGCGGTGCTCGGCACCACCGCCGGGCGCGGCATCAAGCAAGTGATCGTGGTCGACGACGACATCGATCCCGCCGATCCAATTCAAGTCGAATGGGCCATAGCCACCCGGGTGCAACCCCATCGCGATATCGAAATTCTCAGTGAACTTCCCGGCATCATTCTCGATCCATCGCTGCCCCGCGGCGAGCAAAAGCCGCCGCTGACCTCCAAGATGATCATCGATGCGACGCGCTACGACGCCAGGGATTTCGCGCCGGTCTGTCTACCCTCGGCCGACGCCATGGCAAAGGTCGAGCGCGGTTGGTCCCGCTACGGCATTCCTTCACGATAACCAAAACGTTTTTGCGCCGCGGCATTTTGGCATGGATGGCGCGGAAGAATTCGACCAAGGATGCTCGGCCGCCGGCATGGAACCGCGTGCGGCGGATCGTGAACATCGCGGCGAGAGTCTGACTCCGGACTTGTGCTGAGCAATTGAACAGCGGAAGCTTAATCGGACAAGCGAAACGACACGGTTTTTTCTTTCTCGTTGAAAGCCACTTCGTCAAACGAACTAAAGACAGTATGTCGTCCCAACAGATTGAACCCGATATTCAGCTGATCTGAAAAAGCGACTAACGCGCGCATTTTCACAGCGCCGATTTGCAGTGGCAGGCGAAACACGTGGCTGCGGATCAGTTTGCCGTCTGCCGCCTTGAGCATCTTCAATTGTCCTTGTTCTTTTCGCAGTTCAAGGTGTCAAGAATCTCCGCGCGGAAAATGGAATAGAATGCGCCCGAGTCGACATAGGCGTCTGTCCGAAACGCGAGATTTCGGCTCAAGATCGTCACGGGGACGATCGGCAGAAGGAATGCACCGAGCCGAGTGTAAGGAAAGTTTAGAGCACGCACTCGATCTCGTCTCTGGTCGGAATCGGAGCGATGAACGGAATGCTGCCAGGATGCTCCGCCCGTGCTTTCGAGATCAAGCTGGCGAGCTTACCCTTGTTGGCAATGCCGATGAGATGCCCTTGGACGAGCACGATCCATTTGCCACCGTGCTTGTGGACCAAGGGAGGAAAGTTTCTGGCGAAATAATCGTGATCCGCATCAGGACCGGGTTTTTGCCGTTTACCGATGTGACGCGCAGTTTTCGCATTTTTGGCTTTTAGCGTTTTCACTACCGACCGCATGCTTGCACATTAACATAACGGCCTGCACAGGGTCAATTTTTCGAGTCCACTGAAAACGGTCTGAACAGAACCAAACTGATGTTGGTAGCCAGCAACTCAAGCGCGAACGCGCAGGAGCCGGAAAGAACTATGCGGTTTGCTGCTGATAAGAGCTCAAAGCAGACCCCTATGCCTTTGCGTTGGGGGATAAAACGCTATACGTTATGCGTACTCCGACTGCTTCGGCAGCACGATGCGTATTAGCATAGGTCTATGCAGATCCGCTACCACATCGATCCGAAGACGGGACTGCCACATATCTATGAACACAATGTCTCTGAGGGTGAAGTTGAGAACATTCTCGGTCGACCGCTGCAAGACATACGTGGCCGTGATGACTCTCGCATCGCGATCGGACAGACTGGAGAGGGGCGATACTTAAAGGTGATCTACGTTCCAGATTCAGTTCCGAGTTCCGTTTTCGTCATAACAGCATACGAACTGGGTCCGAAGGCGAAGCGGGCAATCCGCCGCAAACGAAGGAAGAAACGATGACTGCTAAAAAGTATCCTCGTGGATGGAATGAGGCTCGAGTTCGTCGGGTGCTTGAGTACTACGAATCACAAAGTGACGAAGGAGCTGCCGCGGAAATTGAAGCGGGCTCTGAAAGCACCACGATGGAAGTACCCGTTGCTCTTGTTCCAGTAGTGCGGGAGTTAATTGCAAAACGCAGGACCATGAGTGCGCGCTCGAAAAAGACGCATAACTCCACGTTGCAACCGACAAGCCGCGCCCGACGTAAGTCGAAACCGCAACGGAATTCTCGCGCGGCTCGCGGCTGAACGTGAAGCCGTTAGACACATCATGGTAATTGTGGCGCTAAACTTGACTTTGATGCACGAAAACACATTATTAACACTCCATGATTCCTGCCGCTGACTATTACGACCGATTTGCACCGAGCTACGACGAAGCAACCGCTGAGCCGACGGCTTGGACGCCACCCGCCGTAGTTGGACAGAAATTGCTCGACTATTCACAGCCCAAAGACGATCCATTGGCCACCGTGCTTGTGGATCAACCGAGGAAAATTTCTGGCGATGGGAGCCAGCAACTCAAGCGCGAACGCGCAGGAACCAGACAAGAACTATACGGTTTGCCGCTGATAAGAGCTAAAAGCGGACCTGCCGGCTAATGGGTGACACTTTTCCTCACCTTTCCTGCATAGGTAGATGGATACGTTTTTTAGCAGTAGTCATTTGCACTGACATGTGACGGTGTCATGGTGTCGCGTCCAAATTCCGCGTCTAGAGAAAAGGAGTACGGCCTGCTGTTGGGAGAACACACCTCCATCAAGCCGGCAGCGCGTGCACATGCGCCTCAATGAAAGACCCCGATAGGCCGAGCCGGGGCGGCCACGATACCTCCCGTCGCTGCGGACCCATGTGATCGACGAAGATTTCTGCTGCGCCGCCATTGCCACCACCGTATATGCGTTCGCGTTTGCCTCTGATCCGTGATGCGGCGCGGTTGCTGTGGCACCACTGAGTTGATTCGAAAGCCGTACGCCGGACAGGTCAGAGTCGGCAGTAAAGAGAACTCCGGGGTGCTGGATTGTGGGCGGCGACCAGAATACTAAACTCTGCTTGTTCGAGACCGTCAAAGCCAGAAAACGCAGGAGGAGGCCTACCCGTGGACGCACTCTGGCAATCTCTCGCGCGTTAACAGGTATCAGCTCGGTCACGCCACCAGAAGGCGTAGCGGCGTCGAACTCGAACCATCGAACTGGAATGCCACGATGAAACGTCTCCACGGCGATGGCGCGGATTCGGCTGGCTGCATCGATCGCTGACCACAGAAGTTGGAGGCCGGCCGGGTCCAGCCGCCGGTAATGACGGTAAAGAAAGAACCGCCAATCCTCGGGAGGCCACAACCGAACCCAAGGCGCGATCTCCCAAGGTTCGGCTTGTTCAAGCATCTCGATGTATGATTCCGGCCATCCGTCCGCACCTATTGACGGTCCGTCATTGCTCGTTGGGGTTTCGTCAAAAGGTTCACGCAGACCATCCGCATACGCCTCTAGAGGAGTGAGGCCCGATTGCCGGTCCTGCGCATTTGACGGCACGGGGGTGTGGCCAACGTTGTCCGCTATTTCGGCGAACACTTTAACGAACGGCTCGAGCACGTCTGGCAATACCGCGAGCCAACGTCCAGGCAGCCACACCTCTTCACATCTGAAACCAGCTTCAAGGAAGCCCAGGATTCCTTTCGCGTGATCCGCGTCGTTGTGGGTGCAGATAACGACAGCTACCCCGTCCTTACGGATCACGTTTTGGAATAAGGAGGCAAAACCAAATCGGTTTCGGCCACCATCGACGAGCACGGACCAATCGTCTCGCTCAAGGTAAAAAGCGTCACCCTGAGCTACTGGAATCGCAATGAATCGTGACATTGGCAGCTTGCGTTGTAGACTTCCAATCACCCAGTCAAACCATACTTGCGCCAATCCGCTCCACAGTCGCTGATGTAGCGAGGAATTCTCTACGAAAGTTTGATCTACAATCTCGTCAACGGATTGCCGTTTCCACGAAAGTAGAGTCGTTTGCCATCAGGTGTGGTCAAGCAGTCCCCATGCTTTCCGTCGGAGAACCAATGACTCCTTTGCCAGTGGGCGAGATCAATACCTTGTTCTCGGCAGAACTGGTAGAAGGTCTCATGGTACTGGAGATCTTCTCGGAAACGGTAGGGGTCAGTTTCTGTGCCCGTTCCGAAAACGTCTCGGCCGGGCTTCAATGGTTGCCCAAAGGTCGAACCTTTTTGGAGCGCTCGCCGGAGTTCGTCGAAGCTTGCAGCATCTGATGGCCCCGCTGGTCGCGTCAGGCGCAACATGGGAGCCATCACAGGGCTCCAATAGTCTAACGTCCATTCCATCGTCTCAGAATCGGCGAGCACCATGACCACTTTCGCCAGGTTAACGTCTACGGTGAGTTCGGAGCCTGGTCGCAGGAGATCCGCGCCCGTCAGTAAATCGCCATGTACGCAGCGGGAGAAGTACGCGTAAAGAAAACCGCGCGTATCCCTTCGTGGGAACGTGCGCTCTACCTCATCTGCGATGTTCAGGTGTTTTCTGATGCCAAGCTGGTTCCAGCGTTCCTTCCATTTCGTCTCCAATTCAGAAGTCGTCTTTGTGCCGACGAGAAAGCGACCGATATCTTGTTCAAGTCGCTCAAATCTCGGCACGACGTCTCTACCGGAACGCGCTTCTTCCTCGATCGATTTAACGTCTGAGTTGAACCGTTCCGCCAATCTTTTCACAACTGCATAATGCTCAAGCAGCGACCGCGCGCAAAGGATAGCTCCGAGTGGATTTCTTTGGTTGATCATCCGCACGGCGGCAAACCGCATTAATTCCATTTTATGGGTAGTTGCGAGAACGGCCAGTTGGATGGCATCGCGCGTAAAGCCGATCCACCGGTCAAAAGGAGGATTCCTAGGAAACAGAACATCAACCGGCAGCTGCTTAGCATCGACCTCCAGTCTGTGGCCGAAATCACGCATATGCGCAAGCATCACCCACATTACGGTGTTAACAGCAACCGTGGGTGCTGTGTGCTTCTCTGCAAATCGAACAATTTCCTCGGTCGACCACTGATGGTTGGGAACGACTGCCAAACATAACGGCCGGAGGGTCGACGCCGTCTCTTGCAATCGATTCTGACGCTGAGGATCGGTACCCAGCTCCAGTACACCGTCTGCCGTCAATCCATATCGGCCGGTTTCTCTCTTCAATTTATCCGTGAAGATTTTAAGAGGCTCCGGTGCCCACTCCTCAGGATAGCCGCGCTTTTTTTGTAGCACGCGGGTTAGACGCGGCAGAGTCCTCTCAACAAATCGGCGCTGAGCCTTGCCGTACGAAAGGGGCTGATTAAGAGCACCTGGGAACCGGCCTAACCGCGCATTGCTTCACGAAGTCGAGTTTGAAAAACGTATCGTAAGCGGTGTTATAGGCGGTTAGCAGGATCTTTCCCGATGCGCTGGTTTCAGGAAAAATTGCGGCTATATGACTTCCATAGTTCGGGTGAACGTAATCGTTCAGTGCACTGACCGACCCATAAAGCTCATCTGGCAACGCAATATCCGGGGCCTCTGACTTTCTTGCACCCATTTCTTCTACAGTCGGACTCTCGAATCGGGGCAAAAAATGTTTCCAAAGAAAATCCACCATCCCCTCAATTGTGGGCAATGGGCCAACAACCTCTGAAGCGTCGAAATTAGCCGATGAATTTTCGTGCATCTGGTGTTCAATTTGTTCCAATCGCAACAGTATCCCGAGGTCCTCAATCTGAGTTCGGAGAACCAGCGCCCCGAAAAGTAAGTCGCCGTACTGCATTGCGTCGGCAAGGGCCCCCTCGAGCGGAAGCCACCGGCCCCAGCGCGCTGCCTCTATAATCGGCCTAAGCTCGGCAATCGCAGACACGTATAAACGATAGATGGGGCCGGGATTTTTCTCCTTCAGTTCTTCAGCCCTCTCCCGATGGAGAAGGCGGAATGCACGAAGACGCGAGGCGAATTTTCGCAAGTCTCGGACTTCGCTGGAGCCATCGACGATATGGTTTCGGCGTTCCGCAAGTGAATCAGCGATGACACCGAGGTTCTGCGTGCGTTCTGTCTGATTCCAAACTGGCCGCCAACTGGAGAAAACGGGAATCGGAAACATTTGATTCGTGCCACTGCTCGCCAAAACGTTACTGCAGTAGCGAGCTTCCTGTTTAATGGACCAAACCTTTTGACTTTCCTTCTGACTGATAGATCGCTCAGGACCAATTTTGTTTACGGTTTCTCCGAGACGACCTTGCCATTCTTCCAGATGTAGATGGGCGTCCGTGCATGCGCGCGGTCTTGCGCGCGACCTTTGCGGCACGGCGCAGTGCGCGCCCGACGGCGGCCGAGAAGAGTCTCGTTTCTTTTTTTACTTTGGTTCGCTTCAGCACTAGGGTCCGGCATAAGAATCTCTACGATCTTCTCGGATCGACGGCGCGAGGTCAAGCGCAATTAAGTTCATTAGTCGTTCGACTGAAAAATTGCCCGAACGGTTGCGCATCAGGGCCGAAACGTGGGTCTGCTCAATGCAGTGAATCGCGCCCGCTTCAACCTGTGTGAGGCGGCGACTCTCGATGACGCCGTAAATCTTCCGAAAGATCGCCTATAGCCCGTAGAACCTTCGCAGATTGTCCTCCAGGATTTTGCGGGCAACGGACGCGGGGATTTCCCCTTTTTCGGCGCGCTGCTCGATAACGTGCAGCTGAAGCGATGACAAAAGTCGAGCGAGAATGGTCGCGCTACGGCATTGCGCTACCAGACATGCGCCGTTTCGGGTTTCGGGTTGCGAGTCTCGGGTTAAATGCGAAACTCTAAACTCGAAACCGCCGTTAGCGTAAACTTATTCCATTCCCTTTTGTGTGCACCAGGGAACCATGGAGCCCATGCGGCAAGTCGCGCCAGCTTTGTGAAGGCATGTTTCGAAGAACTCGTGAATCTTTGGGTCCTCATCTTCGTACTCGATCTGCGTGCCGCCCTCTTTCACGCTGACCTCGATGGGTTTGTCGTCGCCGAGAGCGACAAAGTTGTAACGCCAGCTATTCCAGCGCAGCGCCAGATAACGAGCGGGATCGGCGCCGGAGTTGAAGTGCTGGTGATACCACTGGGAGGGAGGAACCACCACGCTACCCGGCTTCCAATCCACCCGGGTCACTTCTCCGTGTTCGGGCCAGAGCAGGGAAAAACCTTGGCCGCTTAAAATCGTCACATGGGCGCCGGGGCCATGGCGATGGGCCTTTTTGTAGCGCCCAACCGGAAATTCGGAAATATGTGAGCCCATGACGTTGCCGGCGAGGTCGAAGTTGACATGTCTTCCGCCGGCGCCGCGTTCGTTCCATACTTGGAGCGGCATGTCCCATGTGTTCGGCACGAAGTTCACCGACATCTTGAGTCCCCAGACCTGTCCCTTGCTGCTGAAATAATCTTCCTCTTCCGGCGGAAAGCGGTCGGAAAAAACGAAATCGTTGTCGAAAATGAAATTGAGATTGTGAAACAGGTTCATCATGAAAGGCGCGCTGGTGACGGCAAAAAACCTGACCGAGGCGTTTCCCTGCCCATTGAAATGTTGGTACTCCGCGTTCAAAGGAATCGCGAACAGGCTTCCAGGATGCCACTCGAAGGTCTGCTTCTTGCCATTGCGTTGCCATACGGAAGTGGCTCCATGCCCGTCCAGAATATAGACCATCTCTTCATAAAGGTGCTTTTGCGGTTTCAATTTTGTTCCCGCCGGGATCTCGCAGACATACCCGTCGTTGGTTCCGCCGGCGCCTTCAAGGTTGATAAATGCCCCCATGCCGCCTTTATAATCCCAGGGCGCAACCTCTAGTTTACGGAGATCCTCGATGAAAAATCCCCGGTTGATTGGGATTTTCTGCGCTTGCTGCCAAGCGTGGTAGGTATCGATGCGCGCGTCGCTATTGTATTTCATTGGAAATCGGCCTCCTTTTTCGTCTATGGACCTGATTTAGATTTTTCCGTTTGAAATGTTTGACAGAACAACTTTAAGAAATTTTTTCCCGCCAAGGCGCAAAGACACAAAGTTAAGAATACAATGTTCTTAAATTCTCCGAACTTGGCGTCTTTGCGCCTTTGCGGGAGTCATCTCTTTTCCGAGTTCTTATTAATGCAAAACTCAACCGAGAATTTCAAATATGTTTAGCTAGATTTTCGAATGATCCGGCTGTTCATGGGCTTTCAAAAGCTTGTTGACATACGCCCGCATCACCATGCGCTCGACTTCGCGGATGCTTTTTACCGCGCCGGCAGTTTGTATGACGTTCAATATGGGTTGAAGATCACTCTCGTCAAGCCGCTGCTGCGCGCCTTTGTCGCGCGCGATCTGCTCCAGGACGGAAACCGGCGGCACCGCGAATTCATAGCTCAGAAAGCGGTCCACGATCGCTTCATCGACAAGATCGATTCGATTGGTGGTCAGGATGACGGCGGTGTGAGCGGTGTCGAGATCGTCGATACTATGAAAAAAAATCGAGTTCTGGCTGAAATGCCATTCCTTCGCGCCGGCTGAGTTGCGTGTCAAAAAAAGCGATTCGACGTCGTCGAACAAGATGACCGTTCGACGCTTGGGATCGTCGTCGTGGCGATGATGTCCGCCGCTTTGTCCGTCTCGCGCGTACTTGAAAATATCGCGGATTTGCTCCTCGGTGTCGCCATATCTCCCGCGCGCGATGTCGGCGCCATCGACGAGTATCATCACGACTTGATCTGAACTGCGTCCGGCCACGCCGGTATCACCGAACTGGCGGCACAACTCGTAGGTCAAGCGTTTGGCCATCGCCGTTTTGCCGACACCGACGCCGCCATGAAAGAGAAAGCCTTTCAGGGCGCTTCGCTCCATGTGCTCTTTCCACTGGTAGCTGACGATGGCGGTGAGCTCCCGGAGTATTTCGCGATATCGAGCCCCGATCAGCTTGCGTTGGACGCGCCCCAAATCCTTGTTAGCTTCGGTCGCGGCGAATGGTCCGAATTCGTCGCGCAGGCGCTCAAACGTGTATAGGTCGACGTCGCTGTCGCGCATTGGGAACTCCAAATCGGTGAAATACTCGCTTACTTCTTTTTGTCGTCACCGTCGGACGCCGATTTCACTTGCTCGAACTCGGCGCCTCGGTCGACGCCGAGGATGTCCACCAGGTTGAGATCTGCCGAGATGAACCGGACCGAACGCCGCGGGTCTGTATTCACGTGCTGGACCACGACGCCTTGCGCACGTATCGGGATGTTGACCAGATCTTCCGCTTGCCAGTCATGGCGTTCGCCATCAAGTAGCGTAAAGCCTTCGCCTTCTAAGATATACAACACCGATCCCCCGGGTGTTTTCTGTGCACCGCTGCGCCCGCCCGGAGGGATTTCCTGCTCGAAGACGATCATGGAGCGAATCGACGTGTTGTCGAGAGCGGGATGCAAAAACCATTTCATTTTGCCTTGACGATTGTTTTCCCAAGGCAGGTCGCGGCCTTTGATGAGCCAGGCACCTTGGCGCTGATGCTGCCGCTGGCGATCGCGCAGTTGATACAGCCATTCGAGCAAGTTTTCGGTTCTGCCAACGTAAGCAATGCCAACATTCTCTTCGGTTGAGCGGATTTTATTCATCGTGAGCTCCGCATGTCTTTCTTAGCTTTGAAATCCGGGTGGTTTTCGACTTGAACCATTTCACTCGCGCCCCATTCAAAGACCGCCCCGCTGATGAACGCAATCCACTTGGCCGGTTTGTCGTCATAACGGTTGTAGTGCTTGTGCTCCACGCCGCCAGGCTTCAAAGGTAGAAGCAGCAGATCGCCCGCCTCCCAGTCGTGACGCTCGCCATCGACTTCGGACCAGCCCTCACCTTCAATGATGTAGATGACAAGGCCGCCTTGGTGCCGGTGTTTGCCGGAGTGCACCTTGATGTCTTGCACGAAAATATTCCAGTCGTCCAAGACAGTTTCAGGAGTAATTCCGCTGTAGCGCGAGGGCCACATGTAATGCCTAACCAACGCCTGGCGGGACATGACCCAAGGACATTCTTCGCCGCGAATGACGACTTTACCGGTAAAAGAACGTTTGCGCTCGGCGCGCTGGTGCGCAATGATTTCTTCATAGTTGTCGCGCTCACGCGCGCGCTCTCGGTCACGAGTGGCCATGGCTCACCTTTCTTCCGCAGGGTCGGTTGCTAAGCATAGCGGCTGGCGAAATATCAGATGTCTAAAAATCCTGTGTTCTGCATCGACCCAGATTTCGCTTCAACAGGTATCAGCGTCATATGTCTCTTGTTCTCCCCATAGCTCAGAGTTCCGCCCACCTTAATCACGTGCAGTACCCTTCCAGTATGCCGACTGTCACCGCGTGTCAAATATCTTTTTAGAATATCGTTAATCATGACATTTAGTTATGCAAGTCCTTCGCTAACTTCCCTTGACAGGGTGAAGGTCGGTGCGTATACACTCGCCGCTAAAGATACTGATAACGGGTACATCTGAGAGGTCGGCCGGCTCTTTGTGTAGGATCGCGTCTGAAATGGTTGATCCTAGGAGGTGACGTGATGAACCGTACGGTTATGATGATCGTAGTTTTCATGGTGGTCGTACTGATCGGCTCAAATCCGGGGAGCGTCGGGGCGGACTGGGAGAGCACACTCGCCGCGGCGAAAAAAGAAGGGAAGGTGTCGGTGCTCACAGATGTGACCGCTGCGTTGCGCGATGCCCTCACGCTGGAATTTCAGAAAAAGTACGGTATCTCCGTGGAGTTGTTCGGCAGCTCCGGCCGCGAGATTCCTCCCCGTGTTGCTGCCGAGCGCAAGGCGGGACAATTTCTCTGGGATATTTACATCCACGGATCGACCACAGCGCTTCAAGCGATGATTCCCATGGGGGCCTTCGATCCCCTGGAGCCGGCGCTTATTCTCCAGGACGTTAAAGATCCTAAAACATGGCGTGGCGGAACGATCGAGTTTCTCGACCCCGGCAAGATGGTTATGGTGATGACTCCGTTCCACCGGGGCACGATCTTCTACAATAGTAACCTCGTCAATGCCAAAGAGTTTGCGTCGCACAAAGATCTCCTCAATCCCAAGTGGAAGGGAAAGCTGGTGGTAGACGATCCGCGCAGGGGCGGCCCCGGAGTTGCGACTTTCACCTTCTTCTATCTTCATCCGGAGCTTGGCCCGGAATTCATTCGCGCGCTGGGCAAACAACAGATGACGATCTTAAGAGACTATGCGCAGGAAGTCGACGCGGTTGGTCAAGGCCGGCATCCTGTGCTCGTCGGGGGCGCGGACTTCGTCGCCATTAACAGGGCGAAACAAGGGGCGCCGGTCGCAATCGTAGACCCCCGGAAACTCAAAGAGGGAACTGATGTAAGTCCAGCCAATGGAAACGTCGCGCTATTTAACCGGGCACCGAATCCCAATGCGGCGAAAATCTACATTAACTGGCTTTTGTCAAAAGAAGGACAAACCAGCTTCGCTCGTGCGAATGGGTATGTCAGCGCTCGTTTGGACGTGCCGACGGATCACACGGAGCCGTGGAGAGTGCCGCTGCCGGGAGCGATCAAGACCTACACTAAGGCTGCCATGCAAGTGAGGGATAACGTACAGTCGCTGCTCAAAGAGGTGTTGGGTAGTCAATGAGTCCACCTGGTTGCGTAAGACCCGCGAAGGAACCTGCCAGAGCTGAGCGATGAGACGAGGAGGCGTCTCGCGGCGCCTCCCAAAGCCTCGGGTACCTCAGTAAACAACGAGCGGATCGCTACGGTAAGCAATCGGCGGCATCCTAGACTCGACGCCGTTTTTTCTGCACTCCTCCAGGAACGCCCGGCGAATTTCCGGATCTTCATCTTCATACTCGATGAGTGTACCGCCTTCGCGCAGGCTGGTTGTCGGACCTTCGCGGTTATTGCGGGTGCTTGCGTCATGAATCGTTGTGGGGTTTTTGCGGCTGCCAAGACGGAGCGCAATGTGTCTTGCCGGTTCAGGACCGCTGTTGAGGTGAGTGTGAAACCAGCCGTCGGGGGGACTGTAGATACTGCCCGGTTTCCAGTTGCATTTCACCACCTGATCGCCTTTGCCGTTTTGAAAGGGACGTACTCCTAATTCTTTGGGCCACAAGTAGATATACCCGTAAGAACGCACCACCAGAAGAATTGCTCCTGCCGCATGATAGTGGGCTTTGTGGTAGATGCCCGACGGCCACTCAGAAATATGACCAATCAGACTGTTATCCGCCATCTCGAAGCAGGTGATTCCTCCCTCGGCGACTTTGTAAGGCGCACTCTCGACCGTGGCGACTCGTGCGTCGGCGATAAAGTTCGTGTCCCACATGCTTGTCCGGGTCGCCTTGTAGCGCCGGTCGCTCATCGCGAAGTAAGAGTCTTCGCCGTTGTAACGGGACTTAAACGCGTGATTATTGTTGAAAACGAAATCCGGGTCGCGGAAGAAATCCATGATGATCGGCGCGGTCGTGACAGCCAGCAGAAACGCCGGCTCGCGGCTTCCGTTGTAATGGCGGTGCCAGGTGTTTAGAGGCGGCGCAAAGAGGCTCCCCTCTGACCATTCAAACGCTTGCTTGCGCATCCCGTCGTACCATACCTCGGTGCTGCCGCGTCCTTTAAGAACGTAGAGAAGCTCATCATACATATGTCGTTCAGGCTCCAGGGCGCCGCCTGGAGGAATCTCGACAACGTACATACCCGTAACGCCACCACTGCCCTTGAGCTGGATATACGAGCCGGTACCACCCATGCGGGCCCAGGGCTTCCGCGGCAGCTCGGTCACATCCTCGACGGCGAGACCATCATAAATTGGAATGCCTTCTTGCTCCATCCACCGCAGATAGGCGGCTTTTTGAGGTGTATACTCAATCTCGTCCATCACTACTCCTCCGTTCTCCAAAATCTCGACTCTTTAAATAGTGTCTATTGCCTTGGATTGTCAACTGGTCCCTGATCTCGCGTGTCCTGTTCCACGATTTCGGAACAACTTTTTCCGGCTGATAAGTCAGAGTTTCTGGCCGTCCTTGATTAAATACACCGCAGCCGGTGTGCGGTACCCCAGACTCATGTGTAGCCTCTCGTAGTTGTAAAACCGTCGATAGCTTTTTACCGCTTCGAACAGCTCAGTACGATTGTTCGGCAGCACTCTGTACAAATGTTCCAGCTTCAACGATCCGTGATATCGCTCCTCTCGTCCGATGGTTTGGGGATGATATTTCCGTGAGCGAATATGGACCAACAAGTCGCTCTTCTTCACGAAGTTTCTAAACCGTCTGGACTTCATCGCCGGTCCGTTATCCGTCACCAGAATGATTTGCGCGGGAAGCTCGTGCCCCAACTCCACGATCTCTTTGAGCCCGGCTTCGGTCAGAGCAATTAAATCCAATGCCGTCTCGGTGTCCAGAACCCGGAGACCAGATTGTACCGGCTCAGATACTCGGTCACACCACCAATGTGGTACTTCTCTCCTTCCTCGGTGGTGTAGTCGGTAAAATCTCCCTGTAACACCTCGTTGAACTTCTCGGGAGCCTTGAGCATCTGCCGACGACGCTCGGCCGCTTCCCGCAGGTCCTGCCCGATACGCTTGGGCTGCAGTAATCCCTCGCCCTTGAGCACCCGATAACAGCTCATCCGGCTACTCGCAGGCGTGTCCATACTGAGTTTTCCCCACGCCATGGCATACGCCCTCACCCGCCGGTGGCCCGCTTCCACCCGCTTTAACGCCACTTCCCGCAACACCTCGGCGTGCTGGACCGATAAAATTGCCCGAACTCTTGGTCGGTAATCTTTCATCGCCCGGATCTGCCGGTAGTAACTCGTGCGCGATAATCCCAAAATCTCCACCGCCCTTTTTACCGTCAGCCCCTCGGCGACACGGGCCGCGCTTCCACCTCTTCCCAACTCGGCTTTAATTCCTCCCAAGCCGTTTTAAAAACCGAATGTCAACGGCCTGCTCACCGATCAGCTTCTGCAGTTCTTCGATCTGGCGCTCCAGTAACGCCTTCTCCCCCTGGCTCCCGCTACGTCCCTCTGACGACCGAAGTATTCTTGAATGAAAAGAAGATCCTAACTCTGAAACGCGATCCGCATCTGCAGATGCAAGTGATCGCTGACAATTAAAATTTTGAGGTTGCTCAGGAACAGTTAGACAGAATTGCACGGTTCGGCGGGTGCATATTAAACATTGGTTGGGCCGGTAACCGTTCTTTACGCTGTCCCGCCGCCTCCACCAACTTGCCCAGCACCGGCACTACCTAGCATCGGCTAGTGCCGCGCTTTGAGCGAGCGCTCGACCTCGCGCTGGGCGACTTTACGCCGCAGCATTTCGCGCTTGTCGTAGAGTTTTTTGCCGCGCGCTAGCCCCAACTCCACCTTTGCCCGGCCGTTTTTAAAGTAGATCTTGAGCGGAATCAAGGTCAGGCCGCGCTCCTTGGTCTTGCCCGTAAGCCGCTCGATCTCGCGCTGGTGGAGCAACAGTTTGCGTATCCGCGTCGGCTCGTGATTGAACTGGTTGGCGCCGGCGTAGGGACTGATGTGGGTATTGACCAGAAACGCTTCGCCTTTTTGAATGCGCGCGTAGCTGTCCACCAGGTTGGCCTTGCCGTCGCGCAGCGACTTCACCTCGCTGCCGACCAGGATCAAGCCCGCTTCGTAGCTCTCGACGATGAAATAATTGTGCCGCGCCTGGCGGTTGACACAGACAATCTGCTCGCCGGGCGCCGCGATTTTCTTACCTGCCATTGATCTTGTACTTGTCGTCGGGAGTGATCAGGCCACTCGAAGTAATCAATTTGAGCGCCTCTTCCATGGTCATGTTGAGGAGGGTCACTTGGCTACTCGGCACCAGCAGAAAAAAACCGGAGGTCGGGTTCGGCGTCGTCGGCACGAACACGTTGACCAGTTGGGCATTTTTCTTCTCTTCGAGATGGGACCAGGCGCGGCCCATGGCAAAGCCGACGGTGAAGATGCCGGCGCGCGGATATTCGATCATCACGACTTGGCGTTGCGCGTCGGACTGGCCGAGAAACGTCTGCACGAGCTTCTGGACGGCGGTATAGACGCCACGAAACACCGGGATTTGGATGAAAATATTTTCCCACGCGGCGAGGAAGCGCCGCGTCGCCACGCCGCTCGTCAACACGCCGAGAAAGAGAATCAACAGCAGCGTGACGATGGCGCCGAGCTTGGGAACCGCGAAGGGCAGATAAGAGTTGGGATGGAGCGCGGCCGGAAGCACGTCGAGCACGCTGTCGAGCAAGGCGATCACCCAGCCGATAAACCAGAGCGTGATCGCCACCGGCAGAAAAACCAGCAGGCCGGCGAGAAAGTAGCGCCGCAGGCTATCGCTCCAGCGGGTTTTGACTTTGACAGAGACCTCGTCCACCACCGCCGTTATTCTCCTTGCCGGCGCGCCAGCACGCGATTATCGATCAAGCGCGCCTTGCCGATGAGCACGGCCAATGCGAGCACCGCCGCATCGTCGATCGTTTCAATGTCGTCCAGCGTCTCGGCGTCGCACAGTTTGACATACTCGACGCCGGCGAGCGGCTCCTTGTCCAGCTCGGCGCGAGCGTTTCGAATGAGCGCTTGCGCCGAAGCCTCGCCGCCTTTGAATAGGCGCTCGGCTTTACAAAGCGCCCGGGAGAGACAAACCGCCGCCGTCCGCTCCGCCGCGGTCAAATAAGCATTGCGCGAGCTCAGCGCCAAACCATCGGCCTCGCGCACGATCGGATGGCCGATAATTTCAACGCTCATGCTCAGGTCCCGCACCAGGCGGCGAATCACTTGCAACTGTTGATAGTCTTTCTCGCCGAACACCGCAACGTGTGGCTGCACGACATTAAAAAGCTTGGCCACCACCGTGGCCACGCCGCGGAAGTGGCCGGGGCGCAGCGCGCCGCAGAGCGGCAGGCTGAGCCTTTCAACTTCGACGTAGGTCTGAGCGCCATGCGGGTAGATTTCCGTCACCGACGGCTGGAACAGCACGTCGGCGCCTTCTTGGTCGAGCAATTTACGGTCGCGCTCGAAGTCGCGCGGGTACGCCGCGAAATCCTCGCCGGGCCCAAACTGCGCCGGGTTGACGAAGATCGACACGACCAGCCGGTCGCCGCGTGCCTTGGCGTCACCGACCAGACTAAGATGCCCGCGATGCAAGAAGCCCATGGTCGGCACGAATGCAATGCGCCGCCCGGCGCAGCGTTCCGCTTCGCTCCACCCGCGCATGACAGCGATGCTCTCAATAACCTGCATAAGCAACAATTGGGGTACTGGAGTATTGGAGTAATGGGCGAAAACCCAACACTCCCACTACTCCACTACTCCAACACCCGATTATTTATTTAAACGCGTGCTCCTCCGCGGGAAATTTTCGCTCTTTCACGTCGCTGATAAAATCTTTCACCGCGGCGGTCATGACGGTCTTGAGATCGGCATACTGTTTGACGAACTTCGGCCTGAAATCATCGAACAAGCCGAGCATGTCATGCACGACTAAAACCTGGCCGTCGCAGTGGCTGCCGGCGCCGATGCCGATGGTCGGGATGGTGAGCCGCCCGGTAATCTCCCTGGCCAAGTCGAGCGGCATGCCTTCCAAGACAACCGAGAATGCGCCGGCTTCTTCCACCGCCACAGCGTCGCGCAACAGCATGTCGCGCCGCGCGCTTTCTTTGCCTTGAATCTTGTAGCCGCCGAATTGATGCACCGACTGCGGCGTCAGGCCGATATGGCCCATGACCGGAATACCCGCTCTGACGATGGCGGCGATGATTTCTCTGATATGGACGCCGCCTTCGAGCTTGACCGCTTCGGCGCCGCCCTCTTGCAGGAACCGGCCCGCGTTGGCGAGCGCTTGGTCCTTGCCGACTTGATAGGAAAGGAACGGCATGTCGCCGATCACCAGCGCGCGCTTGCGGCCGCGCGCGACCAACCGGGTGTGATAGACCATCTCGTCCATGGTCACGGCCAGAGTGTTATGATTTCCCTGGACCACGCAGCCGAGCGAGTCGCCGACGAGCAAAAGCTCCACGCCGGCCTCATCGAGAATGCGCGCGAAGGAATAATCGTATGCCGTCAGGCAGGTGATCATTTCGCCGCGTTGCTTCATCTTGACAATATGGGGTACGGTGATCTTGTCGCCCATGACGACCCTCCCAAACGAAAAAAGCCTTCCGAACCGATCCGGAAGGCCAACGCGGGCAGGAAGAGCCGCTTGGCTCTCCCCAAATCATCGCCTTTTGGCATCCGTCTCGGTCCAGTCTTACCTGGATCCAAGCGGTATATAGTGCTGCGTCCCCGAACCCATGTTGTTGATTTCCTTGATCAAGTCAGCCAGATGCTCGCTGCTTGAGACGAAATCGATCGCCGAAGTATTGATCACCAGCAGGGGTGTCTCGTCGTAGTGAAAAAAAAACTGATTGTACGCCTGAGACACCTCGCTCAAGTATTCGAAGGTGACGCCTCGCTCGAATTTTTTATCCCTTTTTTTGACCCGTTTGTAAAGCACCTCGGGGCGCGCCTGGAGGTACACGACCAGGTCCGGTTTAGCCACCCGGGCGTTCAATAGGACGTAAATTTGTTGATAAAGATTCAGCTCTTCGGCACTCAGGGTCAAAGTGGCAAAGATCTGATCTTTGGCGAACAGGTAGTCCGCCACGGTGTTCTGATTGAACAGATTTTGCTGCGCCAGCTCGATTTGCTGCTGGTAGCGATTGAGCAGAAAGAAGGTCTGATTCTGGAAGGCGTAGGCCTCACGCGATTTATAGAACTTAGGCAGAAACGGATTATCTTCGACCCGCTCGAACACCATGCGGGCTTGAAGCTCGAGAGCCAGCATCTTGGCAAGACTGGTCTTGCCGACGCCGATCGGCCCCTCGACCACTATATATTTCGCTTTCACCATCCGGGTCTGGTGAATTTACACGTTGCCAAAAAACTTGTCTAGGTTGTGTTATAGTCGGCGCCCATGGACGGCCTCCGAGAAAAACTCGGCCAGATGATTATGGTCGGTTGCCCCGGCGAGCGTATCGGCTTGGCAGAGCGAGTTATTTTCGAGGAGTACGGCTTCGGCGGCTTCATCCTTTTCAAGCATAATTGCGGCGCGCCGCGCCAGATCCATTCGTTGTGCCGCAGTCTGTGGAACGGCGCGGCGGATCAACCGCCATTGATCGCCATCGACCAGGAAGGCGGAGCCGTGCACCGCCTGCCGCATCCGTTCACCCATTTCCCCACCGCGGCCGAAATTGGCGCGCGCCAGGATGCGGATCTGGCCTATCGCGCCGGCCGCGCCAGCGCCGCCGAGTTGGCGCTGGTCGGAATCAATCTGAATTTCGCTCCTGTCTTGGATGTCAATTCGAATCCGCTGAGTCCGATCATCGGCGCGCGCGCCTTCGGCGCCGACCCTCGGTCGGTCAGCATAATGGCTTCAGCCTGGGCACGCGGCTTGAGAGAGGGCGACGTCATTCCGTGCGGCAAACACTTTCCCGGCCACGGCGGCACCGACGAAGACTCGCATTTCGCCTTGCCGGTCATCGACAAATCTTTAGCCGAGCTGCAAGCCGTCGAGCTGCCGCCGTTCATCGACGCCTGCCGCGGCGGCATCGAAGCGCTCATGACCGCGCATGTGAAATTCACGGCTCTCGACCCTAGCCATATGGCCACGCTCTCCGAGCCGATTATCACGGGTCTGTTGCGCCATCAGCTCGGCTTTGACGGGGTTGTCTTCAGCGACGACATGGAGATGAAAGCAATCAGCGATCATTATGATGCCGGCGCAGCCGCGGCGCTGGCGCTGCGCGCGGGGGTCGACATGATGCTGTTTTGCCACGATTTAGCCAAGGCGGTTGCGGCACTGGAATTTCTTTACGGCGAAGCCGAGCACAGCCCGGCTTTGCGCGCCCAGGTGGAAGCGAGCCAGCGGCGCATCGGCGATCTCAAACAGCGTTGGTTGAAGGCGTTTAGCGGCGCGGCTGACGACGCGGTGGAGGAGCGTTTAGCGCGTTTGGATCACCGCCGCATCGTCGCGGAAATTCACGGCAGCTTGTAGGCGCTATAGGCGATCAGATTTTTGATATCCTGGCGCAGCTCGCCTTCCCATTTCTCCACCAGAATATCGGCAGGACATTTTCCCTGAAACAGCAGCGTCTTTAGCGGATTGAGGTAAATGGTTTCATCCTCGCCGTTTCGGTTGAGCGATTTCTGCCGGCGCAAACCTTCCCAGCCGATCTGGAACAGTTCCTTAGCCAAATCGAGCAGCGTATAACGGCGAAAGCGCGCCGCCAGGGCGTTTCTGTGGGAATCGAGATAGGTCTCCATGCGCTCGTCCCACGACCAGCCTTTGACCAGGTCCGAGGCGGCCAGCAGACAATCGTCGTCGTAGAAAACACCCTTGATCAAAGCGGACAGCGCTGGCATCAATTCCGGCGGTTGGCTATCGACCGAGCGAATTTCGATATAGCGTTTGATGCGCGTCTCGGGAAAGAGCGTGGTCAGATGGTCGGCCCAGTCTTGCAGGGTGGCTCGTTCGCCGTTGTGTCCGCGCTCGAGAAACTGGCGAAACGTGACACCGGTCATATCGATGTAATCGTGGTGGCGGATGATGAAATACATCGGCACGTCGAGGGCATACTCGACGTAATGAGCGAACGAGGCGTCGGGGGCGAAGGCGAACTTGAGCAGGCCGGATCGGCTGCGGTCGGTATCGGTCCAGATATGCTCGCGGAAACTGCGGTAGCCGTTCAGCTGGCCGTCGCAGATCGGCGAGTTGGCGAACATCGCAATCAGCACGGGCGCCAGCCCCATGCCGGTGCGAAATTTTGCCATCGCGTCTTTTTCGTCGAGGAAATCGATGTTGGCCTGCACCGTCGCGGTCTGCTTCATCATGCGCTGGCCGAGCGTGCCGACCTTGAGCATGTATGGGCCCATGATGCGGTAGCGCTTCTTCGGCACCCACTCGATCTCGTCGACGCGGCTCACCGGCTGCATGCCCAGGCCGAGAAAAACGATATCGAGCGGCTCGGCGACTTCGAGCAGCTCACGGATATGCTGGTTGAACTCGCCGTAGGTGCAGTGAATGCTCTCGCACGGCTCGCCGCTCAGCTCGATCTGTCCGCCGGGCTCGAGCGTAATCTGCGCCTTGTCGCGGGTAAGCGCGATGATGTTGCCGTCCTGCTCCTCGGGCTGCCAGCCGTAACGGTCGATCAGTTCCCGGAGAATCCGGTCCACGCCGCGCGCGCCGAAATAAGGAATCGCCTTTCCCGTGAAGCGGTCGATGCCGACTTTTTCGTACTCGGTGCCGACGCGCCATTGCTCGCGCGGCTTGCCGGCGTTGTGGAAGTAGGCTTCCAGCTCGTGATTTTTTTCAATGACCGACATGAGTTCGAATATTCTGCTGGTAAGGCGGATGGATCACGCCTTTTTCCGTAATGATCGCCGAGATGAGATCCTGCGCGGTGATGTCGAAGGCGGGATTGAAAACCCGGATGCCCTTGGGCGCCAGCGCCTTGCCGAAGATATGCGAAACTTCCTTGGGATCGCGTTGTTCGATCGGGATGTCCTTGCCGCACGGGCAATCCATGTCGATCGACGAAGTCGGACCGGCGACGTAAAAGGGAATGCCGTGACGGCGCGCCAACACGGCAAGCGTATACGTGCCGATTTTGTTGGCCACGTCGCCGTTCGCCGCCACGCGGTCGCAGCCGACTACGATGGCATCGACTTTACCGGTCTGCATCAAATAACCCGCCATATTGTCGGTAATCAGAGTCGCCGGTATTTTTTCCTTCTTGAGCTCCCAAGCCGTCAGTCTAGCACCTTGCAAGAACGGCCGCGTCTCGTTGACGAAAACTTCAAACTGCTTGCCCGACTCTTTGAGCGCCCGCAGCACGCCCAGGGCCGTGCCGTAACCCGCGGTGGCGAGCGCGCCGGCATTGCAATGCGTCATGATCTGGCTGGCGTTGCGCAATAGGGCCACGCCATATTTGCCGAGTTGCCGGTTGGCGGCGATATCTTCTTTGTAAATCTTTTGCGCTTCTTCTTTAAGAGCCCGCTTGACGGCATCGATGCCTTGGCTGCGATGGTGCGAATAAACCTGGCGCATGCGCTGCAGCGCCCAGAATAAGTTTACCGCCGTGGGACGAGTCTTTCCAAGGGTGACGAGAATGCGCTCGAAGGCGCGATCGAAGGTCTTGGGCGGCGCCTGCAGCGCGCCGAGGGCCACGCCCATGGCCGCCGCCACCCCGATCGCCGGCGCGCCGCGAATGACCATCGCGCGGATCGCCTCCGCGACTTGATTGTAATCGCGGCAGACGCGGTAGACTTCCCGATGCGGCAACAGGCGCTGATCGAGCATGATCACTCGATCATTTTTCCACTCGATAGTTTTGACCGCCATAATATTCCTAATTGCGCGGAGACCGAGTATATTAGTTGGTCGAAGGAAGCGTCAAGGGCGCGCTCGTGGATTTCTACCAAATCGTGGGATACTTTTCCGGGCTGCTTTTTATCCGATCTGAAATGGATCCGACATCGCTGTGGCGCACCGCGGCGTTGGTGCATCTGCTCGACGCGATCCTCTGCTGGGTCATCGCCAACTACAGCGGTCGCAGCAAAATAGCCTGGACGATCGCCGGCGCCATCGGCGGAATCTGGGCGCTGGGAGTTTTATTTTTGTTGCCGGCGAAGAACCAAGCAAACAATTCAACAAAAGGCTGAAAGCTGATTCTTACCACGAAACGCCCAGTGCGGCAGAGCCGCAACCGAATAAGAAGAATTAACCACAGAGATCACAAGGTAGGGGCGCGATTGATCGCGCCCTCGGAAAAAGGACCCAGAAGGAAATTTATCGCAGAGAACGCAAAGTACGCAAAAAAATAACTGGGAATATCTCCCGCCAAGACGCAAAGGTAAAAAACAATTTCCGAACTTGGCGTCTTTGCGGGAGGATTATCCGAGTTCGAAAGGGTTCGAATCCGTGAGATTTGCGCAAGCTGCGCAAGTTCTCAACTGTAGTACGAAGGCCACGAAGATTTCACGGCCGCTGCGAACTCTAGCGTCTCTGCGGTCGATTCTCTCCTAAGCTTCGTGCTCTTCGTGACCTCCTTCGAAAATTGGCGTTGTGGTTGGAGGAAAATGCCTCCATTTTCATCCTCTGTGGGCGAGCGTAAAGCTCATGACACACTTCCTGGTGAAATTTTTTCTTCTCTACTCGTCCTGGGCGATGACGAAGGCGAGGCCGTGTCCTTTAGTGTGCGTGATCGATAGCGCCCAGCGGCGGATGCCCAATTCGGCGGCAAGCTCGGCCGTCTTATCATGCAAGGCGATATCGGGCTTGCCGCTGCGCGCCCGCGCGACTTCAATATCGAGCCAGCGCACCTTGGCGCCCCAGCCGCGCCCGAGCGCCTTCATGACCGCCTCCTTGGCGGCAAAACGGCCGGCGTAACTCTCATACTTGCCGCGCTGTTTTTGCTCGCAGTAGGCGATCTCATTTTCGGTAAAGACGCGCGCGCGAAAGCGCTTGCCGGTGCCCGGGTCTTCCAAGGCCGCCTGAATGCGATCGACTTCCGCCAGATCAACGCCGGTGCTGATGATCATGATTGCGCCTCTCGAGCCTTAACTGATGAACCGTGCAGATCGCCTCGCCGGCTGGCATCGATCACCGGTTTCAAGCTCCGCTCCAACGCGTCAATGAATATACAACCTGGGACGGTGCTTGGGCGAAAACCTTTCGCTCCACCAGACCGTGCCGTTCCATCTCGCTAAGCTGCTGGGTCAGCACCTTTTACGTTACTTCCGTCACAGTTCGGAAAAGCGCTCGGCGCCGGCGAGTAAATGAAAGATCAGGGGAATTTTCCAACGGCCGCCGATCATCGCGGGCGTCAACTCCGCCGGGGAGTCCGATTGCTTGGCTCTCATCGAGTGACTCCGACGATACTATAGCACCGCAAGGTGCGCACTTCACAACGGCAATAATGATGATTAAATTCTTTCGGCATATCAAAGGATGCCAATGAAACTCACAGCCATAAGAAAAATTCAGAACGCCGATGCAGGCGGAGGCCTCAATGCCTCGCCCACACCAGTCGATAACGACGCCGTCCTGCTGGATGCCTATTCGCAAGCCGTTGTTCGAGCCGCCGAGAGGACCAGCCCTTCGGTCGTGTTCATCGAAATCAGCAAGGCGCTGCCCCAAGCGCGCGGCGCGGCCGTGCCACGCCTACGCCAGGCAAGAGGCAGCGGCTCCGGTTTCATTTTCACGCCGGATGGCTTCATCCTGACCAATAGCCACGTGGTCCACGGCGCTGCCAAAGTCGCCGTGACTTTGAGCGACGGCCGGTGCTTCGATGCCACCATCGTCGGCGACGATCCGAGCACCGATCTTGCGGTGATTCGCATTTCCACCGGCCGCTTGCCTGCCGCGCCGCTCGGCGACTCGGCGAAAATTCGCGTCGGCCAGCTCGCCATTGCCATCGGCAATCCCTATGGCTTTCAGTACAGCGTTACCGCGGGCGTCGTCAGCGCCCTCGGCCGCTCGCTGCGATCCGAATCGGGGCGGCTGATCGATAACGTTCTCCAGACCGACGCGGCACTCAATCCCGGCAACTCCGGCGGCCCGTTGGTCAATTCATTCGGTGAGGTCATCGGCGTGAATACCGCCGTCATTTTACCGGCGCAGGGAATTTGCTTTGCTGTAGCGATCAACACGGCAAAATTTGTCGCCGGGCAGCTGATCATGCACGGGCGCATTCGCCGGGCCTTTCTCGGGGTAGCTGGACAAAACGTGACGATCCCGCGCTTCATCGCGCGCGCGCAACGGCTCAAAGCGGAAACCGGCATCCTGGTTATAGGCGTCGAGAAGCAAAGCCCGGCGGAGCGTGCCGGGATCGTCGACGGTGACGTGATCACCGCCGTCGACGACATGGCGGTGCGCAGTGTCGACGATTTGCACAAGCTCTTGACCGACACTCGTATCGGCGCGAGCTGCCGCCTCGCGCTGTTGCGCCGCTCGCAACAGATCGCGATCCAGGTCGTTCCCGAAGAAATCGCCAACTCAATGTAGTTGATATCCCCGGCTACGTTAGCGGCTTTATCGTGAAGCATCTTCATCAAGGCGCGGTAGCGGCGCTTCGGTGGCTTTGCTTCGGGGTATTTGCTAGCATGGGCATCATTTTGCGGAAGGAACACTCCGCGTGACAAACTATTTGCGTCGGTTGTTTATTGTTTCACTCGCGTTCGCATGCATCGCTTTTCCCAATTTCGCGCGGGCGCAAAAAGGGACGATCAAAATCGCCGTGCAAGCGCCGCTGTCAGGAGAACAGGCCGCGCTCGGCGAGCACATCAAACTCGGCTCGCAGCTGGCGGTCGAAGAGGCAAGCAAAGCATTTAAATCTCTGGGTTACGATCTGATTCTGGTCCCCTACGACGATCAAGCGAAGCCCGAGGTCGGTGTCGCCAATGCGCGCAACCTTGTCGCCGATCCGAACGTGCTGGTGATGGTGGGGCATTTCAATTCCGGCGTCGCTCTGCCCGCTTCAGAAGTTTACAAAGATGCCATGTTGGCGATGATCTCACCGGCGAATACCGCCACCGAGATCACCGACCGCGGTTATCCCAACGTCAATCGTGTGTGCGGCCGCGACGACGTGCAGGGCCCGGTCGGCGCGCGTTTTGCTGCTCAAGAGCTGAAAGCGAAATCGGTCTACATTATTCATGACAAGACTACCTATGGCCAAGGTGTGGCTGAGAGTTTCCGCAATGAAGCCAAGAAACTCGGCATGAAGGTTTTGGCCTTCGAAGGCACAGAAGAGCGCGCCAATTTTTCGCCGATGATCATCCCGCTCAAAGCCAAAAACCCTGCATTGGTTTATTTCGGCGGCATCTACCACCAAGGCGGATTGCTACTCAAGCAGATGCGCGAAAAAGGCGGCAAAGCCATATTCATGGGGCCGGACGGTGTCGACTCGGAGGAAATGATAAAAATTGCTGGTGCGGCCGCGGTTGGGAGCTACTACACCAGCGTCGCGCCACCGCGAGACGCGACCCCCGAGACCGCTGCTTTCGCCAAGAAATATAAGCAGCGTTTCGGCAAAGACATCGAAGCGTTCGGACTGTACGGCTACGACGCCACGCTCGTAGGGATCAAAGCGATGGAAAAGTGGCTCAAAGCTAACCCGGGCAAAAAGCCGAGCCGCGCGGAGGTGTCCGCCGCTGTGCGTAATATCAAAGGGTTCAAAGGCGTTACCGGCTCGATTGAATTCGATAACAAGGGCGATCCCGTGAAAGCCAAATACTTCGTGTTAAAGTTCGAGAAGCATGCCTATCCGGGCAAAGTCGTCAAAGTCATCGAACAGCAGGCGCCAGCGGCAGCCAAGAAGTCCTAATTCTACCGCGATACGGCATTCAAGGATTAACCCGCCGAGGATGGAAGATTGAGGATCGAAAGATCGATCCTCGATCTTCTATTCTCTATCTTCGACGGTTAATCCGCCTTGTAACCAGACGATGAAGAAAAAACTCCGCGTCGCACTGCTCTTCGGCGGAAAATCCGCCGAGCATGAAATCTCTCTCATCTCGGCGCGAAACATTTTTCACGCCATCGAAAAAAAAAAATATGAGATCTTGGCCATCGCCATCGACCGGCAAGGCCGCTGGTTCCTCGACGACGGCGCGCGCCTGCTGCGCGATGCGACGGCATCCAGCGTCTCGATGGCCGGCGCGAAAAACGCCGCCGCCGTCATGCCCGGCGAAACCTCAAAACCGCTCATGCGGCCGTCATCGCGCCAAACCCTAGGCGCCGTCGACGTCGTATTTCCGGTCTTGCATGGGCCGTTCGGCGAAGACGGCACGATTCAAGGCTTGCTCAAGCTTGCCGGCGTTCCGTTCGTCGGCGCCGGAGTTTTAGGCTCGGCCGTCGGCATGGATAAAGACGTGATGAAGCGGCTGTTGCGCGACGCGCAAATCGCCATTCCTAAATTCCTGGTATTCGAGCGCCGGGAGCAAAGCACCATCAGCTTCGGCAAAACTAAAAAGGCCCTCGGCATGCCGCTATTCGTCAAGCCGGCCAATCTGGGCTCTTCGGTCGGCATCAGCAAAGTGACTCACAAGAGTGAATTCGCCGGCGCGATTGGAAAGGCTTTTCGCTACGACGATAAGATTATCGTCGAAGAAGGCATTCGCGGCCGCGAGATCGAGTGTTCGGTTCTCGGCAACGAAAAACCGATCGCATCACTGCCGGGCGAGATCATCGTTCAGCATGATTTCTACTCGTACGACGCTAAATATCTCGACGATCAAGGCGCGCGACTGGAGATTCCCGCGCGCTTACCGCAAGCGATCGTGAAACGCATTCAAAAAATTGCCGTGCAAGCCTACCGGGCGCTGTGTTGCGAGGGGATGGCGCGCGTCGACTTTTTTTTGCGGCCGAATGGGCAGGTGCTGGTCAACGAAATCAACACGATCCCCGGATTCACGAAAATCAGTATGTATCCCAAAATGTGGCAAGCCAGCGGCTTGAGCTATCCTCGCCTGATCGACCGGTTGATCGGCCTCGCCCTGGAAAGATCGCGCAAAGAAAAACGTCGGAGAAGCTCGAAATAAGCGCGGGACTCGAGCACCTGCCGCGACTTCCTGCCGATATTCGAATGCTTGCGGTCGGCGGCGGCGCCGGCTGACGGCGACTTGCCGTGCCTGGTCCGGCGCCGCGCAAGGTGTTTGAATCGCCGCAGCTTAATGAAGAACGGGCGATTCGTGCCCGGCTAATCCATCTGCCGGCGCAGGAACGTCGGGATGTCGTACTTATCGTCGTCTTCCGAATTGGCGTTGAAATCTAAATTATTTTTGTTCAACGTCACCGTCTCGATCTCGTCGCTGCCGCTCTTTTTGCGCTGCCAAGTCGGCGTGTCGAGATCGTCGACGATCGTGCCCAGGTGAACGACCTTCTTGGTTTTTTGCGCCGCTGCGGCGATGTTGGCGACGCTCGCCAGAGCCGACGCCGCGGGCTTTCTTTCCTCTTTCGCTTCGCCGAAGCCGGTGGCGATCACCGTGATGCGGATCTCGTCGGTCAAGCTTTCGTCGATGACTGCGCCGAAAATAATGTTGGCGTCGTCGTGCGCCTCTTCCTGGATCATCGACGCGGCTTCGTTCACTTCGTGCAAGCACAGATCCGGGCCGCCGGTGATATTGATCAACACGCCGCGCGCGCCCTGGATCGAGATGTCTTCGAGCAGCGGGCTGGAGATCGCTTTTTGCGCCGCCTCGATGGCGCGGTTCTCGCCCGAGGCCGACGACGCGCCCATCAGCGCTAGACCCATCTCGGCCATAACCGTGCGCACGTCGGCGAAATCGAGATTGATCAGCCCCGGCGTGATGATCAAATCGGAGATGCCGCGCACCGCCTGCAGCAGCACGTCATCCGCCTTGTGAAACGCTTCGAGCATCGTGGTGGTCTTGGCGGCGATGCTCAACAGACGCTGGTTGGGAATCACGATCAGCGTGTCGACGCTCGCTTTTAACTCATCGATGCCGTCTTCGGCCTGGCGCATGCGCTTCTTGCCTTCGAAAAGAAACGGCTTGGTCACTACGCCGACGGTCAGCGCGCCCGCTTCCCGCGCCACGCGCGCCAGCACCGGCGCGCCGCCGGTGCCGGTGCCGCCGCCCATCCCCGCGGTGATGAAGATCATGTCCGAGCCTTCGAGATACTCTCTGATCTTCTCCTGGTCCTCCAGAGCGGCGCGCCGGCCGATTTCCGGATTGGCCCCCGCGCCCAACCCCTTGGTGACCATGCCGCCGAGTTGAATGCGCACCGGCGCCAGGCTCGCTTCCAAGGATTGCGCGTCGGTGTTCGCCACCATGAAATCGACCCCGCCAAGTTTGGCGCCGATCATGGTGTTAACGGCGTTGCTGCCGCCGCCCCCGATGCCAATCACCTTGATGCGCGCGGTCAGACTATTCTGTTCGACAATCTCAATCATAAGCTTTCCTCCTCCGGAAAAGTCGTTAAATTTCGTCTGTTGATTAGAAGAACTCGCTGAACCAATCCGACATGCGATGCTTGACCTTCGAGAGAATCTTGTCCTCGCGAATGCGATAAACGTTGCGCTCGTGACGCTTCATGCCGTGCAGCACCAAGCCCACGCCGGTGGCATAGGTCGGGTTGCCGATGATATCGATAAGGCCGCGCACATGCGCCGGCACACCGAGCCGCACCGGCAAGCCGAAGGAGCGTTCGGCCATTTCCACGGCGCCCGGCAAAAGCATCGACCCGCCCGTAATCACGATCCCCGAAGTCAACGCGCCTTCGAAGCCCGACTTGACGATCTCTCTTTGCACCAGCTCGAAGATTTCATCGAGGCGCGGCTCGATGATCTCACAGAGAATTTGCCGCGACACGCTGCCGGCGCCCTTGCCGGCCACACTCGGCACGTCGACCCGTTCATGAGCCGGCACCATCGCCGCCTTGGCCGAACCGTAGCGCTGCTTGATTCGTTCGGCGTCATTGAACGGCGTGCGCAGCCCAGCGGCGATGTCGTTGGTCACATGGTTGCCGCCGATGCCGACCACCGCCGTGTGCTTGACCGCGCCGTCGTGGTAGATGGCGATGTCGGTGGTGCCGCCGCCCATGTCGACGAGCACCACGCCCAGCTCGCGCTCCTCGTCGCTCAGCACGGCTTCGGCCGCCGCCAGCGGCGCCAAGACCATCTCGGCGACGTTTAGGCCGGTGCGGTTGCAACATTTGACGATGTTCTGCGCCGAAGTCGCGGCGCCGGTCACGATATGGACCTTGGCCTCCAAGCGCACGCCGGACATGCCGAGCGGCTCGCGGATGCCGTCCTGATCGTCGATGATGTAATCCTGCGGCAGAACGTGCAGCACGTCGCGATCCATCGGGATCGCCACCGCGCGCGCGGCATCGATGACCCGTTCCAGATCGCGCTGCGTCACTTCCTTGTTTTTCACGGCGACGATACCGTGGCTGTTGAACGCCTTGATATGCCCGCCGGAGATGCTCGTAAACACGGTGTGGATCTCACATCCGGCCATCAGACCCGCCTCTTCGACGGCCTTCTTGACCGAATTCACCGTGCCTTCGATGTTGATCACCATCCCTTTGCGCAATCCCTGCGAGGGATGCGAGCCGACGCCGATGATCTCGACACCCTGCTCGCTCATCTCGCCGATGACCGCACAAACCTTGGACGTTCCGATGTCCAATCCGACTACGATGCTGTTTTTTTTCGCCATAGCTCCATCGATGTATTTTTCTTAAATCTTAGCGTTGCGCCCGGCGCAAACGCGCCACCACTTGATCGCGAAAACTCATATCCAAAGACCCCAGACGCTCTTCGTTGCCCCGCCAAAGCGCGAGCAGGCGCTCCATCCGATTGAGCTTCTCCGCCCAATTTCCCCAGCCCATGTGCAGCGCGATCGGATGGGTCGTCGTGTAAACCACCAGCCGATCGGATTTGGCGAAGTGAATTTCCGATAGCGAGTGCGACCGCTGAACCATCATCTCGCTGAGCCGGATCGCGTCCTGAATGCGCTTGCGCGTCGATGAGTCCGGCGCCGTGAGCTGTTCGGCGCGCAGACCGGTGAGCAGCGGAAATTTGACCTCTTCGCCCGGACCGACTTCCTTGAAGAGCACGCCGTCCGAGTCGACATAGTAGAGTGTGCGCAGCGCCACGATCGCTCGCGGCGTGCGCTCTTCGACATCGATCACGACGCGCCGGGGAAACTCGCGCCGGACATAAACGCGGCGCACCCAGGGATGCTTGGCGATCTTTTCTTCGATGCTTGCCAGGTCGATGCTCCAGATGCTCATGCCGCGGCGCAGACCGGCGATAGCGACGATTTCGTTGCCGCTCACCTTGTCGCCGCCGCGCACTTGAATCTCGCGCACGGAAAAATAAGGACTCTCCAAAACAAACTCGCGCAGCGAAGCCGCGGCGATCCTCAGCGGGTCGCTCAGCCAATAGAGCGCGACGGCGATCACCACCGAGCCGAGCAGCGCGCTCGCGCGCAACCGGAGCCGGCTGCGCTGGTCTTTTTTCCGGTTATCCCGGCGATAAACTTTCAGCTGCATATTGCGCCGCTCACTCGACCGGCCACTCGCCTAGAAATTTCACTTCCGCCGCCAACTCGACGCCGAACTGGCGGCGCACCTCGGCCTGCGCCAGCTCCATCAATCGGCGCACTTCGACAGCCTTGGCGCCGCCCAAGTTGACGAAAAAATTGGCGTGGCGCTCGGAGATCTGGCACTGCCCGATACGCCTGCCTTTGAGACCGGCGGCTTCGATCAGCCGGCCCGCGAAATCGCCCGGCGGATTACGAAACATTGAACCCGAGTTGGGAAAGCCCGACGGCTGGCTGCCCTTTCTGCGCTCGGTTAACTCGCGCACTTTCGCGCCGACCCCGGCCATCTCTGAGCGCTGCAAACGCATCTCGACGTGCGTGACCACCGTGCCCGCGGGCAGGTGCGAGTCGCGGTAACTGAAGTTCATTTCGTGGCGCGAAAACTCCAGCGGTTGCCCGCCGCGCGCGATGCCTTGGACTCGGACGATTATTTTTTCGAACTCTGAACCGTATGCGCCTGCATTCATGAACAAGGCGCCGCCGACCGTGCCGGGAATCCCTTCGGCAAACTCCAGGCCGGTGTAACCCTTGCGCGCCGCTTCGCGCACCAGTTGCGTCACGGCGTAGGCGGCCCCCACGCGCGCGTGCACGCCGGCGTTCTCTTCGCGCCATTCGAGCCGTTTGAATTCGCCGGCCAGGCGAATCACCGCGCCGCGCACGCCACGGTCGCTGATCAAGACGTTGCTACCGTTACCGAGCAGGCAGAAGTCAAATTCATAAAGCTCGATTACGCGCAACAGGTTTGCTAACGCCGTGTCATTGACCACTTCGATGAAGTAGTCCGCCGGCCCGCCGACCTTCATCGACGTGTAACGCGCCAACGGCTCGGCGATCTTGAGCTTCGCTCCGGGAATGGAATTCAACTCCTCAGCCAGAGGCGGGTTCCTGCTTGCTTTGGCCATTATCAACACCGCTAATCAGTTGGAGTGATGGAGTTTTCGAGTGATGGAGTGTTGGGCCATTCCTGTCCTCCCATCGCTCCACTACCCCACTACTCCATCACTCCAATCCCCTGTTTTCACTTCAGCGCCTCGACCAACGCTTCACCGACTTTGTAAATGTCGCCGGCGCCGAGGGTCAGCACCACGTCGCCGCCAGCTAGCCTGCCGGCCACCTGCGTGACGATGTCGTTCTTGTCGGCAATAAATTCTATGTCCAGGTGGCCCTTGCGCTTGATCGCCTGGTAAAGCGCTTCGCCGTTGGCGCCGGCGATCGGATCCTCTCCCGCAGCGTAAATTTCGGTTAGCACGAGCCGATCCGCACCTTCGAAGGCGGTTAAAAATTCATCGAAGAGATCCCGCGTCCGGGTAAAGCGGTGCGGTTGAAAGATCACCGTCAACGGCCGCTTCCAGCTATCGCGGATGGCACCGATGGTGGCGCGAATCTCGGTGGGATGATGACCGTAGTCATCGATCACCATGATTCCGCCGGGCTCGCCCTTCAATTCAAAACGGCGATGGATCCCGGTGAAAGCATCGAGCGCCGCGGCAATCTGCTTGAAGGGGATCTCCAATTCGTGGGCGACCGCGACCGCCGCTAACGCGTTGGTCGCGCTGTGCCGTCCTGGCAGATGCAGTCGCAATCGGCCCAGGGCTTTGCCCCAATGCGTCACGGTGTATTCGACGCCGGCCGCCGTGGCGTTGAGATCCTGCGCCGAGAATTCCGCCTCCGACGAGAGTCCGTAAGTCGTGAAACGCTTCCTCACCTTGGGCATAAGGCCGTGCACGCGGGCATCGTCGATGCACAGCACGGCCAGGCCGTAGAACGGAATCTTATTGATGAACGTCAGGAAACTTTCGTCGAGCCGTTCCATCGTCAGATGAAAATCCAGGTGCTCTTTATCGATATTGGTGACCACCGCGATGATCGGCGACAGCAGCAAGAAGCTGCCGTCGCTTTCGTCCGCCTCGGCGACAAGCATCTCGCCCTGGCCCATTTTCGCGTTGGTGCCGAACATGCGCACCCGGCCGCCGATCACCATGGTGGGATCGAGTCCGGCCGTGCTCAACACCGCGGCGATCATCGAGGTCGTCGTGGTCTTGCCGTGGCTGCCGGCCACCGCGACGCCGTATTTCATGCGCATGAGCTCGGCGAGCATCTCGGCGCGCGGAATCACCGGGATATGGCGGCGGCGCGCCTCGAGCACTTCCGGGTTGGAATATTTGACCGCCGTGGAAATCACGACGACCGACGGATTACCGGCGAGGTTTTCCTCCTGATGGCCGACGAAGACGAGCGCGCCGAGCGAACGCAGTCGCCGCGTCGCCTCGCTTTCCTGAAGATCGGAGCCGGTCACCACGTAACCCAAATTCACCAGCACCTCCGCGATACCGCTCATGCCGATGCCGCCGATGCCGACGAAATGAATTTTATGCTTCTTCTGCAGCATGAAACTTGCGCCGCCAAACCACTACGCCCGCGCCATCGCGTAACATTCATCGACGATCCGCGCCGCCGCATCCGGGCGCCCCATCTCTCGCGCCGCCTGCGCCATCCTGGCGATGCGCGCGCGATCGGACAGATAGCCGCGGATCTTTTCCGCCAGCACGGCGCCGTCTAAATCCTGATCCAAGATCATCTCGGCGGCGCCGCGCTCGGCGAGCGCCCGGGCATTGCCGCGCTGATGGTCGTAAATCGCGTAAGGATACGGCACCAGAATCGCGGCTTTGCCGAAGGCGGTGAGCTCGGCCACCGTCGTTGCACCGGCGCGGCAAAGCACCAAATCGGCGAATGCATAAGCCTCGTCCATGGCCTCGATAAACGGCGTCACTTGGGCGTCAAACGCCAGGCCGGCGTAAGCTTCTCTGATCGCCGGGTAATCCAACGCGCCGGTCTGATGCGTGATATAAAATTCGTCTTTGAGATCGGTTAACTGTTTCAGCGCGTCCACCACGGCGTAATTGAGCCGCCGCGCGCCGGCGCTGCCGCCGAAGACCAGCAGCGAAAATTTTCCCCGCTTGGCAATCGCCGGCAGTTTCTGCCAGCGCACCGGATTGCCGGTCTCGACCACCCGAGCGCCGGAGAAAAACTTTGCGCTGCCGGCGTAGGACGTGAACACCCGCTGCACCAACCGGGCGAGCAGCTTATTGGTGAAACCGGGGCGAAGATTTTGTTCCATGATCACGCAGCGAACGCCGGCCAACCTGCCGGCCAGCAACACCGGACCCGAGGCGTAACCGCCCAGGCCGATGACACAGTCGGGGTAAAATTTCTTGATGATCGCCAGCGAGCGCAACAGGCTCGCCGGCACGCCGTAAAGCGCGTCGAACCAGCCGCGCAGGCCGCGTCCCTTGATTCCCTTTACCGTCAGGGTTTCCAGTTTCAATCCTTGCTTCGGTAACACGCGAAACTCGATCCCCTGGGCCGTGCCCACGAACAAGATTTCGACACTTGGATCGCGCCGCTGAAATTCTCGCGCCACCGCCAGGCCGGGAAACAAGTGCCCGCCGGTTCCCCCACCGGCGAGAATCACGCGCATTTAGAGCCTCCGGCGCGAGAGACCCAGTAAAATTCCCGCCTCCATTAAATTGATCACCATGGCGGAGCCGCCGTAGCTGATAAACGGCAGCACCAGTCCCTTGGTCGGCATCAAGCCCATGACCACGCCCATGTGAATCAAAGCTTGCAAACCGATGAGCACCGTCAGGCCGAAGGCCAGATACTGATCGAAGGGTTCCTCGATTCTTGCGGTCAGGCGTAGGCCGCGGACGATGATCACGGCGAACAGGGCCAACACCGCAAGGGCGCCGAGCAAGCCCAACTCCTCGCCGATGACCGAGTAGACGAAATCGGTGTGCGCTTCGGGCAAATACAAAAGCTTCTGGCGGCTTTCGCCGAGGCCGCGGCCGAACCACTGGCCGGAGCCGAACGCGATCAACGATTGGATAACGTGAAAGCCGCTGCCCGACGGATCGCTCCACGGATCCAAAAAAGTCATCAGCCGGCGCAAGCGGTATTCGGCCGTCATCATCACGTAAGCCAACCCCGGCAAAGCCCACAGAGCGGTGGCCAGCAGATGGCTGATGCGCACGCCGCCGATAAAGAGCATGAAATAGAGCAGCATCGTCAGGATCAGCGCCGTGCCGAAGTCCGGCTCGAGCAGGAGCAGACCGGCAAACGCGCCGGCGACGATTAAGTGCGGCAAGACGCCGAAGGAAAAAGTGCGGATCAACTGCTCCTTCTTGGCCATCGAATGGGCCAGATAGACAACGATGGAAAGTTTGGCGAGCTCCGAGGGCTGGAACGCGAAACCGGGAAACATGATCCAGCGCCGCGCGCCGCCGCGGCTCACGCCGATGCCTGGAATCAGCACCATGGCAAGAATGATGAAGCTGAGCGCCAGCAGCGGGTAAGCGAACCGACGATAGAGCGCTGATGGCGCCATGGAGCAGGCGACCAGCGCGATCGCGCCGGCGCCCATGGCGATCAGTTGTTTGCGAAAAAAGTAGATGCCGTCGCCGTAGCGTTCTTGGGAATGCAGATAGCTGGTGCTCAAGACCATGGTCATTCCCAGCGCAAGCAGGCCGGCGACCGCGAGCAGCATCCATTTGTCGACTGCCAAACCGTCTCTCATAATTTTTGCACGAGAGTTTTAAAAACTTTGCCGCGCTCGGCGTAGTTACGAAACTGATCGAAGCTCGAGCACGCCGGCGAGAGCAAGACCACGTCGCCGGAGCGCGCATGCGCCGCCGCGTCTTGGACGGCCGCCTGAATATCTTCGACGATGACGGTCGCGGTGAGCGAACCCAGAGCGCGGGCGATTATTTCTTTCGCTTCACCGAACAACACCAGACGCCGAACTTTTTGTTTGACCCCTTCGGCCAGAGGAGCGTAATCGCCGCCCTTATCGACACCCCCGGCAAGCAAGATCACCGGCTCGGTAAAGCTCGCCAGCGATTTCACCACCGCGCCGACGTTGGTTCCCTTGGAGTCGTTGTAGTAGTGCACGCCGTCCTTATCGCGAACGAACTCGAGACGGTGTTCGAGTCCGGGAAAGCCCTCCAACGTTTGCTGAATCACCGTGTTGGCCATCCCGGCGCATTTGGCCGCCGCGACGGCCGCCATCATGTTTTCTAAATTATGCACGCCCCGAAGCTGCGCTCGCTGGAGCGAAAATCTTTCTTCATTGGCGCCGTCGCGCCAAACAATCTCATCGCCGGTCGTAAATACGCCCGCCGGCACCTCCGAGAAGCCGAATGAGATGACGCGCGCCTTGATTCGCTGGCGCGCCGGCCAAACCAACGGGTCGTCGCGGTTGAGAATCGCCACGTCGGTGCCGCTTTGCCGCTCGAAGATGCGCTCCTTAGCGGCGCGGTAATCGGCGAAGTTTGCGTAGCGGTCCAGGTGATCCTCGCTGACGTTGAGCAAGACCGCGATGCGCGGGCGAAACTCGCTGCTCCATTCCAATTGAAAGCTGCTGATCTCGACGACGCCCCAATCCCAGTCTGCGCCGAGCGCGCCGACGAACGGGGTGCCCAGGTTGCCGCCAAGAAAAACTTTTTGTCCGCTCGCCTGGATCATCTTGCCGATCAAGGTGGTGGTGGTGCTCTTGCCGTTGGTGCCGGTAATCGCCACCAACGGCGCGCCAAAGAAGCGGTACGCCAGCTCGATCTCGCTGAGCACCGGAATTTCTCGGTCCGTCGCCTGTTGCAACAAGAAATTCTCCCGCGGCACGCCCGGGCTCGGGACGACGTAGTCGATGCCGTCGAGCCAGCTCGCTTCTTCGCCCCCCAGGCGGTAGCCGACTTCGAGCCCGGCGAGGTTTGTCATCTCCGGCTTGAGATCCTCGGCGCGGCGCAGATCGCTAAGCCACACTTTCGCGCCTCGTCGGACGAGAAAGCGGGCGCACTCGCCGCCGGTGCGCGCCAGCCCGATTACCAAAAAATTTTTGCCCGCGAGATCCATCGATCATCGGTAACTTCATCTGAGCTTCAAGGTGCTCAAACCAATGACGGCGCAAATAAAGGAAATGATCCAAAAGCGCACGATGATTTGCGGCTCCTTCCAGCCCTTGAGCTCATAGTGATGATGAATCGGCGCCATGAGAAAAACCCGCTTGCGCCGCATCTTGTAAGAGACCACCTGGAAAATCACCGACAACGCTTCCATAACGAAGACGCCGCCGACGATGATCAATAGAATTTCATTTTTGGTCATCACGGCGACGACGCCGATCGCCGCGCCCAAGGAAAGCGAGCCGACATCGCCCATAAACATCTGCGCCGGATAGGCGTTGTACCAAAGAAAGCCCAAGCCCGCGGCCACCACCGCGGCGCAAAACACGCTGAGCTCGCCGACGCCGGCGACGTAAGGAATCTGCAGATACTCGGCAAGCTTTAAATGGCCGGTGACGTAGGCGATCACTGCGTAAGTGCCGGCGGCGATCATCACCGGCCCGATCGCCAGGCCGTCCAACCCGTCGGTCAAGTTGACGGCGTTCGACGTGCAGACGATGACCAGCATGGCGAAGGGAATGTAAAAAAGCCCGAGATCGAAGCGGAAGGTCTTGACGAAGGGCACGGCGATCTCGGTACTGAAGCGCGGCAGAAAATACAGCCCCAGCGCGACGATCAATGCGACGAGAAATTGGCCGAGCAGTTTGCCGCGCGGCGAAAGCCCTTTGCTGTTTTTGCGCGTCAGTTTCAAATAATCGTCGGTGAAACCGACAATGCCGGTGCCGACCGTGGCGATCAGCGCGAGCAAGACATAGCGATTGGCGATGTCGGCCATCATCAGTGTCGACAGCAAGAGCGCCAGAATAATCAAGGCGCCGCCCATGGTCGGTGTCCCGGCCTTGACCGCGTGCGTGGCCGGACCATCATCGCGAATCTGCTGGCCGATTTGCTTTTGCGTCAACGTGCGGATCAGCCAAGGTCCCAAGAGAAAAGAAATGAGCAGCGCCAAGAGCGCGGCCATCGCGGCGCGAAACGTGATATAGCGAAAAACATTGAAGCCAGAATAAGTCGCGGAAAGCGGAAACGACAGGTAATAAAGCAAATCCAATCTCCTATACCCTTCCGCGCCTAAGCGTTTCTAGAACTCGTTCCATTTTCATGCCGCGCGAAGCTTTGAAAAGCAGCCAGTCGCCGCGCTCTACGCGCTCGCGCAGTTGCATGGCGAGATCCGCGTGGTTCCGGCCGATGATAATTTGTTCCGGCCGCATGCCGCCCTCCAGGGCGCCCCGGCGCACCGCGGCCGCTTGAGCGCCGAGCAGATACAGGCGATCGAGCGCCGCCTTTGACGCGGCGTTGCCCAGCCAGCGATGCTCCTTCGCGCTATGGCGGCCGAGCTCGAACATGTCGCCGAGCACGGCGATTCTCCTGCCGCGGCAATTCACTTCCGCGAGCGCTCTCAGCGCCGCTTTCATCGACGCCGGGTTAGCGTTGTAAGCGTCGTTGATGATGCCAGCGCCCCGCCAAGCTTCGATCTGCATGCGCATGGAAAAGGGCTTAGCCTTCTCGAGCCCGCGGCGAACCGCCGCAAGCTTGACGCCGGCACCGAGCGCCAGCGCCGCAGCGCCCAACGCGTTGGAAGTATTATGCTCGCCGAGATAGTTAAGCCGCACACGACAGCGCGCGCGGCCGGCGTGCAGGGTAAACACAGTTCCGCTTGCGCCGCGCATGCGCGCCGAGCGCGCGCGTACCCAGCCGCGTTTGCCGTAAGTGATTTTTTTTCCTTTAAACTTCGCGGCAAGCTTCTTCACTCGCGCATCGTCGACATTGACGGCGATCGTGCCGGCGGCGCGAACGTTTCGATAGAGCGCGCCTTTTTCCCGCGCCACTCCGGCTAAGCTGTGCAAACCTTCGAGGTGCGCGGCGGCCACCGAAGTGATGATGCCACCGTCGGGGTCGGCGATTTCAGCCAAGCGCTGGATCTCGCCCGCACGGTTGGTGCCGAGCTCGACGACGGCATAATCGTGTTTTTTTCGCAAGCGCAAAAGCGTTAATGGCAGGCCGACGAGGTTGTTGAAATTACCTTCCGTTTTTAAAACTCTGCCGCGCAACCTCGCGCCGCCGAGCGCGGCTTCTTCGATAATCGCCGCGACCATTTCCTTGGTCGTGGTCTTACCGTTGGAACCGGTAATGGCCAGGACTTTGGGTGCGAGCCGCTCGCGCCGGTAGTGGGCGAGGTCGCCCAGCGCCCGCAGCGTGTCGCCGACTCTAACGACGGTGGTCTTGCCTAGATTGGTTCGCGGCAACGCGCGATGGACGATCACGCACGCGGCGCCGCGCCGCGCGGCGTCGGCGATGAAGCGATGGCCGTCATGGCGCTCGCCTTTTAGCGCAACAAAAACCGAACCGTTCTTAACCTTGGTCGAATCGGTCACGACTTCTCCGAAACGCGTCGTCTTTCCTTGCCGCACAACTTTGCCGCCGGTCGCCGCGAGAATCTTCGTTTTGCTCCACCCCATCCCTCGGCCGTCTAGGCGTTCGCTTGGCGCCCCAACTCTTCGCGAGCCACTTCGCGATCATCGAAGTGAATCTTGTTGACGCCTAAAATCTGGTAATCCTCATGTCCCTTGCCAGCGATCAGTATCAAGTCGCCGGCGATAGCCATGCCGATCGCCACGCCGATCGCTTTTCGCCGATCTACCTCGAGGACGTAGCCGCGCTCAGAGCCGCTTTTACGGACCGGAAACCTGAGACCCGAGAAATCAAACTTTTTCAACACCGTCCGTTTGACACCCGCTTCGACGTCGTCAAGGATCGCCGCCGGCTCCTCGGTGCGCGGATTATCCGATGTCAGCACGACCAGGTCGCTCAGCTTCGCGGCAATTTCACCCATCAACGGCCGCTTACCGCGATCGCGATCGCCGCCGCAGCCGAAAACGGTGATGAGCTTCCCGCGAGTCAACGGCCGCACCGCGCCGAGCACTTTTTCCAGCGCGTCCGGCGAATGCGCGTAATCGACCAGGATCGTAATACCCCGGTCGTTGGCGATTTTTTCCAGTCGCCCGGGCACCGACTCGAGTCGACCGATCCCCTCGGTCAACGCGTCGGCGCCGATTCCCAGCGCCCGGCCGACGCCGACAGCGCCAAGAATATTTTGCAGATTAGCTGCGCCGATGAGCGGCGAGTCGAATCCGATCGTTTGCTCCCTCGCTTGAATTGTCCCGCGCAGCCCGCCGACGTCGTACTCGACATTTGCAGGATGAACGTCCCATTGCCGGCCTTCGCCGTAGCTCCAGACTTCCACGTCCGTTGAGCGAACTTTTTTGATCAGCTCATGGCCGCGCGGGTCTTCGCCGTAAATCACCGCCGCCTTGCGCGGCTTGGAACTGGCTTGCAGGTGATCCGTGAAAAGGCTCGACTTGGTCAAAAAATATTCTTCCATGTCCCGGTGATAATCGAGATGATCGCGCGACAGGTTCGTAAAAACGCCGACGTCGAATTCCAGTCCTCGCACTCTTTCTTGGACGAGAGCGTGGGAGGAAACTTCCATGGCAACCGCTTTAACCCCGGCCCCAGCCATCTCGGCTAACATTCCCTGCAAGTCGAGCGACTCGGGCGTCGTGTGATGCGACGGGACTTCATGTCCGGAATAGCGATAGTTAATGGTCCCGATCACGCCCGGCGCCAGCGCCGCGGCTTCAAGGACCGACTCGATCAAGTAAGTCAAAGTCGTTTTGCCGTTGGTGCCGGTCACGCCGACAAGCCGGAGATTTTTACTCGGCTGGCCATAGAAATGTGCCGCCCACAAACCGAGTGCGCGCCGGACATCTTTGACTTGCACCGATGCCGCGGCCCTTGGCCGCCTACCCTCGCGGGAAAAAATAATGGCTGCGGCGCCGCGCCGCACGGCTTCGGCGATAAAGTCGTGACCGTCGGCTTTTTCACCGGGCATGGCAAAAAAAACCTGGCCCGGTCCCACCTTTCTCGAGTCGTATGCGAGCCCGCGCACTTCCTGCTCGAGATCGCCTTCGCTTCGTTCCACGCTATCGAGCAAGACAAACTCTTTGATCCGCATCGGCCTAACCTTGCAAGCTCAGCACCAACCCCGCTTCTTCGCTCCAGCGCCCCCCGGGAGCGGGCGACTGCTTGATCACGTAGCCACTGCCTTGAAGCCGCACTTTTACTTTTAACGTCTGCGCCTTTTCTAAAGCTTCACGCAGGCTCAAGCCGACAAAATCCGGAGCTGCTTCAGCGCTGCCGTCCGCCAGCTTCACATTGGGCCGTTTGACGACATGGCGCAGCGGCGCTTCCGGCCGGACCGGCGCGGCGGGAAGCGGCGCCACTTTTTGCGGAGCGACCGCGAAGTAACGCAAAGCTCCTCGGGCGACATTGCGAAAGACCGGCGCCGCGACGACACCGCCGTAGACATTGATTTCCGGCTCATCGATGAGCACGAGAGCAACCAGCCGCGGTTTATTCGCCGGCACGAAACCAACAAAGGACGCCACCCGCTTTTTCGCCGCGTAACCGCCATGAACCGGATCAGCTTTCTGCGCCGTGCCAGTTTTCCCCGCAACGTTAAAACCCTCGACGTTCGCCATCGTCCCGGTGCCGCCTTCAGTGGTCACGTCCTGCAGCATGGATGACAGCATCGTCGCGGTTTTCTCCGAGATCACGCGGCGCACCACATGCGGCTGGTTTTCCATCAAGACCTCGCCCTTCGCGCCGACCGCGCGCCGCATCACATAGGGACGCATGAGGAAGCCGCCGTTGGCGATCGCCGCATAAGCCATCACCAACTGCAGCGGTGTCGTCGAGATGCCTTGGCCGAAGCCATGAGTGGCCAGATCGATGGCCGCCCATTTGTCAGGTTTGCGCACCAGCCCAGCCGCTTCTCCCGGCACATCGATGCCCGTCGGCTCGCCGAAGCCGAACTTTTCGATGTATTTAAAGAAACGCTCCTTCTTGAGCTTCTCCGCAACTTTAGTGAAACCGATATTGCTCGATACCTGAAGGATTTTCGCGAACGACAACCAACCATGCGGGTGCGTGTCGTGGATGATCTTGCCGGCGTAGGGATATTTGCCCATTTCACAATAAAAGAGATCCTCCTTGCCGACAATGCCCTCTTCCAAAGCGGCCGCCGCAAGAATCGTTTTGAAGGTCGAACCCGGTTCGAAACTATCCGTCACCGCTCGGTTGCGCCTTTGCTCGGCCGATTGCTTGCTATAGTTATTCGGATCGAACGAAGGAAAATTCGCCAGCGCGAGCACTTCGCCGGTAAACGGTTCGACCACAATCACCACGCCGGCCTTGGCGCGGTATTTGCGGATCGAGGCTTCCAGCTCTTTCTCGGCCATATGCTGGATCGAGGTGTCGATGGTCAGATGAAGATCGCTACCCGGCGGAATGTGCAGCCCCTCGACGCCCTGAACCAGCACCCGGCGGCCGAGCGCGTCGCGCTCCGCTACCGATGAACCGGTTTCACCGCGGATGTAATCGTTGTACTTAAGCTCCAAACCTTCGAGCCCTTCGGAGTCGAGCCCGACAAAGCCGATGAGCTGACCGGCAAGCTGACCCTGAGGATAGTGGCGGTTGGGCTCGTAAAACATGCCGATCCCGTCGGCGTTCAGTGCTTGGATCTTCTCCGCCTCGCCCGACGACACTTGCCGCTTGACCCAGACGAAAGGCTTTTCCGCGGTAATTTTTTCTTTGACTTCGGTCATGCGCAGCTTGAGAATCCGCGCCAAATTATGACTCAATTTCTCGGCGTCGTGAATACGGTGCGGGCGCGCGTACACGGATTGCGATTCCATGCTTAACGCCAACGGCTCGCCGGTGCGATCGAACAAGGCGCCGCGTTTGGGCAGCACGATCCATTCTTTCAAGTGCTGTCGCTGGCCCAGCCGCATCAGCTTGTCGCCCTGCAGCACTTGCAGTTGAATGGCGCGCCCGCCGATCAGCAAAAAAAGCGCTAAGAATAAAATTCGGGCGATGCCGAGGCGGAATTGACTGCGCCGTACCGGTCGTCTCATGGCAGGACGATGACCTGGCCTTTCTCCGGCGCTCTAAGCCCCAACCGTTGGCGGGCCAGCGATTCAAGGCGCTCCGGTGATGTGAGGGTAGCCAATTCGATTTTCAATTCGCGATTCTCCTGCTCCAAGCGGCTTTGCAGCTTGCTCGTGGTTGAGAGCACATAGCCCGTATGGACCACCTGCAAGCGCAACCAAACGTGGATGAGCACCAGAGCGATCAAACCCGCCGTTAAAATGACCATCAGAAAGACGCGCCGATAGCGCGCCGCCCGCGCATTGCGCGCCGGACTTTCCCGTTTAGCAGTGCTGGTCTTGCGCGCTTGTGCGCCGCCGGCCGGAGCCATAAAATTTCTCTAGGCTCTCTCCACCACGCGCAATTTCGCCGAACGGGCGCGCGGGTTTGCGTTAGTTTCACTGGCCGGCGGAACAATCGGTTTTTTGGTCAACAACTTGACCTTCTGGCTCCAGCCGCATTGGCAGCGCAGCATGCGCGGCGGACAGAGGCATGCGCGGCTCCATTTTCGAAACGCGGTCTTCACCATCCGATCCTCGAGCGAGTGGAACGAAATGATCGCCATTCGTCCGCCGGGCCTCAGAATTTCAAACCCGCTCGCCAAAAAACGCTCAAGGTGCTGCAGTTCTTGATTTACGGCGATGCGGAGCGCTTGGAAAGCTTGCGTCGCGGGATGGTGCCGGCGCCGCCCTCCGCCCTTCACCCGCTCGACAATCTTAACAAGTTCCGCCGTCGTTTGAATCGGCCTCTGCTTTCTTTGCGCGACAATCGCTTGCGCAATGCGGCGCGCCCTGGACTCCTCGCCATAGTCGCGAAAAATTCGCTCCAACTCATCGCCGGGAAGAGAGTTGACAAGCTCTTGTGCGTCTAAGGCTTGCCGCCTATCCATGCGCATGTCGAGCCTGGCTTGCGCGCGCAAGCTGAAGCCCCTTTCGAGAGAATCGATCTGATGGGATGAAATCCCTAAATCCAAGACAACTCCGTCAACCGCATTCCAACCGATCTCGGTCAGAATATCTTTCGCATCGGCGAAACTCGCCTGGCGCGCAACCAAGCGCCGATCGAAGCGGCGCAATCGTTCGCGGGCCGCGGCAATCGCTTCGTCATCCCGATCCAACCCAAGAACCTGTCCATCCGGACTACTCTTGATGAGAATCTCTTCGGTGTGGCCTCCCGCTCCCAGCGTGCCGTCAAGATACCGCTTGCGTGGTTCCGGATGGAGCGACTCGATCAACTCCGGAACCAGCACAGGAACATGCTCAAACACGGCTCAGTGACTGGTGCCGTCACCCTCCCAGTCGTCATCGAA
>JBOHVN010000082.1:0-13444 GCA_050735675.1 Binatia bacterium | reverse complement strand
AGGATTCGCTTGTGACAAATGTAAGCGCAAGAACTACACATCAACGAAGAACCGAAAGACAACCACGGAGAAATTGTCCCTCAAAAAGTTTTGTTCGTCTTGTCGGGCTCACACCCTGCATCGCGAGATCATGGTCTAACAAAGATACAGGGGTCAGTAGCTCCAATTGGTAGAGCGCCGGACTCCAAATCCGGTTGTTGCAGGTTCGAGTCCTGCCTGACCCGCCAGCTCGATTATGTAGTAGTGCTTCATGGGGGATTGGATTCAAAAACTCCAGGATGGTGTTCGGCGCGGTACTGAGTTCATCCAGGAGGCATGGCAAGAGCTAAAGAAAGTTCACTGGCCCACGCGTAAGGAAACTTACGCAGCAACGCTTGTGGTAGTTGTCGTGGTTCTGTTGATTTCTGCTTATTTGGCATTGGTCGATCTGGCACTGACGAAAGCCATTCAGGCCATTATCGGGTGATCTTTTAGGCTCTCCCCATGGCGAAACAGTGGTACATCGTTCACACCTTTTCCGGCTACGAGCAAAAGGCTAAGGCGGCACTCGAGGAGCGGATCAAGGCACTCGGCAAGCAAGAACAGTTCGGTGAGATTCTCGTGCCGGTGGAAAAGGTCGTGGAACTGGTCAAGGGCAAAAAAAAGACTTCTTCGCGCAAGTTCTTTCCGGGCTATATCCTGGTCCAGATGGAGTTGAGCGATGAGACCTGGCATGTCGTCAAAGAAACTCCCAAAATCACCGGGTTTGTCGGCGGCAGCACCAACCCCCCGCCGGTGAGCGATGAGGAGGTGCGGGCGATCACCCAGCAGATGGAAGAAGGCGCGATCAAGCCCAAGCCGCGGGTTCTATTCTCCGTGGGTGAGAACGTGAAAGTCGTTGATGGACCGTTTGCCGATTTTAACGGCGTCGTCGAAGAGGTTAAGCCCGATAAGGGTAAGCTCAGGGTGTTGATTAGCATATTCGGACGGGCCACGCCGGTGGAGCTTGAGTTCGTCCAGGTGGAACGCAACTAGACGAAGGATCGCGAAGGTCATGGCTAAAAAAGTCATCGGAGAGATCAAGTTACAAATCCCGGCCGGGCAGGCGAATCCGAGCCCGCCCGTCGGACCGGCGCTCGGGCAACGCGGCGTGAATATCATGGAGTTCTGTAAAGCATTCAATGCCGCGACTCAGGCGCAGCAAGGCATGATCACTCCGGTGATCATCACGGTCTACGCCGATCGGTCCTTTACGTTTGTTACCAAGACACCGCCCGCCTCGGTGTTGCTCAAAAAAGCCGCGGGACTTGAAAAGGGCTCGCCGGAACCAGGAAAAGCGAAGGCCGGCAAGGTTACTCGCGCGCAAGTGAGACAGATTGCCGAATTGAAACTTAAAGATCTGACCGCCAAGGACCTTGCGGCGGCGGAAAAGTCAGTGGAAGGCACCGCCCGCAGCATAGGTTTGGAAGTCGAAGGCTAAATTTTCGTTTAAGTTTGCCGGCGCTTGCAAAACAAGCGCAAGGAAAAATTATGAGTGGTAAAAATTATCGTGACGGATTGGCTAAAGTAGACCGCAACCAGCGCTATCTGCTGGAAGACAGCCTGCGCCTGGCCAAGGAAACAGCGCGCGCCAAGTTCGATGAGACCGTCGAGATGTCGATCCGTTTGGGTGTCGACCCGCGGCAGGCGGATCAGAACATCCGCGGCACCGTGACTTTGCCGCACGGCATGGGCAAAACCGTACGCGTCCTTGCATTCGCCAAGGGCGATAAGGAAAAAGAAGCGCAGGAGGCCGGGGCGGATTTCGTCGGCGGTGATGATTTGGTCAAAAAGATCAGCGAAGGCTGGTTGGATTTTGACAAGGCGGTCGCCACGCCCGACATGATGGCCGCCGTGGGCCGGATCGGCAAAATTCTCGGACCCCGCGGGCTCATGCCGAACCCCAAGACCGGTACCGTAAGCATGGATATCGGTAAAGCAGTTAAGGAAATTAAGGCTGGCAAACTCGAGTATCGAGTGGACAAGGCCGGTATCGTCCATGTGCCGGTAGGCAAGGCATCGTTTGGCTCCGAGCAGTTGATTGACAACGCAAGGGCCGTACTCATGTCTGTTTTGCGCGCCAAGCCCGCATCGGCCAAAGGCAATTACGTCAAAGGCGTGACCGTGACTACGACGATGGGACCGGGGATCAAAATCGACCTGGCGCAGATCAGAGCGATGGCCGCCTAGCCATAACACGCATTCGCAAGTTCGATTAACGCCATCTAGGCGTTCGGGAGAAGGCATGTCGGAAATGGAAGTTGTCCGTGCGAGTCACGGCGAGAAGGCCGAAACGGTTGCCGCCGTACAACAGCGGCTCAAGTCGGCCAAGATGGCAATCGTCACGGAATATCGCGGGCTGAGCGTGGCGCAGATGACGCGCTTGCGCCGTGAAATTCGCCAGGCGTCGGGCGAATACCAAGTGATCAAGAACACCTTGGTACGGCGCGCACTGCAGGATACGGCTTTCCGCGGCCTGGAAAAATTGCTCGAAGGGCCCAATGGTTGGGTCTTCGCTTACGATGATCCGGTGGTGTTGTCCAAGGCGCTGATTAAATTCGCCGACGACCATGACAAGCTCGCGATTAAAGGCGGAGTGTTTGAAGGCCAGTTCATGGACACCGCCGGCGTCAAGGTTCTGTCCCAGATGCCGAGCAAGCCCGAGCTCCAGGCCAAGTTGCTGGCGATGATTAATGCGCCGGCCACGCAGCTTGTGCGACTCATTCAGGAGCCGGGCGCGCGGGTGGTCAGATTGATCGAGTCGCTGCGTAAAACTAAAGCTGAGTAACAAGATTTTCGTTAGGAATTAATAAAAGGGGGAACGACTCTTATGGAAGGCGTATCGAAAGAACAAGTTAAGGATTTCATCAAGAACATGACGTTGATGGATGCGGCGGCTCTGGTGAAGGAGCTCGAGGAAGAGCTGGGTGTCAGCGCGGCGGCGCCGGTGGCCGTGGCCGCGGCGGCCGCCGGTCCGGCGGCCGCGGTGGAAGAGAAAACCGAGTTCAACGTTATTCTTGCCGAGGTCGGCGAGAAGAAAATCCAGGTCATCAAGGTCGTGCGTGAGTTGACCGGCCTGGGCTTGAAGGAGGCGAAAGATCTCGTCGATGGCGCGCCGAAGCCGGTCAAAGAAGCGATCGCCAAGGCCGAGGCGGAGACGATCAAGAAAAAACTCGAGGAGCAGGGCGCGAAAGTCGAAATTAAATAGCTCGCCGGCGGCGTGTGGCGGAAGGTGTGGTTGATGGATCGGTGGCCGAAAGTTCGACAAGGGAGTGTGCATGGCGTTTCAAGTTGCCAATAACTTAAGATTTCGGCGCAGTTTTGGAAGGATCAGAAAGATCATTGACCTTCCTTACTTGATCGAAATCCAAAAGAATTCTTACGATCTTTTTCTGCAAAAGGATGTCGCTCCGACAGAGCGTCAAAACATGGGTTTGCAGGAGGTTTTTAAGTCGGTTTTCCCGATCAAAGATTTCAACGAGACCTCGTCCTTGGAGTTCGTCAGCTATTCCCTCGGCGAGCCCAAGTACGACGTAGAGGAGTGTCATCAGCGCGGCATGACGTTCGCGGCGCCCTTAAAAGTGACCGTGCAGCTCGTGTTGTGGGACGTCGACCCGCATACCGGCTCGCGCAGCATCAAAAACGTCAAGGAACAGGAAGTCTATTTCGGCGAAATCCCGCTCATGACCACCAATGGCACGTTCATGATCAACGGCACCGAGCGGGTGATCGTCAGCCAGTTGCACCGTTCGCCGGGAGTTTTCTTCGAGCACGATAAAGGAAAAACCCACGCGAGCGGCAAATTGCTTTATTCCGCGCGAGTGATTCCTTACCGGGGTTCCTGGGTCGATCTCGAGTTCGACCCGCGCGACATTCTCTATGTGCGCATCGACCGGCGGCGCAAGTTTCACGCCACCGTGCTGTTGCGCGCGCTCGGCATGACGACGGAAGATTTGCTCAACTACTATTATCGCAGCGACACGGTTGTTTTCGACGGGCGCAGGCCATTGTTGGTCTTCAACGCCAATCAATTGCTGGGCGCTAAGGTGAGCGCGGACGTGCGCGACCCGAAGAGCAACGACATCATCGTCAAGGAAGGCAAGAAATTCACGCGGCCGGTCTTGCGCCAGCTCGAAGCGGCCAAGGTGAAGCATGTACCGATTGCGTGGGAAGATATTATCGGGCGCGTGGCGGCCCACGACATTGTGGATACGCAGACCAAAGAAGTGCTCGTCGAGTGCAATCAGGAAATTACCCAGGAAAAGCTCGACCTAGTCCGCGAAAAAGGCATTCATCAGATCGACGTGCTGTTTATCGATGAATCCAGCGTGGGGCCCTACTTGCGAAATACGTTACTGCAAGACCGCATCAAGTCCCCCCAGGATGCGATTTTGGAGATCTACCGAAGGTTGCGGCCGGGTGATCCGCCAACCGTCGAGTCGGCGACGAACTTTTTTAACAATTTGTTTTTCAATCCAGATCGCTACGATCTTTCCAAGGTCGGCCGGCTCAAACTGAACCACCGCTTGAAACTGAATATCCCGCTCGAGCAGGGAACATTGCGCAAAGAGGACATTCTCGAAGTCGTGCGCTACCTGATGGAGCTTAAGAACGGCAACGGCACGGTGGACGACATCGATCATCTCGGCAACCGCCGGGTGCGCGCCGTCGGCGAGCTGGTGGAAAACCATTTCCGCGTCGGCTTGGTGCGCATGGAGCGGGCGATCAAGGAAAAGATGAGCCTGCAAGACATCGAGACTCTGATGCCTCAGGAGCTGATCAACTACAAGCCCGTTTCCGCGGCGCTCAAGGAGTTTTTCGGGTCGAGCCAGCTTTCTCAGTTCATGGACCAGACCAATCCGCTCTCCGAGATTACTCACAAGCGGCGCCTGTCGGCGCTCGGACCGGGCGGCTTAACGCGCGAACGGGCCGGCTTCGAAGTGCGCGACGTGCATCCGACGCACTATGGCCGGGTCTGTCCGATCGAGACGCCGGAAGGTCCGAATATTGGCTTGATCGCGTCGTTGACGACCTACGCGCGAGTCAATGATTTCGGTTTTATCGAGACGCCTTATCGCGAAGTAGAAAATGGCCGGGTGAGCGATCGTATCCGCTACCTCTCGGCCCTCGAAGAAGAGGATCACGTTATTGCCCAGGCCAACGCGCCGATCGATGGCCGCGGTAATTTTACCGCGGACCTGGTCTCGGCACGTAAAGGCGGCGAGTTCGTCATGGCCCGCCCGGACGAAGTTAATTTTATGGACGTGTCGCCGAACCAGCTGGTGAGCGTGGCGGCCTCTTTGATTCCGTTCCTCGAAAACGACGACGCCAACCGCGCCTTGATGGGCTCCAACATGCAGCGCCAAGCGGTGCCGTTGCTCAGGACCGAAGCGCCCTTTGTCGGGACCGGCATGGAAAAGACCGTGGCGCGCGATTCCGGTGTGACCATCGTGGCGCGGCGCGACGGCGTGGTGGAGAGTGTGGATTCGACGCGCATCGTGATCAAGGCCGACAAAACTTCCGGCGCGCGCGACACCGGCGTCGATATTTATAATCTGATCAAGTATCAACGATCGAACCAAAATACTTGCATCAACCAGCGCCCGATCATCATGGTCGGCGACCAAGTGAAAGCCGGCGATGTGATCGCGGACGGTCCATCGACGGAAATGGGTGAGCTCGCGTTGGGACGGAACGTCGTCGTGGCTCTGATGCCCTGGGGCGGCTACAATTTTGAAGATTCGATTCTAATCAGCGAACGCGTGGTCAAGGAAGATATTTACACCTCGATTCACATCGAAGAATTCGAATGCGTGTCGCGCGACACCAAGCTCGGCCCCGAGGAGATCACCCGTGACATTCCCAACGTCGGCGACGAGGCGCTGACCGATCTCGACGAGAGTGGTATTATCCGCATCGGCGCCGAGGTCAAGCCCGGCAACATACTCGTCGGTAAGATCACGCCCAAAGGTGAAACCCAGCTGTCGCCGGAAGAGAAGCTGCTTAGAGCGATCTTCGGCGAAAAGGCCGGCGAAGTGCGCGATACCTCGTTGCGAGTTCCCCCCGGCGTCGAGGGGACCGTCATCAACGTGCGGATTTTCTCGCGCAAGGGCCTGGGCAAGGACGACCGAAGCCGGACGATCGAGGAAGAAGAAATCATCCGTCTACGCAAAGACCAACATGACGAAATCCGCATTTTGCAAGACGGTGCGCTGCGCCGCCTAAAAAGGCTTTTGGCGGGACGCCGCTTGGCTGGGCGAATCAGCGACGACAGCCGCAAAGTGCTGCTCAATAAGGGTCAGGAGATAACCGAGGAAGATCTCGACCAGTTGCCGATGCCTTACTGGAGCGAGATTCGCGTCGACAATGAATCGGTGGAAAACGAGCTCGGACGCATCATCGAGAGCACGACGAGCCAGGTTAATCTGATCAAAAAAAATTTCGAAGATAAGATTGAGAAGCTTAGGGGCGGCGATGAGCTTCCGCCCGGCGTCATTAAGATGGTCAAAGTCTTTGTCGCCATCAAGCGCAAGCTTCAAGTCGGCGACAAGATGGCCGGGCGCCATGGCAACAAGGGCGTTATTTCCCGTATTTTGCCCGAAGAGGATATGCCTTACCTAGAGGATGGTACGCCGGTGGACGTCGTCTTGAACCCCCTCGGTGTTCCCTCCCGCATGAACGTCGGACAGATTCTCGAGGCCCATCTCGGTTGGGCGGCGCGAAGTTTGGGACAGCAAATCGATGAGATGCTGCGCACCCACGCGGGCGACGGCGATAGCTTGCGGCGGCGTTTGAAAGAATATTTAAGCACGCGCGAGGCCAACGAGCTGATCGACGGCGCCAAAGAAGCAGAACTTCTCAAGCTCGCCGAAAAGTACCGCGAGGGCGTTCATATCGCGTCGCCGGTCTTCGACGGCGCCGCGGAAGAGGAGATTTTTAATTTATTCAAAAAAGCCGGTTTGCCGGCCACCGGCCAGGTGACCCTCCACGATGGCCAAACCGGCGAGCCCTTCGACGGCAAAGTGACCGTCGGCGTGATGTACATTATGAAACTTCATCACCTGGTTGACGACAAGATTCATGCGCGCTCGACCGGGCCTTACTCGCTCGTCACCCAGCAACCGTTAGGCGGCAAGGCGCAATTCGGCGGCCAGCGATTGGGCGAAATGGAAGTCTGGGCGTTGGAAGCCTACGGCGCGGCTTACACGCTGCAGGAAATGCTTACGGTCAAATCCGACGATGTGGTCGGTAGAACGCGCATGTACGAGGCGATCGTCAAAGGCGATAATTTACTCGAGCCCGGATTGCCGGAATCATTTAACGTCATGGTCAAGGAGCTGCAGAGCTTGGGCTTGGACGTGGAGTTGGTCGAGGAAAAGTAACCCAGCGCATTCGGGTTGGGCGGACTCAAACCGGAGGTGGTGCATTATGGAAGATCTATTTAATCTATTTGAAAAGCCGAAAAATCCGCTAAGTTTTAACGCCATCAAAGTGTCGGTTGCTTCGCCGGAAAAAATCCGTTCATGGTCCCACGGCGAGGTCAAAAAACCGGAGACGATCAATTATCGGACATTCAAGCCGGAACGCGACGGCTTGTTCTGCGCGAAAATTTTCGGACCGACGAAAGATTACGAGTGTAATTGCGGCAAGTACAAGCGTATGCGCCATCGCGGCGTCGTCTGTGAGAAGTGCGGCGTCGAAGTTATTCAGTCCAAGGTGCGCCGCGAGCGCATGGGCCACATCGAGCTGGCGACGCCGGTCGTGCATATTTGGTTTCTGAAGAGCCTGCCGAGCCGGATCGGCGCGCTGCTCGATATGTCCCTCAAGGAGATCGAAAAAGTTCTCTACTTCGAGTCCTACATCGTGATCGATCCGGGCGAAACGCCGCTTCAGTACAAGGAGCTCTTGACCGAGGCGCGTTACCGCAAAGTGGTGGAGGAATTCGGCGGCAAGTTCGTCGCTGAAATGGGCGCCGAGGCGATTCGCAAGCTGCTTAAAGCGATCGACGTGGCGAAGCTTTCCGAGGATCTGCGCCAAGAGATGCGCGACGCGAATTCGGAAGTCCGCCGCAAAAAAATGGCCAAGCGGCTAAAAGTCATGAATGCTTTCCGGAGCTCGGGTAACCGGCCGGAATGGATGGTGATGGAAGTCGTTCCCGTCATTCCACCGGATCTGCGCCCGCTGGTGCCGCTCGACGGCGGCCGTTTTGCGACTTCGGATCTGAACGATCTTTACCGCCGCGTCATCAACCGCAACAACCGGCTGAAGCGGCTGATGGAGTTAAGCGCGCCGGACATGATCATCCGCAATGAAAAGCGCATGCTCCAGGAAGCCGTCGATGCGCTGTTCGACAATGGCCGGCGCGGCCGTGCCATTACGGGCCAGAATCGGCGCCCGCTCAAGTCATTAAGCGACATGCTCAAGGGCAAGACCGGCCGGTTCCGCCAGAACCTGCTCGGCAAACGCGTCGACTACTCCGGCCGCTCGGTGATCGTCGTCGGACCGGAGCTGCGCCTTCACCAGTGCGGACTGCCAAAAAAAATGGCGCTCGAGCTGTTTAAGCCCTTTATCTACAACAAGCTCGAGGAGCGCGGCCATGTCACCACCATCAAAAGCGCCAAGAAGATGGTGGAGCGCGAACTTCCCGAAGTGTGGGATATTCTTGACGAAGTGATCCGCGAGCACCCGGTGCTTCTCAACCGCGCGCCGACGCTGCATCGGTTGGGAATCCAAGCTTTCGAGCCGACTCTGATCGAGGGCAAGGCGATCCAGCTTCATCCGCTGGTTTGCGCCGCCTACAACGCCGATTTCGACGGCGACCAGATGGCCGTGCACGTGCCGCTTTCCGTGGAAGCCCAGGTCGAGGCGCGCGCACTGATGATGTCGACAAATAACATTCTGTCGCCGGCCAACGGCAAACCGATCATCGTACCGACTCAGGATATCGTGCTCGGCCTTTATTACATGACCCGGGATCGGCTGCATGCCAAGGGCAGCGGCCGGCTTTTCAGCAGCCCACTTGAGGTGCGTGTTGCCTACGATCAAGGAGAGATCGACTTGCAAGCGCAGATCACCGTGCGGATTAACGGCGAGCGCCTGGATACCACGACCGGTAGAGTGTTGCTCTATGAAATCGTCCCGGAGGTGATTCCGTTTAAAGAAGTCAACCGCGTGATGAAAAAAAAGGAGCTGGCCAATCTGATTGACGTCAGCTATCGACTCGCCGGAAATAAAGCGACGGTCATTCTCGCCGACCGGCTCAAAGACATCGGATTTCAAAACGCCACCCGAGCCGGCATCTCGATTTCTATCAAAGACATGGTCATTCCGCCGAGCAAGGAAGAGCTGTTGAGAAAAGCTCACGAAGATGTGCGTGAAATCGAGGAGCAGTACAAGAACGGACTGATCACCGACGGCGAGCGTTACAATAAAGTCGTCGATATATGGGCCGAAGTCACGGACCGGATCGCCGATGAAATGTTGCGCGATCTGGGTTCGGAGAAAGTGATCGACGAGCAGGGGCGCGAAATTTCCGTGCCGAGCTTCAATCCGATCTTTATGATGGCCGACTCCGGCGCGCGCGGCAGCGCGCAACAGATTCGCCAGCTCGCCGGCATGCGCGGCTTGATGGCGAAGCCCTCCGGGGAAATCATCGAGACGCCGATTACGGCCAATTTCCGCGAAGGTCTAACGGTGTTGCAGTACTTCATCTCGACCCACGGCGCGCGCAAGGGCTTGGCGGACACGGCGTTGAAGACCGCCAATTCCGGTTACCTCACGCGTCGGCTCGTCGACGTCGCGCAAGACGCGGTGATCGGCGAAGACGACTGCGGCACCATGGACGGCATTGAAATGACGCCGCTGATGGAAGGCGGCGAGATCATCGAGCCGCTCGGCGACCGGGTGCTGGGACGCGTCGCGTTGGAAGATATTAAGGACCCGTTCACCGGGGACGTCATCGTCAAAGCCAATCAGGAGATCAACGAAGAGCTGGTGCAGCGCATCGAAGACGCCGGTTTGGAGCGGATTAAGATTCGCTCGGTGCTAACCTGCGCCTCGCGCCGGGGCGTTTGCAGCATGTGCTACGGCCGCGATCTCGGGCGCGGGCATATGATTAATCTTGGCGAAGCGGTCGGCGTCATCGCGGCGCAATCCATCGGCGAGCCCGGGACGCAGCTGACGATGCGGACCTTCCACATCGGCGGCACGGCGAGCCGGCGAGCGGAGCAAACGACGCTGGAGCCGCGCAACGATGGTTTTGTTAAGTTCATCAACGTCAACACCGTAGCCAACAAAGACGGCGATCTCGTCGTGATGAACCGTAACGGCGAAATTGCCATCGTCGATTATCCCGAAGGCGAAAAAGGCGGCCGCGAGCGCGAACGCGAGCGCTATCCGGTGGTTTACGGCGCCAAGCTCAAGAAAAAGGACGGCGCGCAAATCAAGGCGGGCGAGCTTCTGGCCGAGTGGGATCCCTACACAATCCCAATTCTCACGGAGGTGAGCGGAGTCGTCAAATTCGGCGATGTGATCGAAGCGATCACGATGGAAGAGAAGGTCGATGAGCGAACCGGTTTGTCAACCAAGGTGATCATCGACTCCAAGGACGTCGAGAAGCGGCCGCGCATTTCGATTAAGGACGTCGAGGGTCAAACCGCGCGGCTGACGGGCACGGCGGAAGCGCGCTATCTGTTGCCGGTGGGCGCGCATATCAACGTCCAGGAAGGGCAGACGCTCTTTGCCGGCGATGTTCTGGCCAAGATCCCGCGCGAGACCACCAAGACCAAGGATATCACCGGCGGTCTGCCGCGCGTCGCCGAGCTCTTCGAGGCGCGCAAGCCCAAAGAGTTTGCCGTGATCACCGAGATCGACGGCACGGTGTCGTTCGGCAAAGACACCAAGGGCAAGCGCAAGGTGATCGTGACGCCTGAAGTGGGTGAGCCGCGCGAGTATCTCATTCCCAAAGGCAAACACATCAGCGTGCACGACGGCGACAAAATCCGAGCCGGCGAAGCGCTCATGGATGGCTCGTCAAATCCTCACGATATTTTAAACATTCTCGGAGAGAAGGCGCTGGCCAAGTATTTGGTCGATGAAGTGCAGGAGATTTATCGTCTCCAAGGCGTGCGCATCAACGACAAACACATAGAAGTGATCGTGCGCCAGATGCTGCGCCGGGTGCGCATCAAAGAAGTTGGAGACAGCGATTTTCTGGTCGGTGATCAAGTCGAGAAGTGGCGCTTCGATGAAGAAAATCAACGCGTGCTCGGCGAGCGCGGCAAGGCGGCAGTGGCCGAACCCTTGTTGCTCGGCATCACCAAAGCATCGCTCTCGACCGAGAGCTTTATCTCGGCGGCGTCGTTCCAGGAGACCACCAAAGTGCTCACGGAGGCCGCGATCCAAGGCAAAGTGGACTTGCTCTGCGGCTTGAAAGAGAACGTCATCATGGGCCGCTTGATTCCGGCGGGTACAGGCTTGGCGAAGTACACCAAGGCCGACATCGAGATCGACGAACCCGAGGGTCAAAGCGGCGGAATTTCCGAAGCGACCGGGACTTAGCTTTGACATTACGCGGTTATTTTGTTAGTAAAAGGATTTCTCTAAGGGAGTTAGACCAACGAATAGCTCCCAAAATCCAACAGCGAACGAGAGATTATGCCGACGATTAGTCAATTAGTGCGCGATGGTCGCGAGAAACAACGCCGTAAGAATACCGCGCCGGCGCTTCAAGGGTGCCCGCAAAAGCGCGGCGTCTGCACGCGCGTGTATACCTCGACACCGAAAAAGCCAAATTCGGCGTTGCGTAAAGTTGCGCGCGTCCGCTTGACCAATGGGATCGAGGTTACGTCTTATATCCCGGGGGTCGGTCATAACTTACAGGAGCACTCGGTCGTTTTGATTCGCGGCGGTCGCGTCAAGGATCTTCCCGGGGTGCGTTATCACATCGTTCGTGGAACTCTGGATTCCATCGGAGTGCAGGAAAGGCGCCAGGGGCGGTCCAAGTACGGCGCCAAGAGACCGAAGTAGGGTGTTATGCCGCGCAAAGGTGAAGTCCGCAAACGCGAAATATTGCCGGACCCCAAGTATGGGGACAAGGTCGTCGCTCGGTTCGTCAACACGATCATGAACCGAGGCAAGAAGAGCGTGGCCGAATCGATCTTTTATCGCTCTTTGGACATCGTGACGGCGAAAACCAAAGAGGATTCATTGGGCGTATTCAAACGGGCGATCGAGAATACGCGGCCGACGGTTGAAGTCCGCTCCCGCCGCGTCGGCGGCGCGACCTATCAAGTGCCGGTGGAAGTCCGGCCGCAGCGGCGGCTGTCGTTGAGCATGCGCTGGCTGATCGACTCGGCGCGCGAGCGCGCCGAGAAATCGATGGAGGAAAAATTAGCGGCCGAGTTGATCGATGCCGCGAATAATCGCGGCACGGCGATTAAAAAGAAAGAAGACACGCATCGAATGGCGGAGGCCAATCGCGCCTTCGCGCATTATCGCTGGTAGATTCGCAAGGAAAATTAGGCTGGTGAAAGGAGGCGGGTGATCCGCCTCCTTTTTTTCCGGGCAGAGAGATGGCAAGGACAGTTCCACTTGAGAAGACCCGCAACATCGGGATCATGGCGCATATCGATGCGGGCAAAACTACGACCACCGAGCGCATCCTTTATTATACCGGGATTAACTACAAGCTCGGCGAGGTCCATGAAGGCACCGCGACCATGGACTGGATGGTCCAGGAGCAAGAGCGCGGAATTACCATCACCTCGGCGGCGACGACCTGCTTTTGGCGCGATCATCGAGTTAACATCATCGACACGCCGGGCCACGTCGATTTCACCATCGAAGTCGAACGGTCGCTGCGCGTGCTCGACGGCGCGGTAGCGGTCTTCTGTTCGGTCGGCGGCGTTGAGCCGCAAACCGAAACCGTCTGGCGCCAGGCCGATAAATACGGCGTGCCGCGTTTGGCGTTTGTCAATAAAATGGACCGGCTGGGCGCCGACTTCTTCCGCGTCGTCAAAATGGTCGAAGATCGGCTCGGCGCTCGTCCGGTGGTGGTGCAGCTTCCGGTCGGCGCCGAGGATAAGTTTTCCGGCATCGTCGATTTGGTGACCATGAAAGCGATCGTCTGGGAAGATGAAAGCCTGGGCGCCAAATTTCACGAAGAGCCCATCCCCGCCGATCTCAAGGCGCAGGCCGAGGAGTATCGGGAAAAACTGCTCGAAGCGGCCGCCGACAGCGACGAAGCGATCATGGAGAAGTATCTCGAAGGAAAAGAGATCTCCGAAGTTGAGTTACGACGAGCAATTCGCCAGGGGACGCTGTCTCTCAAGATCGTACCGGTGGTGTGCGGCTCGGCTTTCCGCAACAAAGGCGTTCAGCCGATGCTGGATGCCGTGGTGGAATATTTGCCTTCGCCGCTCGACAT
>JBOHVN010000081.1:0-13221 GCA_050735675.1 Binatia bacterium | reverse complement strand
CGAACACCCTACACGACTCTTTGCTGTCCACTTTCAGCTCAAAATGATAGAAGTATGTCACAGAAACAACTTGGCCCATGTCGCACCCGTAAGATTTTTTACGAGTTTCGCGACAGAAACTAGCTAGCTAATTACGACCAAAGAGCAAAGGTAAAGGCCTGACCCCGCCTTGGTGACTGGATCTGTGCGGCTCCGGCTCGAACGTCCGATAGTAAGCCGACAGCCGGTTTAGAACCGTGATACTAGGTGCAGTTCTGTGTGCCATACGGGCTTGCATCGCCTGCGATTGCAATCGGTTCGCTTTCATTCTCTGTGTCCGCTCTCACCATCGTCGAACACTCATAAGGATTAAAGTAGCCTTTTACTTTTTCTTTGTTCGAGGGCGACATCGATTCCTGCCGTGTCTTCCCAAGTGGCCAGGTTTCTCGCGTGACATCCCTTCAACATAAGCCGGGCACTGCAGAACAGCGACCGTTAGTAGAGTTAAAAAAGTATGACATATGCGTTTCTCTCTACCATGCGCCCTTGATGTGAAAACTTTTCAATCGAACGGCTAAGTCAAGGAAAAGAGGATTTCTAGTCGACTGAAGTTGTACCCGAGATCGACCGCATTGTGCGAACGCTATGCCTAGAGGATACTCTTTATCTGTTCGGTGAGATCCTGGCGTTGTAGCTCGAATGCAATAAATGGATATCGTCTTTTAAGGAACGCTAAGCTGACATCCTGCCTAGCATAATCTCTGACGATGCTAAATCGATGATTCACAAGAGCATCATCGATGTTTAGCCTTAAAGTGGCGATCGTGTCCTTCACCGCCTGTTTCAATGAGTGCGGAAGTCCGTCACTCGCTTCAACAAAAAAATTTGCAAAATTTAAGATAAACCATCCGGGTTGAATCTGAAACGGGTCCAACACATTAGTACTTTCCCCCTTATAGTTGTTGAGTTTCTCCGACGCGAACCGAAAATTATTCCATTCGTAAGCAAGATCCGGAGACCGTGTAGATCAGGTTGACGATGGCATCCATGCCCAGCGCGCGGAGATCGTGCAGCTCGTGGCGCATTTCTTCGAAATCGTTCCAGCAGTTGGACGTGCGAGTCAGCGTGATTCCATAGGAGACGACCCGTTCGGCAAGCAGCTTCATCGCGGCCTGGGGCAGTTTTTCCATCGCGCCGGAGCCATGCAGGCCGCCGTGATTGCGCAGCCGCGTGTCGCGAAACTGTTTGACGCCCTCGCGCAGCCAAATCCAGGGGTTTTCCTTGTGCTCGCGGACGTACTTTTTGATCATGATCGAGACGAAGAACTCCATCGACTCGAAGCCGATGCGGTCCATCTGCGCCGCGATCGGCAACATGGCGCCGGTCTTCATTCCCAGCGCCCAGAGGCTCTGCTGGCCGTCGCGCAGGGTGGTGTCGATGAAGCGGATCTCAGACATGGGGGAGAGGGGAACCAGTTGGAGTGATGGAATGGTGGAGTACTGGGTCAGAGGCCATCACTCCAATGCTCCATTACTCCAACACTCCATTCTTTTACTTCTTTGCCGCCGCTTCTTTGACGATTGAATAATCGGCGAGTTTCCTGCGATCCACCGTGGCGGCGCGTTTATCGACGTAGGACATATTTTCACTAGGTTTTCGACCGCGGCCTCCGGCGGAATCAGATCGACGGTCGCGCGGATGCGCATCTGCTCATAGGCGTGGTCGAGCATTTCCTTATCGTCGGTTTGCATGATCCGCTTCAAGACTCCCACCGAGCCTTCCTTGTTGGTCGTCATGTAGCGCGTCGCTTCCAAGTAGGCTTTGACAAAGCGCACCCATTTGTCGCGATTCGATTTCAATGAGGCTGCCGTCACCACGATCGGACCCTTCATGAAGGGGGTTTTTTTCGCGGGGACCAAATGGAAACCCATCTGTTTCATTTTCGGCTCGAAGGCGAAGTCCACCGGCGCCGCGTCGATGCCGCCGCGGATCAGCGCGGCCAATCGCTCCTGCGAACCACCGAGTTGGAGTAGAGTGACATCTTTGGTCGTATTGAGGCCGGCGTCCTCGAGCATGACGCGGAGAATTAGTGACGATTTGCCGCCGAGGCGATTGCATGAAAACCTCCTTGGTCGGTTAATCACAGCGGGCGCAGGATCCAACGAACGCCAGCGTATTCTTGTCGGCGTCTTGGAGCAAGAGTTTAGCCGTTTGATGCCGCATTTTTGCTAGCTGGTTGACATTGTGTTTTATCGTGTTATTATAAATACATCTCAATCAGTATAAGGCCTTCTGATCGAGGACTTATTCAAGCGTGAAGGCCCCTGTCAGTCTATCTCCTTGCGAACAGTTCTAAAGGACAATCCGACCAGCGTGCGGTTAGCAATTTAGACCTCCCATGTTCGGTTCCCATTAGCAGTTAGTTTCTCAGGGTCAAAGACAATAACATTCTCTAATAGGAGGAGAACATGGGTAGTAAATTATATGTCGGCGGATTACCGTATTCGGTAACCAACGATCGGTTGCAAGAAATCTTCTCGGAGCATGGCACCGTGGAATCGGCCAACGTGATCGCCGACAAGTTCACCGGCCAATCGCGCGGTTTTGGCTTCGTCGAGATGAGTTCGGGGAGCGAGGCCCAAAAGGCCATCGATAGCCTCAACGGCACGCAGCTCGACGGACGCACGTTGACCGTCAATGAAGCCAAGCCGATGGCGAAGCGCGATAACTTCGGCGGCAGCGGTGGCAATCGCGGCGGCCGCGGTAACCGCGAAGGCGGCGGCAGAGGCAACCGCTGGTAGTTTTTCGTTAACGAAAAAACTGCGAAAAGGGCAACCCGTGCGGGTTGCCCTTTTTTTTGCCGTGAGCATGCTAAGTCGACAACCGGCAATGGAAAGATTTTTTGCCACCTGCCCGCGCGGTCTGGAATTGCTCCTCGCGGATGAGCTGCGAGAGCTTAAAGCGGATAAGGTTCACGCGGTCGGAGGCGGTGTTCAGTTCGCCGGCGATTTCTGGCTTTGCTACCGGGTCAATCTCAGAAGTCGCATCGCTAGCCGGGTGCTCTGGCAAGTGGCCAGCGGCGGTTATCGTAGCGAAGACGATATTTATCGTATCGCCTACGCGCCACGGTGGACCGACTGGTTCGATGCGGCGCGCACGATCCGTGTCGATGTCTCGGCGACCAAGAGTCCGCTGACCAGTCTCAACTTCGTCACCTTGAGAATCAAAGACGCAGTCTGCGATAAAGTTCGCCGGCTGTCAGGCCGCCGGCCGAGCGTCGACACCCGCTCGCCGGATATCCCGATCCAGGCCCATCTGACCGATCGCGATTTTATGATCTATCTCGACACCACGGGCGAGCCGTTGTTCAAGCGCGGCCAGCGCCTGGCGACGCGAGAGGCGCCGCTCAGGGAAAATCTCGCCGCCGGCATTCTTCGTCTCGCTGGCTGGACGCCGGGCGCTGCGCTGCTCGATCCCATGTGCGGCAGCGGGACGATTCTCCTCGAAGCGGCGCACATGGCGCTCGACATCGCGCCCGGCCTGGGGCGTCATTTCGCATTCGAAAAGTTTAAAAATTTCGACGCGGACCGCTGGCGCGAGCTGACCCGGAAAAGCGCGGCCCGACAACAGCCGAAAACGCCATTGGCGATTTATGGCAGCGATCTTTCCCCCAAGGCGCTAAGGGCCGCCCGCACGAATCTTATGGCGGCGGGCTTAGACAAAGTCGTGAGTCTCAAGCAAGCCGACGTGCTCGAAATCACCGCGCCGGCAAAAGAAGGCATTATCGTTACCAATCCGCCCTACGGCGTGCGCCTCGGCGAGCAGCAGCAACTCGCCCAGTTTTACCCCAAGCTCGGCGATATCTTAAAAAAACAATTTAGCGGCTGGCGCGCCTATCTGCTCAGTGCCGACATGCGCCTGCCCAAGCTCATTCGACTGGCCGCGTCCAAGCGCACGCCGCTATTCAACGGCGCGCTCGAATGCCGTCTGTTCGAGTATAAAATCGTCGAAGGCGGCATGCGCAAGAAAAAAGTTGAACAACAACAGGCGGATCTTTAACTATGGCTTTTCGCTGGTCTGACATTCGCCGCGCCCGGTTTGCGCCTATCCTCGAAGCGGGAACCCTTGTTTCAGTTCTCATTGTCACCGGCGGGGTGCTGTTGTTCGCCGAACTGATGGAGATGGTCGGTGACGAGCCGCATGTCTTTGATCGCGCGGTGCTGCTCGCTTTCCGCAGTCCCGTCGATGTTTCAGACCCGATCGGTCCGAGCTGGCTCGAGCTCGTCTTCCTCGATATCACAAGTCTCGGCGGGGCGACGGTTCTGAGCTTGATGACGGCCGCCGTTATTGGATTTCTGCTGGTCGATAACAAGCGTGCCGCTGCCGTGCTCGTGTTCGCATCGGTCGGCGGCGGAGCTTTGCTGAGCATTCTCCTGAAGCTCATGGTCGACAGGGTGCGACCGGATCTTGTTCCTCACTTGGCCGAGGCGCACACCGCTAGTTTCCCGAGCGGCCACGCCATGCTTTCCGCTGTCGTCTACCTGACCCTTGGCGCTCTCTTGTCGCGCGTCGAGGGCCCCGCCCGTGTCAAGATTTACGTTTTGACCGTCGCCATCTTTCTCACGTTCTTGATCGGCCTTAGCCGGGTTTATCTCGGCGTCCACTGGCCGACCGACGTGCTCGCGGGCTGGTGTGCCGGCGCCGCCTGGGCAACCCTCTGCTGGCGTGTTGCGCTCGCGCTGCAGCGGCGCGGCGAAGTCGAAGGCGACGCAAGGTCGTAAAGGTCGAGGGACGCAGCTTGGGGCACCGCGTCGTCGAGACGCCCATGCCGTGAAAAGCCGACCTCATGGGTATCATAACGCGCCAATTCTGTTATACTTGAGCGGCAACGTAGCCGTTCTCATCTCAACGTCCAATTAACGCGTTCCCGGTCGGCTCTTGACCGGGTTCAGGTTCGGCGGTTCACTCCGGTAACCGCTCTGTTCATTCACAGACACTCAGGAGGAGATCATGGAAACATTTAAGAAGCGGCAAAAAGCTTGGGCGCGCAAGGAGAAGCAGCAGCAGAAGGCGGCGCGCAGAATGCAGCGGCGCAATGAAAAGGCTAATTCCGAAAACAAACCGGCTGCAGACGATCCTCGGACTATCGAGCCGGGAGTTCAGCTGCCGGCGGCGAATCTTTAAAGCGATAAATCCGAGAACGGTGCTGCGACGACTGCGCAATTCGCAAGTTCGACGTCCGCCTATACGACCAGACCGTCCGGGATGGTCGCGTTCTTGATGATGACGACAATGCCGTTTTGGATGACAAAGCCGAAGTCCTCGCGAGTTGCCTCGACTACGCCGTCGTTGTTTGTGATCTGAACGTTGCGCCCGATGCGCGCGTTCTTGTCGACAATCGCCTTGCGAATCGTTGTGTTGGCGCCAACTCCCAAGGGGATCTTTCCGCTCTCTAGATTTTGCAATCGTTCCGCCGGCGATTCGTAAAAGTCCGATCCCATCAACAACGCATGGTCGATGACGCAGCCGGTTTCGATCCGCGAGCGAATTCCGATGACCGACCGCTTCACGGTGCATTCCTTGAGAATGCATCCCTCGCCGAGCATTGATTCGGTGACTTTGCTGTCGAGCAGCTTGGTCGGCGGCAGATAGCGCGGGCGCGTGTAGATCGGCGCCTTTTCATCGTAAAAACTGAATGGTGGATCCGGCTGCTCGGTGAGCGCGAGGTTGGCGTTGTAAAATGCCTCGATCGTGCCGATATCTTCCCAATAATCGTTGAACAGATAAACCTGCACATTATGGCCGCTCAAGGCGCCCGGGAGGATTTCCCTGCCGAAATCCGTTCGATCAGGGGCTTGGGTCAACAAATCGTGCATGACCTGCTTTTCAAAAACGTAGATGCCCATCGACGCGATATAGGGCGAATTCTTCGCTTCATCAGGCGGCAGGCCAAGGACGGTTGTGTCTACTTGCATTGACTTGAGCGCATCGCCTTTGGGTTTTTCACTGAAAGCCGTTACGCGCCCTGTTTTATCGATCTTCATCAAACCGAAGTCAGAGGCCCGGCTCTCATCGATCGGCACCACGGATATGGTGATATCCGCTTTGGTCTCCCGATGACGATGGATAAAATCGGCGTAATTCATCCGGTATAAATGATCACCCGATAAAATCAGATACTGATCGACATCCCACTCGGCAAGTAGCCAGAGATATTTGCGCACCGCGTCGGCCGTTCCTTCGAACCAGCTCGGGCTGTCCGGCGTCTGCTGCGCGGCCAGCACCTCGACGAATCCCTGGGAGAAGCCCGGCCCCGCCAAGTGGTAGGTGCGCGCGATGTGCCGGTTGAGAGAGGCGGAGTTGAACTGCGTTAAGACGTAAATCCTTTGAATCTCGGAGTTGATGCAATTACTGATCGGAATATCGATCAAGCGGTATTTCGCGCCCAGCGGAACGGCGGGCTTGGCGCGCAGTTTGGTGAGAGGATAGAGCCGGGTGCCGGCGCCGCCGCCCAGAATGATGGCCAAAACCCTTTTCACAAAACGACCTTGGACGCGTTCAGTTTAGCTGCGCGCAAATGTTTTCAGCAATCCGCCATGTATTGGCAGACTATTAAAGGGAACGCTGCGAAGTCAACCATTTGCGGCAAAGACTCCGTCACGCAAAGGAAACCTATGCAGCTCTCCCAACGTGACGCCGCAACTCAATGGCAAGTTACTATGGGTCGGTGCGAGTAGAAGAAAGAGGCGATCGATAGTGGAATCAACGGCTTGTGAAGGAGAACAGTAACCGGCAAAAACCGGGGCGGGGCACGAAAACTATGCCCCACCCCGCAGTCATCAGACTCCTAGGCGTCCTACTTGGTGACCTTTACTTTTTTGGCTTCACCCTTCTCGTGATCCACCGTGACGCTCTGACCTTCCTTCAAATCCGAGCGGCTCTTAACGCCGTCGAGGGAGGTGCGGCTACCGCTGATCTTAACGCTGACCTCTTTGCCGTCCTTTGCCTTGACCGTTATCTCACGCCCTTCTTCGCCCACTTTGGTGATCTTCCCCTTGACTTCGTCCGCGACGACGTAACCTGTCAGGGACAGGGTAAAGAGGCCGACTGCAAAGAAACTTAGAACTCCTTTAAACATGAATATCACCCCCTTTCCGTTCCTAGGTACGAAGTACTGGCGAAAAATATCGCTTTCCCCCCGCTTGTCAAGACCAGGTAGTAGCGGCGAAATGGCCCTGTGCCGGCACTTTGAGGCCTATGCGGCACGTATGAATTCGTGTTACGTGTTCGTGATCGTAGCGGATTTCGCGCCCACGGTTCGGCGGACACGATCCACGGTCCATTGCGCGCCTCGCCTCGGAGATCTTTTTGAGCAGCTTGCAATCCGGGTTGTTCAGCAACCTGTTAATGTAAGAATCTGGTTTTTTTCCTGATCGAATGAATCGGAAAAGCGCAAAGCAGATGCTTCACGTTCGTTCAGCATGACACAACGCAAACTCCGAATACCTCGAAGGATGCGTTCTTAGCACCCTTTGTGCGTTTGGGCGGAAAATTCAACTTTGGTTGCGCGACGGGCAGGGTTGTTATGATCGATGCATTTACCTACGGGGCTGCTTCGGGTAAGAAGCAAGTGCGTGACAACGTCGACTCTGTAGAAAGGGTTTGAGTCTTATGGACTGGATTGCCGATCCGCAGGCCTGGATTGCTTTCGTAACTCTGGTGGCTTTGGAAATCGTCCTCGGGGTGGACAATATCATTTTTATCTCGATTCTGGCGGGGAAGTTGCCCCCCGCGCAGCAGAATCGCGCGCGCTATGTCGGACTGACTGCGGCCATAGTGATGCGCGGCATCTTGCTGTTTTCGCTGTCGTGGGTGATCGCCTTGACGGCGCCGCTGTTTACCGTTTTGGGCCAGGAAATTTCCGGGCGCGATCTGATTTTGATTCTTGGCGGGCTGTTTCTGCTCGCCAAGGCGACCTTCGAGATTCACGAAAATCTCGAAGGCGAGCGCGGCCACGCATCGTCACGGGTGAAGGCGACTTTTACCAGTGTCGTTGTGCAGATCTTTCTGCTCGACGCGGTTTTCTCGCTGGATTCGGTGATAACCGCCATCGGTATGGTCGAGCAGATCGAGATCATGATCGCCGCGGTCATCGTCTCGATCGCCTTCATGATGGTGTTCGCCGGTCCGGTGGGCGGCTTTGTTCAGCGCCATCCGACCGTCAAGATGCTGGCGTTGAGCTTCCTGTTGCTGATCGGCCTCACCTTGATCGTCGAAGGCTTCGACGTGCACATTCCGAAAGGCTACATCTACTTTGCGATGGGATTTTCAGTGTTCGTCGAGATGCTGAATCTGCGGCTGCGCCGAAAGTCGGATCCGATTCGATTGCACGACCGATACGCGGCGGAAAACGGCGCGCCCCGCTCGGCGTAACATCCTCGAAGCGAGCCTTCACGCCTTATCGTCCCGGCGTGTGCCCTCGCGCTCTCATGCAGTTGGAGAACGCCGCGCCCTTGCTGCCGATACCGGCGAGCGCGGCCTTGCGCTCGCAATCGACGGCGTCCTGGCCATAGCTGTTCGGAGACGCGGTCTGGCTGGTGACGCCCCCGCTGCCGGTTTCGGCCCCGGTGCTGCCGCCGTATGGTGCCGGTCCGGGTCGGTAAGGGCTTTGGGCGGGAGCACAGCCGGCTATCAACAACATCACCGCAAATAGTCCAGGCTTCATGGTGCATCCTCTTTCGTGACGGCAGTCCATCAAGTTCTACCTGGTGGAAGTTTAACACTTTCGTATCGCTCTGCTAGATGCGTTGCCGTGTGGGTAAGCTTGTTTGCATCGTCGGCGACCTTCGCGCTATCGTGATCGCTTATACGACGAAAAAAATATTGACCGGGCAGCTAAAGTTTTTTGGACAATAGGGTTTCGAATGCGGCAAATTCACCAGCAATAGTAACAGTCTGAGCCTCATCGAGCGGTCGCAATACTATTTAAATTCAAAAGCGGGGTATCTTTATGCTCCAACTCTGATATAGTCACGATCGATGTAACTGTTGGTATCCCAAAGTCCAATTAGCGCATGCTCGGTCCAGTCTTGACTGGGTTTTTAAAGAGGCGGTCCCTGTGGGTACCGCCTCTTTGCGCTTTTCATCCGGAAATAGCAAACAAAGAGGAGGCGATCGCGAATAAGGAGGTATGCTTATGGACCGGCATTCGAACAAATTGGATAACGATCGCATTGCCTTTATCGGTAACTACTTGCCGCGCCAATGCGGTATTGCGACGTTCACCACAGATTTGTGTGAAGCAGTCGCCGCCGAACACCGTGGCGCAACTTGCATTGCCTTGCCCGTAAACGACATCGAATCCGGCTATGCGTACCCTCCTAGAGTGCGTTTCGAACTGGTCGAGAAGGACATCGACTCTTACCGCCGCGCCGCTGATTTCTTGAACATCAATAGCGTGGATCTCGTGTCCCTGCAGTTTGAGTACGGTATCTTCGGCGGCCGGGCGGGTAGCCATATTTTGGCGTTGCTGCGTGAATTGCGCATGCCCATCGTCACGACGCTTCACACCATTCTGCGCGAACCGGATCCGCACCAGCGCAGGGTTTTGGAGGAAGTGGCGGCGTTATCGGATCGCGTGGTCGTCATGAGCGAACGCGGCGCGGCATTCTTGCGCGAGGTCTATCGCGTCTCACCGGCGAAGATCGATCTGATTCCGCATGGAATTCCCGATCTATCCTTCGTCGACCCGGGCTTTCATAAAGATCTGTTCGGTGTCGAAGGCAAAATTGTCTTGCTCAGTTTCGGCTTGCTGTCCGCGAACAAAGGAATCGAAAATGTTATCGCGGCTTTGCCGGCGATACTCGCCAAGCATCCCAACGTGGTGTATTTCATCGTCGGCGCAACCCATCCACACGTCAAGCAACAGGACGGTGAAACCTATCGTTTGTCCTTGCAGTGGCTCGCGCAGGAAAAAGGCGTCGAAGGTCAGGTCATCTTTTATAATCAGTTCGTTACGTTGGAAGAACTGGTCGAGTTCATCGGCGCAGCCGACATCTATATCACGCCCTACCAAAACCCGGCGCAGATCGTCTCGGGCACGCTGGCCTATACGCTTGGCGCGGGCAAAGCCGTCATCTCGACGCCTTATTGGTACGCTGAAGAGATGTTGGCTGACGAACGCGGCGTGTTGGTACCGTTCCGCGATCCGCCGGCGTTGGCCGCGCAAGTCATCGACCTATTGGACAACGAGGCCAAGCGCCACGCCATGCGCAAGCGCGCATATATGTTTGGACGCGAGATGATCTGGCCGCAGGTAGCGCGCCGCTACCTGGAGAGTTTTGCCCGCGCCAGAGCCGAACGGCGCAATTTCACGCCGAGTGTTTTCGCGGTGAAGCCGCTCGACAAGCGGCCGGCCGAACTGCCGCCGCTCAAACTGGATCACTTGCGGCGCATGACCGATGATACCGGCATGTTACAACACGCGTTTTTCACATTGCCAAACTACCGAGAAGGTTATACCATCGACGACAACGCGCGCGCTCTGCTCGTCAGCGCTCTGCTCGAGGATTTGGGCAACCCGGAGGCCTTCGAGCTGGTTTCCCGCTATCTGGCCTTTGTCTGCTACGCTTTCAACTCCGATACCAAACGCTTTCGTAATTTCATGGACTACCAGCGCAACTGGTTGGAAGAACGCGGCTCAGATGACAGCCATGGCCGCACCTTGTGGGCGTTGGGCGCTCTCTTGGGCCGTTCCAGGGCGCCGGCTCTGCAAAGCATGGCTGGGCGGCTTTTTGAGCAGGCGTTGCCGGCGATCATCGACACGACCAGCCCGCGGGCTTGGGCTTTCGCCCTCATCGGCATCCACGAGTATCTCAGGCGCTACGATGGCGATCGCAGAGCCGGCCAAGTGCGCGACGAATTGGCCGGGCGGCTGATGGCTTTGTACCAAAGCCATCGCTCCGACGAATGGCGCTGGTACGAAAACGCGCTGACGTACTGCAACGCCGCGCTGCCTCATGCTTTGCTCATGTGCGGCCAATGGATACCGAACAATGACATGACCCAAACGGGCTTGGAATCTCTCAGTTGGCTGGCCGATTTGCAGCGCGCGGATGCGAACGGCGGTCATTTTGTGCCCATCGGCTCCAACGGTTTTTATCGGCGCGGCGGTGAACGCGCCCGCTTCGATCAGCAGCCGGTGGAAGCTCAAGGCATGGTGTCCGCTTGCCTCGAAGCGCATCGGATCACCGGCGACAAGAACTGGTACAAGGAAGCACGGCGCGCTTTTGACTGGTTCCTCGGCCGCAACGATCTTAACCTTCCTATCTACGATCCGACGACGGGTGGTTGTCGAGATGGTTTGCATCCCGACCGTGCGAACGAAAATCAGGGCGCGGAGTCTTCCCTGGCCTTTCTTCAGGCCGTGCTGGAACTGCGTCTGGCTGAAAATACACTCCTGACCGTGGAGGCAGGATCTTAATGGCCAATCATCATGTCGAACTCTTTCAACGTCACACACACAACCCCATTTTAACCGCCGCCGATTGGCCCTATCCAGTAAATAGCGTTTTCAACCCAGGCGCCACATTACTGCCTGACGGCACGACGCTCTTGTTATGCCGCGTGGAGGATCGCCGGGGACATTCTCATTTGTGTGTCGCCCGCTCGGTCAACGGCGTGGATCACTGGCAGATCGAGTCCCGGCCGACGATGCCGGCCGATCCCGAACATTTTCCGGAAGAGTTGTGGGGTATTGAAGATCCGCGCATAACTTATGTTGAGGAACTGAACAAATATGCCGTCGTCTACACCGCGTACACGCGCGACGGCCCGGGGGTATCCCTCGCGCTCACGGAAGATTTTTCCAGCTTCGAGCGCTATGGCGTAATCATGCCGCCGGAAGACAAAGACGCGGCCCTGCTTCCCCATCGCATCGGCGGTCAATGGGCTTTAATCCATCGCCCGGTGAGCGCGCCGCGCGCGCATATGTGGATATCTTTTTCCGAGAACCTATGCCACTGGGGTAGCCACAAGCTGATGCTCGAAGCGCGCCGCGGCGGCTGGTGGGACGCTAACAAAATCGGGCTCTCGCCTCCGCCCGTATTAACACCTCAAGGCTGGTTGGTAATTTATCATGGCGTGCGCCAAACGGCCGCCGGCGCGATTTACCGCTTGGGACTTGCTTTGTTTGATTTGCAAGCGCCGGAGCGTTGCCTGAAACGTAACGAAGAGTGGGTCTTTGGTCCGCAAAAAGACTATGAGCAGCGCGGCGATGTCGACAACGTCGTCTTCCCCTGCGGCACGACGATCGCTTCCGATGGCGACACCTTGCGTCTTTACTACGGCGCCGCAGACACGAGCATTGCCATGGCTACGGGGAGTATTCGAGCTTGCCTGGATCGCTTGGATAATAACAGCTAAGAAAACATTGGAATCGGTTCAATATTGGACAGAATCCCCCCCTCTGGAGAGATGACCGAGAATACCCGGGACGAGACACGATGAAAGTTTGGTTCGACGGAGCTCACCACAAACGGGGGTCGCGTCATTGAAGTTTGAGCACTTAGCCGTTCGCCCTGAGACTTGTGTGATGGATGTCGAGCTGTACCGCGAGCGCTCCGTGGGAGTACACTGGCTGAAATCTATCAGCCGTTGGACCAAGGAGGCACTGCGATGGGAAGCCAGACTTTCATTCCTCGTGACTACGACGTGTTTGCCGGACTCGATGTGGACAAGAAAAGTATCTCGGTGAGCTTTACCGATCATCAGGGATTTCTCAAGTCGATGCGCATGCCGTATAGTGTGGCTCATCTGCTGAACCATGTACGCAAGCACTACGGCGACAAGAAGGTGGCCTTTGCCTATGAGGCCGGGCCGACGGGGTACGGACTGTATGATGGGCTGGCCGCTCAACAGTACCCTTGCTTGATAGCCTCGCCATCGATGATCCCCAAAGCCCCAGGACAACGAGTGAAGACCAATAAGCTCGATAGCCGAGGGATAGCGGAAAATCTGCGTGGGGGCCAGCTCAAGAGCATCCATGTTCCCTCGACGTTGTATCGCGAGCTGCGCCATTTGACCCAACTGCGCGACGCCTTGGTCAGCGAGGTGGCGGCGATGAAGCAGCGCATCAAATCGCTGTTGCTGATGGAGGGGCTGGAATTTCCCCCCGCTCCGGCCGGCAGCCAGTGGTCGTTTCTGGTCAAAGACAAACTGAGAAAGCTTCTCTGCTCTTCGGGG